>NZ_JBBVMF010000003.1:0-362195 GCF_038150125.1 Rhodohalobacter sp. 8-1 | reverse complement strand
TCAAAGGGGGACTTTTATCCTTTCCGACCCAGAGGGTCGGGGAATTAAACCACTTTAGATTAAATTCAGATTTGTACCTAGGTACTTCAATCATTTAATCCTGCCTCTCGGAAGATTTTGTCAATCTCATCTTTTCCACGGGACTCTTTCCTTATGTGAGATTTCAGCGAGTTGATAAACTCTTTTGGAGCATCGGGTGAAATAAGAATTTTCTGATCGTTATCGGTCACGATCAAGACGGTTTTCTTTCGATGGGTCACATAGGCTTTATAATGCCCCAGAATACTGTTTTTAAAATTGCCGATATATCCAAATACTCCGCCAATTCCGAATAGCCTGAGTGACCCCATCATAGCTATCGGCTTGTTATCAACACGCCTGATACTGGAATACGGGATATTTTTTGACCAGCCCAGCCGAACAATTTGCAGCTCGCCATCCTGAATGCTATAGCCATAAACACCAAAAGCAGCAAAAACCACTATAAGTCCTAAATTGAGTAGTATAACCCACGGGACGCCAGTCGCAATTGCTACACCAATGAGCAGGCTAATGATTCCAAGGGTCATTGTGATGAGCAGAAAATCCCACGGTGCCTTGAAACGTGTTCTATTATGGCTCATGATCTAATTCCTTGGATTGATGGTTACTTTATCAGGTATCTTTTGAACTGCTTAAAGTGCGCGCTGGATCATAATCGACACAATTTCAGCAATGATGACTGATCCAATAAATCCAATCCACAGCCTGGCTCCTTTCAGGTTTGAATTGATTTTGAACGCATTATAGAGAAGAACGAAGTACCAGATTAAAAATAGCATGCTTATGACGCTTAACGCCGCAAGCTGGTATAGCTCTGATCCCTGAAGATTCAGCAGCTCTTCGATTGATTGAACATCTGGCTCAAGCAGAAGTGCGGGTCCGATAGAAATTAGCAGCGGTATTCGGGCAACCGCAACCGAACCTGTGATATCGATAACACGTATTGGTGACCGGAAAAGTTTTGCAGCTGCAAACATGCATCCCGCCATGCTCACCCATGCAATCAAAATATCTGCAACGGGTGTAGCCCAGGACGTTACTATGGGAACAAGATGCATATCAATGGCGCCAGCAAACCTAATATCCAAGTAATAGCCGATCGGAATATGAACCGCTGCTATGATCAGCCCGATAAAAAGTATGCGTTCACCACCAACGAATAAAAACGGGTTAAACAACCACATACTGAGTCTCTTATTTTCAGTTGTCAGAGTCATCTTCAAGCCGGCCTATTTTTTCAATTAACTCGTTCAGATAGTTGCGAACCGTTGGGTAGCTCAGGCCCATCTCATTGGCCATCTCTTTCAAACTCCCACTGTTTTTTATAAATGATAGTACAAATCCCACCTCATCCTTGCTGAGTCTCAAAAGCACCGGCAGGTCGTAATCTCCACTAACCTCCGTACGGCAATTGGGGCAGCCAAGCACTTTCACATTCAAATCACCTCCACAGCTGGGACATGTGACCGGGAGCTGCTTTTCTCTGTTTTCCATACCTTTATTTAATTTTATTTAACTTATTTTAAATATTATTGATATATAATTCAAATATTTGATAAAATAATCACAAGTACACATCTATTTAACCTATCTGTGCCCTTCGCTTTTTCTGCATTTGACATATGTTCATAAAAAAAGCCGATGATCGTTTGACACAATCATCGGCTTAATTTTAAATTGAAAGCTAAAGTATCAGCCTCATGCTGACGAGATAACCATTACTGTCCCACAAAAAACAGTGCGTTAATAAACAAAATTTTCCCGTTCTCCCAGAATCCCCTAAACAGCGGATTGTCGACCATATAAATAACATCCCCAGATCCAACAGACTGAACGCCAAATGAGAGACTTCCTTCCAGATTCTCTTTTGCCAGCTGACCTGCAAACCCACTCATGTGTGCATCGGACCGAACAGTTCCCACATTCCAGCCGCTGCTGAGATAGTCAAATGCGGATGCATCTGTTTTGAGCGAAAAATAGTCCGTCTTGTATCCATAGGCCAGCGGATGGGTACCATCGAGCGTGGTTCTGAAGATAGAACCGGGCGTGCTGCTCATGGCACGAATTCGGCTGCTTTCGTCATATGTGCGCAGTTTTGACTCGTCGGCATCCTCTTCATCGTTATCGGGCAGTGATTTCCTCGAAATCTGAAAGGCATCAATTCCTGCAAGTGCTGACACCGCATTATCAATGGCAATCAGCTTACCGCCGGATTTCACCCAGTCGGTCAGTTTATTTTTTGCACTGTCATTCAGCATGTCAGAATAATATCCGCTTGGCATCACAATTGTGTTGTAATCACCCAGATCTACCCGGCTAAAGTGATGGGTATGAATTAACGTAGCGGGATAGTTCAGTTGCTGATCGAAAAAATGCCAAACTTCACCGGCCGCCAGAGAAGACGTTCCATCTCCCATAAATATGGCCACTTTGGGTTTGTCGATAAAAGCAACATCAGAGGAACCGAAATCAGCTCCCTCCTGCACATACCCGCTGGCGCTACCATGAAGAGATCGGCCAAACTCTGTTGCTGCTTCTCGAACAATTTGATCAAATTGCTCTCCAAGATGCTTATTGCCGGCACGGGTGATTACGAGCGTTCCCCGTTCAAATTTTCTGCCGTCTATCTGAAACGGCACTGTGCTAAATCTGCTGTTGATGCCTTTTTTAGTGATATCGGCCAGGAATCTGGCATCATTCATCGATCCCCATTCTGCGATATAAGCGTATGGCTCGTTCACGCCGGTGTACTCAGAATTCCAAAATAGATCTGCCGATAGTTCTGCCTCAGGATCAATTCGGCGTTCAGTTGCATAGCCCGTCAGCCCAAACCGGTAGTGCGCCTCCCATGCCGTGATATCATAAGTCAGAGAATCTGACAGGGCCGGGTTGGGCTCAAAAAATACTCGGGCAAGCTGTGATTTTGGCTGATATGCGCTAATAATAATATCATCGTCTTCAACTGAAAATCGCTCGTTTTCGCCGGTTGCATAGTTGTAGCCGTCGGCCCTTTCAGAATCACCGGCCCGCCCGTACCGAATCTGCTGATTGTCTAAAAATGTGAGCAGATTGTAAATGTTATCCGGATCGTTGTCTGCTTTCACAACATAAGTTTTGTACTGCCCGGCTGGATTTTCAACAGCTTGCTGAAACCGGGTCTCGAACTCATTCATAACCCGTTCTGAATGTTGGGCTGTTACTTCAACGGTGGAAATTCCGGTAACGGTATGATGCGTCAGGCGATCTTTCAGCGTTAATGTATCGCCGTCTTCAGTGATAACGGCTGCACCGCCTAGCCCATGGCCCGCCTGCTCATACGTCATGCCGATGGCGCCGTTAAAAGTGGGCCAGGTATCTCCATAACTTGGATAAAACAGATCAAACCGCTGCTTTGTAAAGTATAGCCAGCCCTCTTCATCAAAATACGAGGTATGATTTTCACCAATTGTGGTTTGAAACTCACGCTGCCAGTCGGTGATGGCTTCATGGAATGGCTCGGCTGCCGGGGCGAAATAGTACGGTGAGTTGTAGCCTTGCTCGTGAAAATCAACATGAACATGGGGCATCCATTCCTGGTAGATGGCTGATCTCATCTGAGATTCCTGCTGCGTTTGCCACGCCCAGTCGCGGTTCAAATCAAAATAGTAATGATTGGGTCTGCCTCCGGGCCATGGCTCGTGATGCTCCCGCGACTCCACCTTTGGATCGTATTCACTGCCCGTTATCCCGCGAAACCAGTTTACGTACCGTTCTCTGCCGTCAGGGTTAACCATCGGGTCAATCACAACTACGGTATTTTCGAGCCAGCCTGCAGATTCCATATTCCCCGGATCTGCCAGCTGAAAGAGTGTATTCATCGCGGCCTCACTGCTCGAGGTCTCATTGCCGTGAATGTTATAGCTTAGCCATACAATTGCTTTTCTCTGGCCGGTGGGTTCACCCTCAATCAACCCGGTTAGCTTTAAATTATTGGTTCGGATCTCTTCAATATTCTGGTGGTTGGCCGGTGACGTTACAACCAGATGGACCAGCTCACGATTTTCATAGGTTTCGCCATACGCCTCAAAAGAGACACGGTTTGAGTTTTCGGCCACATGCCGAACATACCCCATTACCTGGTGATGGGGTGTATATCGATCCCCCAATTCGTAGCCAAGGTAGTCTGCCGGGCTTTGAAGCTGGGCAAATACCGGGTGAACAATCACGCCTGAGAAGAAAAAGACTAAAAAAATTACAATCCGGAGTTTCATATTTATTGGGCAATCTGTTTGATTTTTTACAAGATTGACAACTTAATTAAATCCTCTATCTGCTAAAAGCATCAATTTCAGTAGCTATAAATTGTTCTGCGAATACTTCTTAGTCATTCACATCTGCTTCAGTTCACACACGGCGCAGGAAAATATTTATATGACTTTAGTTTTGATCTCATATAAACGTGTATCACCAGTCACTTTTAAAAGCGCCGGTTCAATTGCTGAATTATGAAAATGAGATAGTTATGAAAAAAGAGTTAAAAAGTTGAACTGTATACGTATACAGATAGTTGAAGTTATTCAAATGTTATCAGTTTTATTCAACTAAACGATCCCACTATGAATTCACGCAAACTTTCGGTGATATCCGGAGTGATTATTTTCGTGGCCACACTTTTTCTCTCATGGTACATTGTATCAGGCTCCGAAGAGGAAACTACTCAGGAAAGTGATACCGAAGCTGCCCCCGTTTTAATGGTAACCTACCAGCCCGAAAGTATTCAATCATCGATCAGGTTTACGGGTAGAGTCATACCATTTGAACAGTTTGAAATTTATGCCGAAGTAACCGGTATTTTTGAACATGGAGATCGTCCGTTCAAAACAGGCACGGCATTCAACAGGGGTGACATCCTTATGCAGTTAAATAATGACGAGCAGCGGCAGCAACTTCAGGCAGCCCGATATGAGTTCTCAGCCATAATTTCTCAGCTACTGCCCGATATCAGTATTGACTATCCCGGCAATTACGACGCCTGGTCGTCATATCTCGACAACATGGACGCATCGGAATCTCTCCGGCCCCTGCCGGAAGTAGCAGACAGACAGTTCAGAATGTACCTGAATCGCCAGAATGTGTTCAGCAGATTTTACTCTATCCGTCAGCAGGAGGTTCGGCTTGATAAATTTACAATTCGAGCGCCCTTCGACGGAGTCGTTACCGATCACCAAATAAATCCAGGTGCACTGGTTCAAAGCGGTCAAATGCTCGGGCAGTTTACCGGCACAGAGACACTTGAAATTGAAGCTTCCATTCCGGCACGCGAGGCACAATATGTATCTACCGGAGCCACTATTACGGTACGCACCACCGGTATTAATTCTGAAACATATAGCGGTACCGTAACCCGGAAAAATGCCCTCGTAGAACCGGGAACCCAAAGCGTTAAAATATTTGTGGATATCAGTGATTCTGATCTTGAGCCGGGATATTATCTTGAAGGTGATATTCGGGGACAAGTGTTTGCTGATGCCTTTAAGATTCATAAAGATATTCTCATCCGGGATAATGAACTCTTTACAGTAAAAGACGGCCGGGCTACGCTGACTACGGTGGAACTTCGCGCAAGCGCCGGTGACAGCATGATTGTAAGCGGGCTTGAACCCGGCACTACCATTATTGACGAATTCAGAAATGCTGCGTTTGAAGACACCAGAGTAACTCGCCGGGAGGAGCAATAGATGCGCGGTATTATCCGGTTTTTTGTAAAACATGTTGTCCTGGTTAACCTCTGTATCGTGGTGATACTCTTCTTCGGAACACTGGCTGCCCTGAATCTGCAGTCCAGCTTTTTTCCCGAACAGCAGGTACGATTTATCAATGTTTCGGCTGTTTACCCCGGCGCATCTCCCATTGAAATGGAGGAAAGCATTGTCCTGAAAATTGAGGACAATCTTGCCGCCGTAGATGGCGTGAAAGAAATTACATCACGCACAGAAGAAGACAGAACTACCGTAACCGTTGAAATTGAAACCGGCATTGATCCCAACCTGGCACTTCAGGAGATCAAAAATGAAGTAGACCGCATCAGCACGTTCCCGGCCGGACTTGAAGAGATTACCGTTTCAAAACAGGATCAGCTCAACCCTGCCGGTCAGCTCGTGCTGCGCGGAGATATATCTGTAACGGCACTGCAGGATTTGGCCGACCAGGTAGAAGATGATCTTCGTAAATATGATAACATTAGCCGCATCAGCATATTTGGCTACAACAGCCCGGAAATCGAGATCAGTGTTCGTGAATCAGCGCTGCGAAATTATGGCATGACCATCCAGGATGTGGCAAATGCAGTAGCTGCCGAAAACATCAGGTCAACCGGCGGTATTCTGAGGGGAAGCGAGCTCGAGTATCGCATCAGGGTTGAGGAGAGAGATTACTTTGCCACGGGATTCAAAGATATCCCGGTTATCACCCGGCCTGACGGAACGATCATCCGCCTTAGTGATGTGGCCAACGTCCGGGATGATCTTGAAGAAGGCGCCCAGCGCGTATTTCTGGACAGGGCACGGGCTATTAACATTACGGTGAATACAACTAACAATGAGGATATCCTTCAGGCCGCTGAAAGTATCAAAGAATACATAGAAGAATTCAATACAGGCCGGTCGGAAGTGGAGCTCTATCTTGTAGATGATTCCACTAAAAGCCTGAGAGACCGGATCAGTCTTCTACAGGAAAACGGGCTTCTGGGAGCGGCTTTAGTGCTGCTTTTACTCGGCATGTTTTTGAGGATCCGGCTTGCTTTCTGGGTTGCTTTAAGTATTCCCATATCACTGTGCGGCATGTTTGTGATGGCTATCTGGTACGGGCTCACCATCAACGTTATCTCCCTGTTTGGGATGATTATTGTGATAGGTATACTGGTTGATGACGGAATTGTAGTGGGTGAAAATATTTTTCAGAAATACGAGGAGGGGCTTACTCCCATAAATGCTGCCGTGGAAGGCACAATGGAGGTGATGTCGGCCGTGACATCTGCGATTATCACTACCGTATTGGCGTTTTCATTTTTCTTCTTTATTCCCGGTCAGCTGGGTGAGTTCTTCTCTGATGTGGCCTTTGTTGTTTCCGCTACACTTATCATTTCGCTCATAGAAGTTTTCATATTTTTACCGGCACACCTCGCCCACTCCAAATCGCTTAAAAAGAACGGGAGCAACGAGGGTGTTCAGCAAAAGGTTGCTAATTCCATCAAACGTTTCAGAGACCGTTTTTACGTGCCTTCTTATGAATTTGCCCTGCGGAATAAAACACTTACAATCCTCAGCTTTCTGTCCATTTTCGTATTCACAATCGCTTCAATTGGCGGGGGCATTATCCGCACAACTTTTTTCCCGGATATTGAGGAGAACAGTATTACTGTAAGCGTGATGCTAACCCGGGCTATAAATGTAGAATATACAGAACGGCAGGGACGGCGCATGGTATCGGCCGGAGAACGGCTGAACGAAAAGTATCGTGATCAGTTCAATACTGATGAAGATATCATTCGAAATATTGAGATGCGTGTGGGTTATGAAACCAATGAGCTGAATATGACCTATTACCTGATGGCATCGGAAGAGCGTCCGCTCCGTACATCAGAAATAATAGCAGATCTCCTGGAAGAAGTTGGTGCCATTCCGCGCGCGGAAAGGGTTTCTTATGAGGGAGGGTCTCCATTTGGGAAGCCGGTGGCTATCTCTCTGTTCTCACCCAATTTTAATGAGCTTAATCGCGCAGCAGACCGCCTGATGTCGGAGATGAGAAATGACCCGCGGCTCGCAGATGTGCTTGACAACCGTGATGACGAAGAGCCGGAAATTCACATTGAACTGAATGACCGGGCCTATGCCCTTGGGCTCACTACGCGAATGGTCAGCAGCCAGGTACGCGATGCTTTTTTCGGAAATGAAGTTCAGCGGCTGCAGCGCGGAAAAAACGAGGTAAGGGTTTGGGTTCGCTATGATATTGACCAACGCAGAAGCCAAGCGGACATCCTGAATATGGAAATAACGGCTCCTGACGGATCCCGGCATTCGCTCAGCGAACTCGCCAGTTTAAGTTATCAGCAGGGGCTTGTAGCAATCTATCACCGTGATGGCGTTCGGGAAATTCTAGTAGAAGCGGATGTCGCTAATAATCAAGTCTCGGCTCCGGATGTTTTAAGTAACCTTGAAAATCAGGTGCTTCCTCAAATTATCAGTGCTTACCCTTCTATCAACTATACACTTCAGGGAGAGGCTCAGGAAACCGGAGAGGTCATTGGTGCCATGCAAACAGCACTGCCGGTTTTATTGATTCTTATTTTTGCTGTGATCGTCTTTACGTTTAAATCGGTTTCGCAGGCGCTTGTAATTATGACAATTATTCCCTTTGGTATCATTGGTGCCGCATGGGGCCATTTCATTCACGGGATTCCCCTTGGCATCTTATCGTTACTGGGTATTATTGCCCTGGTGGGTATTTTGGTAAATGACGGCCTGGTGCTTGTAACCGCCTATAACGATAATCTTCGAAAAGGGATGGATGTGTATGAAGCAATGATTGATGCCGGGAGGTCGCGTTTCAGGCCAATCATACTTACTACCGGAACAACCGCTGCCGGGCTTGCACCTCTCATTCTGGATCAAAGTTTCCAGGCCCAATTCCTTATACCTATGGCGGTGAGCGTTGCTTATGGCCTTTTGGGAGCTACCTTAATACTTTTGATTTTATTGCCCATTTTGCTTATTACAGCCGGTAATATCGTACGATCGGTCCATTGGCTATGGGAAGGCGAATGGATAACACTCGAATCTGTTCAACCTGTCGCTAAAGATTTACAATGGGAGAAAGAAAATGAAGAATAAACTGACACTCGGCTTTTTACTCCTGATAGTTATTCCAATTATCGCTTCAGGGCAAGATACAGGCACACTGTCTCTTAAAGACGCCGTTGAAATCGCCCTGGAAGAAAATCACTCCATAACTATTTCAAGAAATCTGGAAGAGATTGACGAAAACAGTGCCACGATCGGCAATGCCGGGTATCTGCCAATCCTCTCTCTGAACAGCTCCTATTCCGAATCGATTGAAGACACTCGCCTTGAGTTTCCCAATCGGCCCGGGCAGGATGTATCCGGCAGCCGTTCAAACAGGCTGAATGCATCGATTGATTTTCAATGGGTGCTGTTTGATGGATTTGGTAACCGATATCGTCTGAAGAGTCTTAAACAGGGAGCAGAACTTGGTGCCGTCCAGACCCGACGAGAAATAGAGCTTACGCTTCTGCAGGTTATCGAGCTTTATCTGAATGTAAACACTCAGGCGCAATTACTTGTCGTTACCCGCGAAGCCGTTGAAATTTCCAATCAGCGTTATCGCCGCGCACTGCAAAATTATGAAGCCGGTGGCGGCTCCCGGGTGGACCTTTTAAATGCCGAGGTTAGTTTAAACCAGGATAGCATCCGTGTTGTAGAAACCGAGTTAAGCCTGAACCGAGCCAAACGAAATTTACAGGTCTTACTGGGAGCTGACCCATCAATGGATGTAGCCGTTGACGATGACGTTGAAATAGACGATCAGATGTCACTCGACACACTCTTGCACGCAGCTCTTTCAGAAAATGCGCGTTTAAATGCATCAGAAATTGAAACTGAGCAAGCCCGCCTGCAGCTCCAGCAGTCTCGGGCCGCCCGCTATCCTCAGATCTCTACCAGCGCAAGTTATAACTATAACCGGTTCGAAAGTGACGCAGGGCAATTTACGTTCCAGGAAACCGATGGTTTCTCGGCTGGCCTTTCATTTAGTTTTTCTCTTTTTGATGGATTTCGCCGCAACTTAACTGTTCAGAACAATAAAATCCGTCTAAAAAATAGCGAAGAGCAGAAGCGTCTCACCGAAAAAAACGTTCGGAGCGAGGTTCTGAATGCTTACGAAACCTATACCACTAATTTATTTCTCCTGGAGAAACAGCAACTAAATGTTGATACAGCTGAACTCAACTTTGAGAGAACTGAGCTTGCCTTTGAACAGGGTCAGGTTACCAATACCGACTTTCGCGAAGCCCAGCTTAATCTCCTGGAGACCCGGCAGAACCTGATTTCCCTAAGGGTTCAGGCGAAGTTTTCTGAAATTGATCTGCTGCAGTTATCGGGGCAGTTGCTAACTGATATTAAGTAAAGAGGAACTCTGCAGGTATCTAAAGTTTACTCATATCTGTAGATCATCACGTCACTCTCAATTTTTCAGATAATCATATTTAGCCTGGAATACATTCTGCTTCGGACATTTTGACTGAACTATTATACAATTAATTTATTAATTGTAGTTTCGAGTCGACAGTATTTATATATTTGTGTTGAATCAAACCAACACTTATGGATTTTTTTATAGAACGGGATCAGCAGCTTCGCCAAAAAGTACCAAACAAATTCTTCAGGCATCTCTACTATAGTATAGATTTCACCAAACGCCTTACAATTATTTACGGTGCACCGGGAACCGGTAAATCAACACTACTGCTTCAACTGGCTGACTATCATGATGATCTACCGCCGGAAGAGTCACTTTACCTATCCGGTGAAACGCTCTGGTTTCATACTAAATCTCTCTATGAGATAGCCGAACTTTTTTATCTGAATGGAGGCCGGCATTTGCTTATTGATGATTTACATTCCTACCCGGACCGCGCCCAAAGTATCACTCAGATTATAAGTGACCTGCCGGATCTTAGACTGATTTCAACGTCAGCTGCTCCGCTAACCTTTTTGAATCCACTTGCAGGCCAAGTGTCTTCCCATCATTTGCCTCCACTCTCGTTTCGCGAATATCTGCAGTTCAGGGAATCCATCAGAATTGATCAGAAAAAGCTCGGGGAAATTGTTTCATTTCATAAAGAGTTCTCAGAGGGAATCTCCGGATTATTTCAGCCAATTCCGCCTTTCAGAAGGTACTTAGCCGGCGGAACACTATTTTCACCCAAGAACAAACCAGGATACTACCCGGGAACTCTGTTTGGTGAGCAGCGGATGAATACTTTCCTTGAATCTGTGCTTCCTGCTCTTGAGGGAGTGGATTATCGGTCAGTTACAAAAATTAAGCGTCTCTTAGCACTTATTATTCACCAGGGCCCATTCAAACCTAATATTTCCGATATGGCCAGGTATCTTTCCGTAAGCCGCGATTCCATCTACTCATGGCTGTCGCTTCTTGAGCACACAGGTATTATTCACAGGATTTGGCTCAATCGAACAGGAACCACCAGGCATCGCAAGCCGGACCTCATTGCGCCCGGTGATCCGTCGTTTCTGCAATTTGCAGGGAACCAGCCGCGGCCTGATGCGGTTCGGAAGACGTTTTTAATTAGTCAGCTTCAAAATGCCGGGTTCAACTGTTCTATTCATAAATCCGGGGCTGTCTATCTAAATGGCATGACAATAACCACGGGCGACCGAGATGAACCGCTGCCGGATGTAAGCGATGGATCGCATCCAATTGTTGCAGCAGATAATCTTGAGGTAGGGTCCGAAAACAGAATTCCGCTTTGGATGTTTGGGCTTTTGTATTAAAGTATATTTTTACTTTAAAAAAGAATACATGCTGAGCGCGTAAAGTAACCAGCCAATTGAATTTATTCAGAATATACCTGTACGACTCATAAACAAAGGTTTTCTAACTCATTTATCAAATTAATGCTAATAATGCCATTAATGCCATTTATAATTAACAGTTATTTCATCCCTGAGTAGACATCACCAAAAGTTCTGAACTCACTATTAGAAAAAAATTCCATGAATGTATCGCAGTCGAATTACTAACACTCCTATTGAGAAATCGTCTTATTAAGTTGCCTGTGGAAGTTCGTACCTCGGCTCGCCTGAGCTGAGATGGGAAGATTCGATCAACGATCCTTGTCCGTGTTTTGTGTGGAAGTAAACAAGTGTCATATCCTTTCACTACGATCGATGGTTTGCCAGGTTCATGAGAAGCGGGTCGGCGACCCGCTCTACGTACCTCGGCTCGCCTGAGCCGAGAGGGGAAGGATTCGATCAACGATCCTTGTCCGGGTTTTGGGGTGGGAGTAAACAAGTGCCATATCCTTTCACTACGATCGGTGGTTTGCCAGGTTCATGATAAGCGGGTCGGCGACCCGCTCTATGTACCACGGCTCGCCTGAGCCGAGAGGGGAATATTCGATGAACGATCCTTGTCCGGGTTTTGGATGGAAGTAAACCAGTGCCATAACCTTTCACCACGATCGGTGGTTTGCCAGGTTCATGATAAGCGGGTCGGCGACCCGCTCTACGTACCACGGCTCGCCTGAGCCGAGAGGGGAATATTCGATGAACGATCCTTGTCCGGGTTTTGGATGGAAGTAAACCAGTGCCATAACCTTTCACCACGATCGGTGGTTTGCCAGGTTCATGATAAGCGGGTCGGCGACCCGCTCTACGGTCACTTACCAATACAAAACCGCGAGAATATACTATCAAGCACGTCTTCATTTGTTATTTCACCGGTGATGGTGCCGAGGTCTTTGAGGGCGGCCCGGAGGTCGATGGACAGGAAGTCACCGGTCATGCCCTGGTCGAGTGCAGTGATGGCCCGGCGTACGTTTTCGCGTGCTTTCTGCAGCGCATCCCGATGACGCGAGGAGGTCACCAGAAGGCTGGATGTATCATAATCTTTACTTTCCAGAGCGCGCTGCTTCATTATCTTTTTTAGCTGTTCGATATTTTGCTCTTCAATCGCCGAGATCTTCAAATCGTACTGAATGCGCTCTTCCTGTGAATGATCCGCAAGGTCCAGCTTGGTCCCGACTAGCAGGAACGGCGTGTCTGCGGCTCTCTTTTGAAACCCGGCAATCTCCTCGCGCTCGTCTGCATCAAACGGTAGCGAGAGATCTTTCAGGTACACAACCAAATCTGCCTGTTCAAAGGCTTTCTGTGACCGCTTCACGCCCTCTGCCTCAATTATATCCTCCGTTTCCCGCAGTCCGGCCGTGTCAATCAGCCGAAACAAAAGTCCATCGTAGCTCCAGTCTGCGTCGATGGTATCACGGGTGGTCCCGGCAATTTCGGTAACGATGGCGCGCTCGCTCCCCACTAACGTATTAAGCAGCGTAGATTTTCCGGCATTCGGCCGGCCTATGAACACCGTCTTCACGCCATCCTTCACCAGGCGGCCGGTTTCGTAGGTGTCGAGCAGCCGGCCAATCTCTTCATCCAGATCGGACAGTAATTTTCGCAGCTGCTCTTTGTTGGCAAACTCCACGTCCTCCTCAATAAAATCGAGCTCCAGCTCCACCATCGCTGTGGCGTCCACAATCTGCTGCCGAAATTCTTTGATATGTTTCCCAAGCCTGCCTTCCAGCTGCTGATGGGCCGCATCCACTGCTTTAATACTCTTGGCGTGAATCAGATCAGCCACCGCCTCAGCCTGGTCAAGATCCAGTTTACCGTTCAGAAAAGCGCGCTGGGTAAATTCTCCCGGTTCAGCGCCGCGGACTCCCAACGCCAAAACCGTTTCCAGAACCGCCTGGGTCACAAGTACGCCGCCATGGCACGAGACTTCAACAGTATCCTCGCCGGTATACGACTTTGGAGATTTGAAAACAGTGGCCACAACTTCATCTACCACCCGGCCGCCTTTTTGAATGATTTTTCCAAAATGTGCCGTATGAGAATCGACCGCCATCAGGTCTTTACCTTTAAAACAGTCATTTACTTTATGGATGGCATCTTTTCCGGATACCCGTATGACGGCTATTCCCCCCTCTCCGATTGGAGTTGCGATAGCAGCGATGGGTGGAAGTTGATTTATTGATGGCACAGCAGTTGAAAATTGATTGGAGATTAATATTAAAAATCCGTCAAACTTAACGGCTTTAATTACACTCAATAATGTAATTAATTATTCTGCGAATGCATCAGCAAGAGAAAAGACGATCTGTTAACACTAAATTATGGAGAAGAGAAAATGAGTATACTCACAAATATTTTAACCGTTGGATCTGCAGTGTCTTTCATCACAGGTTTCCCTTCCATTTTTATTAAAAAAATCCAGATCAATCAAAAGAGCCGTATCTATTTTTTATGGCATTGTTCCTGTTTGGTTTAGCTATCACCCTTGGATGGAGTGATTTTGTGGCCGGATTATATGACTCTGCCCCTGTGTGTTTGATCGTACGTTTTTTTACAGCTTTACCCCTGCTTTGAGAGATATGCCACCTCCGATTCCCGGTATCCCGGAACCCGAAACCCATTAGGCAGACCCGATTTTGTAAATGCAATTTGCCATAATTGGTTCTTTCGGGCCCTGAAACCACCTGCGCTCATCAACAGGTAATATTTCCACATGCGGTAGAAGCGTTCGGAATAGTTGTGACTAAGAGAGCTCCAGTTCTTGTTAAAATTTCGAAACCAGGCCATCAGAGTCCTGTCATAGTCCACACCGATATTTTGCCAGTCTTCCACCACTAGTTTGCCTTCAAATGCATTTGCCAGCTGTGAGATGGAGGGAAGCATTGAGTTTGGAAATATATATTTCTGGATCCAGGGATCGGTTACCCGCACTGCATAACTGCTGCCGATGGATTGCAAAAGGACCGATCCGCTATCGGACAGGCAGCGGGTGACGACATCAAAGTACTTTCTGTAATTTTTATAGCCAACATGTTCAATCATACCGAGTGATACAATGTGTTCAAACTGTTCATCAAGATCACGGTAGTCCTGAAGACGAATCGTAACAGGAAGTCCTTCACATAGCTCTCGCCCAAGCTTTGCTTGTTCCTTTGAGACTGTAATTCCGATAACCTCTACGTCATATTTTTCGGCCGCATATTTCGCAAAACTTCCCCAGCCGCAACCGATGTCAAGGACTGATTGGCCAGGCTGCAGCCCAAGTTTCCGGCAAACCATCTCCAGTTTATTCTCCTGGGCTTCATCAAGTGTGGAAGCATCCTCCCAGTAAGCGCCGGTGTAGACCATACGCTTGTCGAGCATGGCTCTGTAGAGATCATTCCCGATGTCGTAGTGACGCTCCCCGATCTGGTAGGCTTTAGTTTGTCTTTGAAGATTCGTGAAGAGAGATCTTAGGAATAGTAAAATCCACCCGGGTGAGTAGCCCGCCTTCTTATCAAGTTCAGCCCTTAAAAGTTTGCAAAAAAACTCGTCCAGTTCTTCAGCGTCCCACCATCCGTCCATATAAGCCTCACCGAGCCCGATAGATCCGTGGCGGATCACACGGTCATAAAACCTGTTATCATGAACAGTGAGATCCCAGGGACGGTCTCCATTTAAACAAATATCAGCCTGGACAAGTAACTCTTGAATTTTCTCTTGTGTGTTAATCATCGCCTTAAAATTCGTTACGGTTCGAATAGCAGGGGATCACTATTATTTAACTAATTTTTTCTCTTATTTTCAAAGCTACCCCCATCAAAAAAATATAAAAGCTTGATTTAACTTATTTTGTAGCCATTTTATGAATGACTTTGTAAGCCTGACCTGTATGATGCCTCACCAGGATTTCGAATTCACGATAACGCCGACATTATACATTGGCACGGTTTTGTGACAAAGGCACTCGTTCATTCTTTATTTACTTTCTTCATCAACAGAACATACATTTTCAGATATATTATGAATAGCGATTCAATAAGATTCGGGGTCAACGCCAATGACAAATACACAACGAACAGGTTTAACTTTAGGAATCATTGGGTTCTGTATTCCTCTTCTTGTTAATTTCCAGGGTCTCTCGATTGCCGGCCATGTTGCGATGAGCATTTTTCTGTTGGCCGCTATTTTCTGGATGTTCGAAACCATCCCAATTTATTCAACTTCAATCCTTGTCATCTTTTCCCAGGTACTGTTGCTAAGTGCAGAAGGAATTATTGACTACTCCTCTGTTGCCGAATACGATCCACAGTCGTACACCCAATTCATCGGTACGCTAGCAAACCCAATTATTATTCTGTTCCTGGGCGGTTTTGTACTGGCTGATGCGGCCGTTAAATATGATTTCGATAAAAACTTAACGCGCATACTTTTACGACCGTTTGGAACACGAACGGCTACCATCATGCTCGGGCTTATGGCGGTCACCGCTGCGCTTTCGGCATTTATGAGCAACACAGCTACTACAGCAATGATGATTACAGTCATTATTCCCATCATCGCTAAAATGGATGCCGGTGATCCTGCCCGGATTGGTGTTGCGCTTTCCGTGCCATTTGCAGCAAACATCGGAGGAATAGCCACACCTATAGGAACGCCGCCTAACGCCGTTGTGATTGCCGCTTTGAATCAGCAGGGACTTTCAGTAGCCTTTGGCAGCTGGATGCTTTACGCACTCCCGCTCGCAGTTGTAATGCTAATTGTTGCCTGGCAAGTTCTGCTCCGGCTCCACCCGCCCGCTACAGAGTTTGTTGCGCTTGATATGGATTCAAAACTTCAAACGTCAACACATGCCATACTTTTGTATGTCACATTCGGGATTACCGTGTTGCTTTGGGTCACCGAAGGGTTTCACGGTATCAAAAGCAGTATTGTGGCGCTGCTTCCCGTTGTAGTGCTCACGCTTTCTTCTGCTTTCGGCAAACAGGATATCAGGAAGCTTCCGTGGGAAGTCCTTTGGCTAATTGCTGGAGGAATAGCGCTGGGTATTTCAATGAAAGACACCGGACTCGCAAGCTGGCTCGTTGGCGGTATCGCCTGGGGAGATCTGTCATCTATAATGGTACTTGTTGTGTTCGGGGCCGTTGCGCTGATTATGTCCAATTTTCTGTCGAACACGGTTACGGCTTCCCTGCTAATTCCGCTGGCGCTCACGCTGGTTACCTCCGGTGCGCTGGAAGGTGTTTTTGGTATGCTGATGATTGGCCTGGTCATTGCGCTGTCGGCAAGCTTTGCGATGATCCTCCCAATATCAACACCGCCCAATGCCATTGCTGAAAGTACCGGCGTTCTCAAAACGAAGCACATGCTGCTGTCAGGTTCCATCATTGGTATTATTGGCCTGGCACTGATCCTGCTTCTCTCTGTTTTTTACTGGCCAAATATCATTTAAATCATGCTCGCTATGAAACATAAAATCTACATCTTTGTTGTTGAGGACGAACCTGAAGTTCTCGATGCTATTGTAAGAGATCTTGAGGAGTTTGAGGATACATTCCCAATCGAAATGGCTGATTCTGCCGAGGAATCCCGGGAGCTCATTAACGCACTGATTGATGACGGCCATGAGATTGGGCTGATCCTTTGTGATCATGTTCTGCCGGGGCAAAATGGCGTTGAGCTGCTGGTTGAGATGCAGAAAAACCCAAATACTGAACGCACCCGGAAAGTCCTCATCACAGGCCAGGCCGGTTTGGATGAAACGGTTCGGGCTGTGAATGAAGCTGACCTCAAACATTACATTGCCAAACCATGGGAAAAAGGTGACCTGGTTGAAACAACGCGTAAACTTCTGACGGATTATGTGATCGAGCAGGCAGACAACCCGATGGAATATATGAGTGTTCTCGACAGCACGCGCATAGCCGACTACATACGCAAAGAGCGTGGCATCACAGATCAATAGTTAACTTTATGAAATTTAAATTTGGAACACAGTGGCTTGAAGACCGAACGCAGGTAACAAAGCTCATCCGGCGGCTGATTGACGATGAAAGTGACTCGGGTCGGTTCCTCAGAAAAACAGAGAAAGGTTTGGAGCTCTTTCGGGAAGGCGACGAGCTACAAAATATTTATATCCTTTTGGATGGTGAGGCAAAGCTATACAAGAAGAAACCTCATACCGGTATAAACTTTCCTGTACTGGATCTTCTGCCCGGATCAATTATTGGTATCATTGCTTATACTACCGGCAGGCCATCCCTCACGACGGCGATAACCACAAAACCGTGTACTATCCTTGAAATTCCGGATGTAGAGCTCAAGCAGCTGATTGCGGGATCACCGAGAATGCAGGATTATTTTGATGAGCTGATTCTCGCCAATTTACTGGAGCGGTTCCGGGGGACCATTATCCTTCAGATGAAACTCGATTCCGTGAACCAGCGGCTTCAAAGCGAACGAAACGAGCTAAAAAAAGCCTATAATGACCTTCAAAAAGCGCAGGAACAGCTTATCTACCAAGAGAAAATGGCGACCCTTGGTCAGCTTGTGGCAGGATTTGCCCACGAGGTAAATAACCCGGCAGCGTCATTGCTTCGATCGACTGAAACACTTGAAACCCGCATTACCAGTCTCTTAAACGACTTCCATGATGACATAGTCGGGCGTGATACGGCGCAGAAATTTTATGAGTCCGGGAAAAAAGCCGGGTACCCCGACACGAAAACGATACGTAAGCGAGCCAATAAGCTTGAAAAAAGCTTCCCGGACGCCCGTAAACAGCAATTAAGGCTGATGGCTCAGTTTCCCGAATTCCTGATCGGCATTCTTAAAGAAAAGGATATCAGCGGGAGTAATGAGCTCAACAATTATCTGAATTATTTTGAGATGGGAAAAATGTTTCAAAATATCGAATCGGCCGGCAACCGGATTTCGGGTATGGTTCAGAGCCTGAAGAGCTACAGCCGGAGCGATTCCGATCAGGAATGGGAGGAGATCGATATTCGGGAGGGAATCCACGACACACTGCAGCTGACCAGCAACCGAATCAAATATTACGACATTGAGATTAACCTGGAAGAGATCCCGGAGATACGGGCAAATGCGGCAGCCCTGAACCAGGTGTGGACAAATATTATCCTCAACGCAGCTGACGCGATGGGTAAAAATGGGTCGTTGTTTATTCAATGTGAAACTAAAAGCCAGCAGATTGTGGTCACTATTGAGGATTCGGGGCCTGGCATCAAAGAAGAGCACCTCGATCGAATTTTTGAATCCAATTTCTCCACGAAAAAATCTGATGTGAAATTTGGTTTAGGGATCGGCCTCTCCATATCAAAAGATATTGTGGAGCAGCACGGCGGCACCATCAGCGCAAAAAACTCTGATACGGGGGGCGCGATTTTCACGGTCAGGCTTCCGGTTCAGTAGATTAATCTCAGAACCGGCCTGACTGTTCAGCAATCTCATTCAAATCCCGATCCAGACCCTCAATCACCCCGATAATAGTTTCAACAGCTCCCAGGTAAAATTCCGGGTTGATATTTTCATACGTATCTGATGGAGCGTGATAATGTTCGTGATCTTCCACACCAAAATAGATAAATGGCACATCTTTTTGATGAAACGGGCCGTGATCAGATGCAAGCGTCCAGTTTTGATCCCACTCGTCAGAGTCATAACCAAATAGTACATTCACCGGTGCATCATTTGTGTACTCTTCAATAAATGGTTTTAAAAAGGGATAGTGATAAGTACCTACAGCGTAAAGTTCATTCTCGAAATTTGTGCTGATCATATCCATATTGATGTTTATTACGACCTGATCGAGCGGCACAAGCGGATTTTCAGTGAAATATCGTGCGCCGGCAAGACCTTTCTCTTCTGCATCAAAGCCGATAAATATGATGCTGTTTTCAGGACTATTTTCTGTGAAATATGCGGCTGCGGCCATCAATCCGGCGGTACCTGAGGCATTATCGTCTGCCCCATTATAAATACTTTCTTGCCGGGTTTTCAGGTGGTCGTAATGTGCCGTTATCACAATGAATCTCTCCGAATTGACACTCCCTTCAACATATCCAACCAAATTTATCGCTGTCACGGTATCAGTATCTGCTTCACCTGTAGACACGGCCTGGCTGAACGGCTGCCGGTAGCTCGCTCCAAACATCTTCAGTCCGAGAGAATCAAACCGGTTTTCAATGTATTCGCGCGCCATTCGATTCCCCTGCGTGCCCGTTTCCCTTCCGCCAAGTGCGTCTGAAGACAAATATTCGACATCCTTAAGGGACTGGTGCTGTTCGGCTTGGGCCGGATCAGATGCGTAGTCAGCCTGTTGACTGCATGCCAACAAAAGTAGAGGAGAAATTAAAAGTAACAGATATCGATTGATCTTTACCATCATCTTGAAACTGAATTAATCATTTGGGATTTATCGGGCAGGTACTGGGGCGTTAAATATAGAATTTTCACATGTGAAAACAGACATCGCCTGATCTTTAATTCAATTCATAAAATGAAAACAAAAAGTGAGAATCTGCGTACATTAATCTTGCCTCGAAAATTTAATCTGAATACCCGTCATGAATAAAAAATCTGACCATTACCGAAATCAAAGTAAAGATTCCAGGCAAGACCCGCTTGATACATATATCGACAAGATGGTAGAACAGTCAAGGTCCTCATCAAACAATAATAAATCTTCCGGACAAGCTGGTAGAATCATTATCGCCATTATCATCGTATTTATAGGTATTTCATTCGTAACAGGCACCGGATTCTTTTCAAGCTCAGGCCCAACAGATGTAATCTCCTCGGTAACAAATATGGGAGGCCCGACCCAGGATCTCCTCGATCGAATGGGCGAACGAATGGTTGAAATGGGCTACGGAGATCTGTCAGATGACGATCTTCGGTCACTTCGGGAAGATGGGGTAACTGCTACTTACGTTTCCAACGTGCGGTCTCTTGGCTTTGAGAACCTGACACTTGATGACGCCCGCAGACTTGCAAGAGCAGATGCATCCTCCACGTTTATGGCCATGATGATTGAGCTGGGATATGATTTGACGATTGACGACTTCGTACAGCTGCGCGATGCCGGAGTAACTGCGTACTATACAAGTAATGTTCACGACCTGGGCTACAAGGATGTGACGCCGGATCAACTTATTCGGATGCAAAGAATTGGGGTATCAACGTCTCTTATCGAAGAACTTCAGGCCCAACGCGGTGAGGATGTCCCGCTCGAAGATATTATACGGTACCGAATTAGTAACCAGTGATTAATTTTGAGTGTTTAGTTGTAACTAAAAATTCAAAACTCAAAACTGATTACCAGAGCATCATCTTCATACAAAACACGCTGCCGCCGCTTTTCAGGAATTCATACGTACTGTATTCGTGAACATAAAAACCGGCGTCGCGAAGCTTTTGGTTTACATCGGTACATCCCTGCTGGATGAGCACGTTCAACCCATCAGGTGAAACTGCATTTACGGCAAACAGGTTTTCAGCTTCGTAGGCTGTCGCTTCAATCACGGTATCGAACATAGCACTGATAAGATCCATCCCCTGGGCTGTGAAGGCATCACTATACACAAGTACAGTCTCTTCATTGAGGACGCACATGCACGTATCGAGATGGTAAAACTCTTCCCGCTGAAGCTCAAGGGCTATGACAGGAACATCGAACAGTTCTGATATTTGATCATATACTTCCAGCGAGCTCCGGAATCCATAGGCTCCCCAGATCAGGCCGTGTTTAAAGTGCCAGAGTGCATCCCCCATGCCTTCAAATGACTCAACGGTTTCACTTTCAATATGATGAATCGCATAGCCTTTTCGACGGTAATATTGCTCGATGAATGGTACTTCACCTTTGCGCTGATCTGCTTTCATGATAGACATCAAGACATGTTTATCACCCTCAGGGCTGATATAGGGCAGGCTCTGATTTGCGCAAAATACCATATCGGGAAACCCTTCACGGCCGTCCAGCACATCTACCTTAAATCCAAGTTCTTTGTAGCCGTCACGCAAATGTTCCCACTCATTCCTGGCCTGTATTTTATCTACAGCACCAATCTGGTTTTTCATATACGGATTGATGACATACTCCACATCATAATAGGTGGGCTCAACCATCATAACCTTCGATGGAGCCGTCATGGGTTTCAATTCGGAACGCTTAAAATTAAGTTGATCAACGGAGGTAATTACGGTAGACATGATCTTGCTAAATTTATTAACTGAACGCTTACAGAGGGCTTTTCAACACCCTCTCTTATTATTTCTCTTTAGAGAACTCTTTACTCGCGGTTGAAAGGTAAGAGTAATTATAATGTAATGATGTATCAAAATAGTTCGTTGGAAACTTTTCATCTTGTTGATGCGGACAGAAACCGGTAGGTTCCCTTATGATATTAGATCACAAACTATTAAATCAGCTGGCTCCCCTCGAGCTTAAAGCCCGTAAAATTGTTGAAGGTTTTGTCTCAGGCCTTCACCGTAGCCCCTATCACGGTTTTAGCGTTGAGTTTGCCGAACATCGCCCCTACAATCAGGGAGATGATTTTAAGCATATCGATTGGAAAGTATATGGGAAGTCGGAACGCTTTTATGTAAAGCAGTACGAAGCCGAAACAAATTTACGTGCTCACATAGCACTCGATGTCAGCAGCTCCATGTACTTTCGGCATTTTGCAGATTGGAGCAAACTGCGATACGCCATCCATTTTGCTTCAGCCCTCGCCTACATGATGAACCGCCAGCGCGACGCAACCGGCCTCACCCTGTTTGATGAAGATATACGGTTGCGGCTACCCGAAAAATCAACCAGAAGCCACCTGAGGCTTATTTATCAACATCTTGAAGAAGAACTTGAACAGGAGAAAAAACGGTCGAAAGACCAGCGGAGTTCTGCCTCAGCTGATGCCCTTCACTCTCTTGCCGAAAAGCTCGACCGCCGGAGCCTTGTTGTGATTCTCACCGACCTGTTCGAAAATGTAGATGGTCATGACGCACTCATTTCGGCCCTCCGCCATCTTCGTCATCAAAAACACGAGGTTCTCCTCTTTAACGTGCTTGAGCATAAGAGCGAACGGGAACTGGACTTCAGCGATGGAAAGTTTTTGTTTGAAGATATGGAGACCGGATCAGAAATTGAGGTTATACCCAGCCAAGTTAAAGACGATTACAAGGCAAAAGTAAATGAGTACACCCACAAATTCAAAATCGCTTGTAGTGACGCTTTAGTTGACTTCGAGGAGATTGACACGCAGAAATCTCTCGATCTCGCTTTGCTTGCCTATCTCAATAAGCGTAAGCGGTTAATGTGATTTAGATAAGAGATGGAAGATAATGGATAAGAGTTTTGAGGG
Organism: Rhodohalobacter sp. 8-1; assembly: GCF_038150125.1. Taxonomy (NCBI): domain Bacteria; kingdom Pseudomonadati; phylum Balneolota; class Balneolia; order Balneolales; family Balneolaceae; genus Rhodohalobacter; species Rhodohalobacter sp. 8-1. The sequence continues at coordinate 339,148 of NZ_JBBVMF010000003.1, read as the reverse complement.
ATGAGTTGTGAGTTTTTAGTGAATGTCAAAATGAGAGTTGAGGGATCGTAAGACAAATACTGTAACGCCTCTAAGAAACGTAAATCGCTCTGCTCATGTTTTTAAAGTCAATAGGAATGTAAAAAAACTTAAAGCATGCCTAACTATATATATCCTTTTAACGAACTAAATCAATCGAGAGTAGAAGACGTGGGAGGAAAGAATGCCTCGCTAGGCGAGATGTTTCGCGAGCTCAGTTCAGAAGGCATTCGTGTACCCGACGGTTTTGCAACCTCAGCCGAAGCATACTGGAAATTCATCGACGAAAATGAACTGAAAGATCCAATTGGGGAACAGCTCGAAAAACTGGACAGAGAAGAATTTTCAAATCTCAAAGAGATTGGAAAAACTATTCGCAGTAAGATCATGAATGCCTCAATGCCGGAGGAGCTCATTGAAGCAATCAAAACGGCATATCAAGAATTAGAAGAGCGCGAAAAAGACCTGGAGAGTGTTGCTATCCGCAGCAGTGCCACAGCAGAAGATCTTCCGGAGGCGAGTTTCGCCGGCCAGCACGAGTCGTACCTGAATATTAAAGGAGGAGTGAATGTGGCTAACACTGTTCAAAATTGTTATGCATCTCTCTTTACCGACCGGGCTATAAAATATCGTGAAGATAATGATTTTGATCACCTGAAGATTGCCCTCTCGGCGGGAGTTCAAAAAATGGTGCGTGCAGATAAAAGTTGCTCAGGAGTAGCCTTTACTATTGAACCCGATAATGGATTTGAAGATGTCATCTTCATTAACGGAAGCTGGGGGCTGGGTGATTATATAGTCGGCGGTGAAGTTCTTGGCGACCAGTTTTATCTCTATAAACGAAATTTGAAAAATGATAAGCTTCCGATCATCTCAAAATCTGCCGGAAAAAAAGAAAAAAAACTGATTTACTCTGAGACAACGAATGAAGACGGCCAGAATACCAAAGATGCAAAAACGACCAAAGAGGAACGGCTCTCTTTTATTTTGTCTGATGAAGAAGTTGAAAAACTTGGAAAATGGTGTCTGAAAATTGAAGAACACTACGGAAAACCGATGGATATTGAATGGGCAAAAGACGGGAATTCCGGTGAAATATACATCGTACAGGCCCGTCCGGAAACGGTTCATTCGTCAAAAGAAAAGATCAGTAAGTTAAAACAATACTCCTTAAAAGATGATGGAAAGATAATTGCCACAGGGAAAAGTATAGGTGACAAAATTGCCGCAGGTAAAGCCCGGATTCTTCAATCACCGGAGGATTCTGACGATCTTGAAAAAGGCGACGTGCTGATCACTGAAATAACCAATCCCGACTGGGACCCTCTTATGAAAAAGGCATCAGCTATTGTAACGAATAGCGGAGGCAGAACCAGCCATGCAGCTATTGTGGCGAGGGAGCTCGGGGCTGTGGCCGTGGTGGGGGCCGAAGACGCCACCGAAAAGATCCGGGACGGCCAGGAAATAACTGTCTCGTGTGCCGAGGGTCAAACTGGAAAAATCTATGAGGGCATCCTGGAATGGGAAGAGGAAGAGATTGATACCGAGGATTTTGCTGATCCTGATACTGACGTAGAATTGATTCTTGCCGACCCGGAGCTGGCTTTCCAGTATGCCTCATACCCGGTGGATGGCGTCGGACTTGTGCGGCTTGAGTTTGCTATCAATAATTCTATTAAGGTGCACCCGCTGGCACTGGTTCATTTTGACGAACTGGAAGATGACGAGGCTGTTAAAGAGATTAATGAATTAACCGCTCCTTATGGTGATAAAGAAAACTACTTCGTGGAAAAATTATCGATGGCTGTGGGCACTATTGCTGCTGCATTTTATCCCCGTGAAGTTATTGTGCGGATGAGTGATTTCAAATCGAACGAGTATGCGGATCTGCTCGGTGGGAAACAGTTTGAGCCTGATGAGGAAAACCCGATGCTTGGTTTTCGTGGAGCATCCCGTTATACCAGCGATCAGTACCGCGAGGGCTTTCGCCTCGAATGCCTGGCAATGAAGCGCGCAAGAAACGATATGGGTCTTGATAATATTAAACTAATGATCCCTTTTTGCAGAACAGTTGATCAAGCTAAAGAGGTTGTGAAAGAGATGAAAAAAAACGGCCTCAAACAAGGTGAAAACGGGCTTGAGCTTTTTGTGATGGTGGAAATCCCATCAAATGTAATCGGTCTGGAAGATTTCGCAGAAGTCTTTGACGGATTCTCTATCGGCTCGAACGATCTCACACAGCTGACTCTTGGCGTGGACCGGGATTCAGAACTGGTCAGCAATATCTTTGATGAACGGAATGCCCACGTCCGAAAAACCATTGCCGAGGCCATTGAGAAAGCTAAAAACTCAGGCAAGAAAATCGGGCTCTGCGGTCAGGCACCCAGTGATTTTCCCGAATACGCACAGTTCCTGGTAGAAAAAGGTATCGACAGTATATCCTTTAACCCCGATGCTATCGCCACGGGAATCAAAAATATTTTGAAGGCCGAGGGAAAAGATTAGAGCTATTTACTTGTTCCGAAGCTCCTGCTTTCTGCTTGTTCCGAAGCTCTTGCTTCGGAACGCAACCCGGAAGCTCTGCTTTTACTAAAAAGATTGTAAGGTTTCCCACAAAATACGCTCATACAACAAAAGAACGTTGATAATGAGCAATGAGCCGCAGCCGATACATAATCCACGAAACAGAATATCCATACTTTCTAACCAGCAGTATTGTTGACGGCCTTCCGCTGTTTGCAAATCCAGAAATTGCCCAAATCGTACTTGAAGGGTTCCTATTTCTTCAAAAATCAAGAGATGTTGAACTATATGGCTATGTGATTATGGAGAACCACATTCATTTTATTGCAAAAGGGGACGATCTGTCGAAGAAATTGAAAAACTTTAAATCCTTTTCCGCCCGGCAGATTATCAATTTTCTGGAGTTCGGAAATTTCCACCGTCTGCTGAAGCAGCTCAAACGGGCAAAATTAAAGCACAAAACCCAGAGTAAATACCAGGTTTGGCAAGAGGGAGTTCATGCCAAGCAGATTACCACACTTGAGATGATGGTGCAAAAGTTAGACTACATTCACGAGAATCCGGTCAAGCGGGGGTACGTAGATTTTCCAGAACATTGGAGGTATTCCTCAGCAAGAAACTATTTGGGGCTGAAGGCTCTGTTGCCGGTTACTTTGTATGGAGGTTGATTCGAAGCGGAGCTTCCTGGTTGCGTTCCGAAGCGGTAGCTTCGGAACGAGCCAAGTGACCTTGAAGCGTTACCGGTGCTTTACCGGGATCCTCCAAGCGTCACCTTGTTATCAGCGAATGTATGCTACCCGCCAAGCGATTCATAGGGAAAGGACCTGGCGGACGCTTGAAAGTTCTTTACCGCTAAATACATACAAGCGGGAGCTTCGGAACGAGTGAATGCTACTAATCTTTATACGTCAGCACACGTCCCCAAAGGCTTTTGGTCCCCCAAATGCCGCGACGCAGTGTTTCGAGCTGCACAATCTGGCTGTTATCAACAAACATATTTACTTCAGGGCCATAATTTTTGATATACCAGGCAAAGACTTCCGGATCGGCTGCTTCGAACATCAGCTTTTCCAGGCCTATTTCGTTTATAAATTCAGCCGGCACATCTGTTCTCCACGGATCTGCATTTTCGGTGATTCCTTCCGACTCGATCATAATCATATACGCGCCGGCATCAACAAATCGCCTGGCCTGTTTCGCGGCATAACCGGTGTCCAGCGTTCCTTCACTTTCCAGCTCGCTTGTGGCAGTGTCTCCACCGACACCAAATTGAATGCCAATTTCTGGCTTCGCCTTTAGCCCGGCACTTTGCACTTTCTCAATGAGCCGAAGCCAGTCGTCGGTAGGCAGGGTGATGAATCCGGCAGAGATTTCAATAATATCGAAGCCGTAATCTTTACATGTTTCAATATACTTATCTACAGATTCTTTGCCTTGGGTAAGCACATACTCCATAAATCCGCCGGTGGATACCAGTGAGTTATAGTCGTGGGCAATGTCAATGAGTTCGGTAACGGCTTTTTTGGGCATGAGAGAGAAGGACCCCCCGGAAAATTTCAGTGAATCAACATGCTCACCCATTGTCTCCATGATATCTTTTAAATATCGCTTACCCATCACATCGTAATAAGGGCCGCGTATTTCGGTAACACCTTTAGTCCTCGGTTTGGACTCCCGTTCATTTTTATTCAAAAAATCGAATGTCTTCTCTTTAGCCATGATCCTGAAGTTTTGAGTTAATGGAATGAATGATTTAACCACTCAGGACGATCGTTCAACTTTTGCAAGTAACTGTGTCAGATCGTCCACAGAGTGTTCTTCAAAATTTTGTACAGTATTGATAATTTCTTCTCTCAAATCGGCTGTTGTAAAAGGCTCAGCCAACTTTTCAAACTTTTGGATGATGGTTTCCCAGCTCATGGGACGCGTGTGGAAACCTTCGTAGTCTTTCTTTTCAATTTGGCGGGTATTTCCATCCTTAAGATGGACCGTCAGTTTTACAGGCATCTCATCAGGAAAACGATCGCCATATTCCTGATTCGGTGATACATTCACTTTTTTCAGCAGCGACTGTATATCATCGGCTTCGATGCGCTCTTTTTTATATTGTTCAGGCATCACGGGCCCATCGAGAAGCGCCGCAGAAACCATGTACTGCAGGCTGTGATCGGCCTCCTCTTTGGTTCGAACAATAGTCTTATCGCCTTCCTCGCCGCCACCGATGATATGAAACGCTACATCAAAGATTTCAATCTCAATTTTTTCCACATCTTCTGCTGTAAAACCGTGCTCCTCCTTCAGCTCAATCATTCCTTCGAGAGATGACTGTGAATGAATTTCCGCATTATATTTTTTGATGATGGTATCTGTCACACGTTCCAGATCTTCTGATTTCCAGTCAATCGAGAAATCTCCGGCGATAGAATCCATAAATCCTTTATTTCCCTCAAAAACAGCCGGCGGACCTGTTATTCCATATTTAGCCAGAAAAGCTGCATGAGTTCCGCCGAAAGCCGTGTGCGGATAAGCCAACCCTTTCCAATTTGAAAGAGCGCCGGTTCGTGTCACGCGAAGAGCATTTAGCGCGGTCCCGGCTATGGCTATGGCGTTGGCGGTTTTTTCTTCATCCAAATTCAATGCCTTCGAAACGCCAGCTGCCACGGCATAAGATCCCTGGGTGGTATGATCAAATCCTTTATCGCGCACGGGGGCTTCATCACTCAGGCGGCACTGTACCTGGTAAGCGACGGCTAATGCGGCCAAAAACTCTTTGCCGCTTAAACCTGTGGCCTCTCCGGCGGCCAGAATTGCGCCGATATTATCACTGGGATGACAGGTCTCCCCCTTGGCCAGGTAGCTGTCGTTAAAATCGAGATAGCGGATCAGCCCGCTATTGTAAAGGGCCGCGCGATCAGGTGTTGTTTTGCCGCCACCAATCAGTGAGCACATCTCTGAACCTCCGAAGTCATCAATCATGTTACGAATGGCCTGAACCGGCTCACCTTCAATAGCTCCGATGGCTGTGCCCGCAGAATCGAGCAGATGTATTTTGAGTTGCTTAACGGCTTCATCAGATAATTTACGAAATGATGCTTTTTTAATAAATGATGTCAATTCGTGTACAATCATTCTCTCGAGTTTTAAATGTTTATTCCCTCTGCTAAAGATCTTGACTTCTTACCGAGTTAAAAGTCGGATTTTGTTATCTCTTTTTGTTATTAATGTAACATTATATAAAATCTCACCATTCAAAACCCCTTCAATATTACCCGGAGTTTTGAAAGATTTACAGTAGCAATAAGCAAGAATAATATGTGTGTATTCTCCGGGTTAGATTCATTATTTCTTATCGATCTCACCTGCATTCTGCAATGCTTTTTCAGTTAGAATGGGGGCTACTATTGCGAAGAATATGGTAGCTCCTAAAATGGTATTCAGTATAAGCTGACCATGCTCTTGCAGACCAGGAGTGGACTTTGCCAGAAGAGCCAGCCCAATGGCTACCCCTGCATGGGGCATCAGCGCGAGACCCAGGTTTCGCCCCACGTCTTTTTCCGCTCCCGCTAAACGTGCGCCGATCCATGCTCCGGTGTATTTTCCTGAAATCCTGAAAATAATGTAGCAGAAAATGAATCCAAGAGACTGAGTGAAAACACTAAATACAAATTCATAGCCGGCAACGGTAAAAAACAGCAGAAATATTGTCTCCTCGATATGTCCAAAAGGCTTGTGCCATTCTTCAGTTTCGAAAGACGAAACAAGCTTTGAAACCAATCCTGTTACCATACCCGTAAGGAGATAAGAAAGGTGCCAGTAGGATGAAATTCCTATAAAAAATATAATTGTGGCAATGATTAGCGCCAGTCTGAAGTTCTGATTCTGAAATCGTTTACCGGCCAAGCCAAGTATTGCCCCGAGGGCACAACCAAGAACAATGGATCCCAATACTTCAACACCCGCACTGCCCAAATTACCGGCTAAACTACCCTGTCCGGCTAATCCCACGGCAAAAGTAAAAAGAATAATCCCCAGTGCATCGTCCACAGCTACAATGCCAAGAACGGTTGACGTCAGTGGTCCTTTTGCTTTATATTCCTCGATAACCGCCATCGTAGCGGCAGGTGCCGAAGCAGCCGCAATTGTGCCCATTACCAAACCCAATATCAGGTCGGCGGGACCTTCACTAAAATATGTCATGTACCCCCACATTCCCAGGGCAAGCACCGCAACACAAAACAACGCTTGTCCGAACGCACCGAAGAAAACAGTTTTTCCAAGTTTTTTGATCCGGTCAGGCTCCAGTTCCACACCAATCAGGAAAGCAATACTGCCGAGTGCAAATTTGGTGGCGAGCTCAGGCCCCAGTTCCATCAGAGGATTCTCGTGAAACATAAAATACCGCCCGAGAAGATCCTGTGAAAATACAGCGCCAATCAAAATATAGCCTACCACTCGCGGATAATTGAAATGATCGGCAATCTGCCCTGCAAAAAATCCAAAGAAAAGTAACAGACCAAGTAATATAAATATCGACAGATTGGGTTCCATTTCTTTGTTTTTAATGATTTACTGTAATATAACTCCGGTTCCGTACAAACTGACCCATGAAAAAGAACTCAGCTTTAACCGAGACTTCCACAAAATGGTGATAATACTGTTTGTCCTTGTCCTCATACTCATTTTCATTAGTGTCATTCTTTAAAGGTTACTTATGGGATTCAATATCATAACGTGCACGAGGTTTGTTAAACTCCGAATGTCTTCCGGATCTTTTTATAAATCTCACCACCCAGTAAAACCATACTTGACCCAAGAAATATAACTGCAAACTCCAGATAGCTTATCTCGCCAAATCCGAAAATATTCCGAAACCAGTCAATTTTAATCACCGCTAATTGAAGAATTACGGAAACGATAAAAGCGATATTGATCCATTTATTGCCGCCAATACCAATGCTAAATACCGACTTATGCAAGTGTCGCATATTGAATGCATTGAAAATCTGGGTTGATGAAACCGCTACAAATGCTCCAGCCCGAGCCGCTTCGGTTCCCCTGGGCAGAAAGTAACTAAACGCATAGATCGCCAGCGTGACCATAAGAGCCGCCATGATCACAAGAAAAGGAACGACATCCCACGTTAAAATATGCTCGTTCTTTTTGATAGGCTTCCGGTCCATCATCTCTCCATGGCCCGGCTCCGTTGCCAAAGCCACATCCATAATTCCGTCGGTTACCATATTCACCCAAAGAATTTGGACGGCTGTGAGGGGGACAGGGAATCCCAGGGATAATCCTGCAATTAGAGTTGATGTTGCCGCAAAGTTTGTAGTCAATAAAAAATAGCTTGTAATTTTTACATTCTTAAAGACAATTCTTCCTTCCTCAATAGCCTTTACAATGCTGGCAAAATTGTCATCTGACAAGACAATCTGGGCAGCGTCTTTTGCTACATCAGTACCCTTTTGTCCCATGGCTATGCCAACATCAGCCTTCTTTAATGCAGGTGCATCATTAACCCCGTCTCCGGTCATGGCAATAAGCTCTCCGCTTTCCTGCAACCTTTCTGCTACGCGTAATTTTGTGGAGGGACTCACCCGCGCAAAAACAGATACATGCTGAATCATGTCGTCCAGTTCGTCATCACCAAGCTTCGAAATCTCACTTTCCGTTAAAGCCTGAGGATAACCATTATTATTCCCGCCACGCTGTTCATCTAAAATCCCAACGTCTCGTGCAATGGCAGCGGCGGTTTTGGCGTGATCTCCCGTGACCATAATCACCCGAATTCCCGCTCGCCTGCAATCGGCAATCGCTTCTTTCACCTCAGGACGAGACGGGTCAATCATACCCACAATGCCTGTCCAGATCAGATCTTTTACATCATAGGTACTGATTTCCACTGTATCTTCCGGCATATATTTGTGTGCCAGACCTAATACCCGCATCGCATCGTCGGCCCACTCATCATTTTTTCGGACAATCTCCTCTTTAAGCTGCCGATTCATGCTTTCAGTGCCTTTGTCGGTTAACACTTCAGAACTGTAGTCTAGAAGTTTCTCCGGCGCGCCGGTTACCAGCATTATTTTTTCCGATTCTCGGGTTTGAACCAGCTTTGCACGATATTTTTGTTCGGAATTAAAAGGGATATCATCCAGTTCCTCTACGAATTTATAGGGTTCAAGCTCATCAATTCTGCTTTTCCGTCCAAGAACCTGTAAAGCAAGTTCTGTAGGGTTGCCAGTTACCGAAAGTTCTTCTTCCCCATTGGACTTTTCATCAGTTTCTTTTTTGATGAAAGCTTTGTTTCCGAAGCGGGCGATGAGAGAGTTTTTGAGTATTATTTCTCCATCACGGGCCGTAACCACTTTGCTGTCATTCTCCTGAATCGCTCCGTCGAGTGAATAACCGAGGCCGGTGATTTCCCTCTCTTTTTTATCTCCGCCAAACATTTTTTTCACCGTAAGAACACTCTGCGTAATCGTACCGGTTTTGTCGGTAAGGATGGTTGAAACAGACCCAAGCACTTCCGTGGCCGTGAATTCCCGGATAATTGCATTACGTTTAGCCATGCGGTTAGCGCCAATGGCCAGAACAATCGAAATGACCACAGGCAGCCCCTCGGGAATGGAAGAGACTAATGTTGCAATGGTTACCAGCAGTATTTGTTCAAAATCAAAACCACGAACAAAATATCCGAGTATAAAAACGATACTTGCCGTAAAAATAGCTAACGCAGCCATTTTCTGCGCCAGTTTGGCCGTTTTCTTTCGGAAATTGGATTCGGTCTTTTCCATCTCTTTCAGAGACTTCGCAATCTTCCCAATTTCCGTTTTTGCACCTATGGCTGTTACAATAGCTTTCCCTGATCCTTTAACCACGCTGGTTCCTTTCCAGACCATATTTTTCCGGTCAGCAAGCTCTGTACCCTCTTTAATTTTTTCGGTTTTTTTGACAACAGGTTCCGATTCTCCTGTCAGGGAAGATTCGTTTGTACGCAGATTATGAGTATCAATAATGCGTGCATCAGCAGCTACGGACTGGCCTTCTTTTAGTAGCAGCACATCTCCCATCACCACTTGCTCCGGGGTAAGGGTAACCTGTTCACCGTGGCGCAAAACCGTTACTTCATGCTTCACCATACTTTTGATGGCTTCCACGGCTTGTTCGGCACGGTACTCCTGAATAAATCCCATCACAGCATTAAAAAGAATAACCGCCAGTATGATGTATGTATCAATTAAGTGATCAGCCATGAAGGCAATACCGGCCGCTATAAAAAGAATCAGAATCAGGAAGTCTTTAAACTGCTTTATAAAGATCTTAAAAGCGCTGGCCTCTTCTTTTTTGGGAAGTTTATTAGGCCCGTGCTTAGCCCATCGTTTTTTCACTTCTTCATCATCCAGACCTTTTCCAATGTCGGCAGATAATCCCTCAACTACCTCTTGTGGTGCACGGGCATGAGCATCGTAAAGTTTTGCATCTTCGGCTTTGTATGGCATCGGATTATAGCTGATTTCCCGGTTCTTCGCCCTCTTTCAATGCAGTAATAGCATCCATGATCATCTCATACAAATTGGTAAACGCCTCCTCAGTGGCAAATGCCGGATGGCCGGTAATCCGAATATCGGAATTCGCCGGGAGATACGTGAACCGGGCATCAGTCAGGCTTTCCTCTTTATGATCATAAAAGAAGAGGCCTTTTCCATTTTCGTAAACAAACAGGCCGGCGCATTCTATGCCACCCTGCTTTACAGGTTCAGTCAGATCATCTGTTTTAATCAGTTTGCGGATGACCGGTGATGAGAGGCCATCAACAGGAAAAACAATTATCAAATTGCTGTAGCCTGCAAGCTTAACAGCTTTTGCATCTGGAGCTTGATGGGTGAACTGGTATTCATACTGCTGATTATTGAAGTGTCTGATGTAAGGCTTCTCAAATTCCTTAGTACCGAAAACAGTTTTATTCATCTCGATTTATTCTTGTGTAATATTCTGTGTTTCAATCTAAAATTTCAAATGGCACAAAATGAAGTCTCTTATCAAAGACTCTATTATTAATCCCATGACAGGTTAATAATCTTCTTGAGTTATTTATATAACACTCTTTAAAGGCAACAGCAGGAGTTTTACCAGAGTACTTTCCATGACAAATAAACCTGTTTAACTATGCGGAACCTGATTACTATCCCTCCCGTCTCCATTTAGAATAAGAACTCTCTCATTTACAGCTCAAAAATAAAATGCAGATTAAAAGAAATTTTCAAAACCTCTTACTTTAAAAAAGGCATATAAGCAGAAAATGATTCCATTTTGGTATATCAAAGAGCTAAGAATACACCAGGCTTCTCAGAAGATTGAATTATAACTGAGCAATATTGCCGGTCATAATTCTTCAGAGAATTGTCCGCCGCGAACGCACTCCATTACGTAACTTTTATGCGCCTCAGGATTTTATTGAGCAGACTTGGAAAAACCCGTTTTAAGTAAACAGCCCAGATCTCTCTTCCGGCGATGTAGATTTCCTCTTTTCCGGCTGATACTTTAGGCAGGAGCTTATCTGCAAATTGTTCGGGTGTCATTGCCTCTTTATGCGCACTGCCCATCTTGTCAAATTTAGAGCCATCGGCAGTAATCGCATTTTTGGTAATATCTGTTTTCACATAGCCGGGGCATACCAGCGTTACATCCACGCCCTGATCGATAACCTCCTGCCGAAGACAATCGAACCAGCCGTGCAGCGCGTGTTTAGAAGCTGCATAGGCTGAGCGATATTTTGTACCAAACTTCCCCATCACGCTGCTGGTAACCACCACATGTCCATGGCCTCTCTCAATCATGCCCGGCACTATCGCTTTTGTAAGTGCAATAGTCCCGAAAAAGTTAATTTCCATCAGCCTTCGTACTGAATCTAACTCAGCCTCCAGGGCAAGTGCACGCTGGCTGATGCCGCCATTATTGAAAAGAATATCCACGCTACCGAACAGTGATTCTGCCTGTTTTGCATTACCCGCTAATAAATCCGTATCCGTAAGATCGAGCGGAAGAACCGCTATGTTGTCCGGATCTCCTTTACAATTAGATTTCACCCGCTCAAGCTCATCCGTTCTGCGAGCCGAGAGAATTAACCTTGCCCCCTTTTCGTTGAGCGCATACGCGAGTGCTTCCCCGATTCCAGATGACGCGCCGGTAATCCATACAACCTTATTTTCGTAGTACATTGATGCATTTTTTTAGTTGAAAAGACAAATCCAAAATAGATGCTCAACGATTGAACTATCCGCTAGCTTTTCGCTATTTTCTTTCACAAATAATAACGCATGAACAGAACTTATGCACCCGAAACACACTATTCTTTTGGTTGAAGATGAAAAAGAACCGGCAGATATGCTCGCAAATTTTCTTGAAATGGAAGATTACGATGTATTAGTTGCCTATGATGGCAAAGAAGCCGTATCACTCATAGAAAATCGAGCAGATGTAATAGATCTTGCCATCTTAGACATTATGGTGCCATTTATCGACGGCAAAGAAATTTGCAAGAGAATACGGCGGCACCCTGTGTTATCGGGTATACCCGTAATTTTTCTGACCGCACGCGATAAAGAAAAGGATGAAATTGAAGGGCTTGAGCTGGGGGCGGATGATTACATCCCAAAACCTGCCAGCCTGAAACTGGTAAAAGCGCACGTTGAATCTCTCTTGCGGCGTCAGCAGCCACAGCACAGCAAATGGATTCAATATGGTGATCTCTATCTCGATACTGTGGGCAAAGACCTCTACCGGAAAGAAGAACGTATTGATCTCACATCCACAGAGTATGCACTGGCCGAACTTTTCTTTAAAAATCCCAAAATGGTTTTCAGCCGCCAGCAGATTCTTGAGCATATTGGTGATGACGATAAATTCGTATTTGACCGCACCGTGGATGTTCATGTAAAAAATCTGAGGCTCAAAATGGGCGATTCATCCAACGTTATCAAAACCTACCGGGGTCTTGGGTATGGCCTAAACAGAGATATTTATCAACCATGAGCATTCGGGCGAAACTTGCATGGACGTTCATTTTGCTTCTAATATTTGGCATAACCGCCATCAGCAGTTACTCCATCCTGTTTATTCGAAACTACCTGCTCAACCAGGGTGAAGAGCAGATTCGGAACGACACCGAATGGCTTGCTATTACGATTGAAAACCTCCAGAATAATGAGCAGTTCGAGACAAACCTGAATGAAGCGGCACGCACCTCCGGCTACCGCCTGGCAATCTATGATGAAGACGGGGAAATTTTTGCATCAGTTCCGTACGGTGACACTTTTTTTGGACGCGACGAACTGCCCGCAGAACAACGATCTCAGCTTCGAAACAGCGGCAACATTCAGATTTTAGACGATGAAGACAGAGAACGTATAACTGCCTTTAATGCAATCGAAGGATCTGTAAATCCTGCCCGTTACATCCAGGTAAGCATTCAGAAAGATCAGATTTATGAACCGATAAAAACTATCCGGTGGATCATCTACACCGGTATGTTTATATCGATAGGACTTGTGATATTGGTGAGCGTCCTTTTTTCAAGATCGATCTCCAAACCAATCATCCAGCTCGAATCAGCCGCTAAAGATATCGCAGAAGGAAATGTAGACCGCACACTTCAGCTTGACCGGAAAGATGAATTTGGCGCACTTGCAAAATCTCTGAACCGGATGGCAGAACGGCTGCGGGCAGACAATGAAGCCCTCAAAAACCTGTACGACCGTCAGCGCCAGTTTTTTGCCGATATCACGCACGAAATCCGTAATCCGCTGCACACAATTTCGGGATCACTTGAGATGCTGCAGCTCAAGAACCTGCCTCAGGAACAGCAGCAAAAATACCTTGAGACGGCATCCAGACAAACTGAACGAATAAACCGGCTCTTTAAAGACTTGATGACTCTTCAGCGATATGATTCAGACAGCTATTTCATCGAGAAAAAGCCATTTGACCTGCAGCTGACGCTTGAAGATGTTGAGGAAATGTTTCGCAGCCAGGCAGCCGATAAAGGCCTTGACCTGATTGTAGACAAGAAACCGGTTATAGTGTTTGCAGATCCTAATAAAATAGAGCAAGTAATTGAAAACCTGGTCTCGAACGCCATCAAATATACCAATGAGGGATATGTGAAGGTTTCTCTGAACGAATCAGAAACTGATCTCACCGTAAAAGTTGAAGATACGGGAATCGGGATTTCCGAGGATCATCTTTCGAGGTTGTTCGACCGTTTTTACCGAACAGATAAGGCCCGTTCACGCGATAAAGGCGGAACCGGCCTGGGCCTGTCAGTTGTAAAAAGTATACTCACCGCCCACGGCTCGGCCATTCATATTGAAAGCACCCCGGGTGAAGGATCGCTGTTTTGGTTTACGATTGAAAAGCCGGAATCGCATAGGGCGTGACGCTCGCGCTGAGTACTTTTAAGTGAGAGCTACCGACCTTCTTAATATTAGTTCGATTATAAATCAGGTCAAAAATGCTCCCCCTTTTGAATGAGGTTGCTTTTTTACTGCAACCAACTCACATTATCAATCTAACTAAGGTTTAAACATTTTATTTTGCCTGCTGATCGGTTGTTGATGGCATCATCAATTTCTTATGAAGAAGTGCGCTAAGAATACCGGCCACAAGTGGTGTAAACAAGTAAACCGGCAGATGCAGATAGCTCATCCCTCCTTCTGTATAATCAACAATTGAAAACGCCGTGTTTAGTGCGGGATGCATCCCGAAACCGATAAGAGGTTCCACAACCATCAGGCAGGCAGAATACCCAACCCCTATTATTACACCGAAAAGCGTCCTTGTCCGCATTGAAGCAGGAAACATCATCAACAAAAACAGCAGAACAAACAGACCGCTGAACAGAAATTCTAACAGAATAAACATTGCAACTCCTATTGAAGAAGCCGGTTCCGGTGCATATGGTATCAGGGCGATCCAAAGGGTAAGATATGCACCACCCAGTGCACCGATAAACTGCCCCGAGACCCGGGACAAAAGGGCAGATGTCGAATCGTTGCCAAGGGTCCACACCCCTATTGAAACGGCAGGATTGAGGTGCACATCAGCAAACGTGTGTCCGATATAAAGAAGGATTATCAGCATTAGTCCGGCTGCAATGGGGTCGGTGGATATTCCAATTGCAAGAACCAGCATCAATGTTCCAAACCCCTCTGTAAGAAATCTGAGCATAGTGTATGGTAACGAATCAAAAATGGGTAACGACGACTACCTGGCTTTATCAAGCCAAATCTAATCCTAATTATCGGCAAAATCTGGTATCAATTCAGCGATATTTACTTCTAAATTTAAAGTCTTTAGCTACTTACCTCAGTTTGATTTATAATTTTACTGAAAGTGCAGGATAACAGTCTTCCCTGGCTGGCGGAGAGATTGTCCCGGCGATATTTCTTATTTAGACTGAATCTGATGAGGCTCTCTTCACTCTATTTTCACAAAAAAAGAGTTAGTTTAGGGTTGTTATAAACCCCCAAAACAACTTTAACATACGTAATTTATGCGAATTGGCATTGTATTAATGAATCTTGGCGGCCCGACTCGCGAAGACAACGTCCGTATTTTCCTGAAAAACCTCTTTCAGGATGAAGATATCATTAAACTTGGAGGAGGAGTTACTCAAAAACTTTTCTCAAATGTTATCTCTAAATTAAGAGCTCCATCGGTAGCCGAAGATTACAAAGAAATTAACGGATGCCCCAAAGGATGTACCGGAAATAAGCATTGTACCAATCGTCAAAATAAAGTTGTATCGAACTGCTGCTCTCCTATTAATGGTCTTACAGAAGCTCAGCGCCGCGGGCTTGAAAAATATTTCAAAAAAATTATGCCGGATGCAGAGGTTAAAGTTTATACCTGTATGCGTTACTGGCTGCCATTTGCCGATACTATCATGGATGATATGGTTGAGGATGATATCACTCACACGGTTTTGATGCCGCTTTATCCGCAATTTTCCTGGACCACTACCGGAAGCAGTTTTCGTGACTGGGAAGATGTGGAAAAAGAAAAATTTGGCGAGCAAGGCGCACCGTGGAAACAGTTTCATGTGAAGAATTATCACCGAAACGAAAGTTACCTGCAGGCAATTAACGACCGAATTGATGAGGCACTGGCTGAGCTTGATGATGAAACCCGGCAAAAAACACATCTTATTTTCAGTGCTCACGGCACACCACTGCTTGAAGTCCGAAGCGGCGACCCGTACACTGTTGAAGTGAAAGAAACAATGGAAGCCGTGATGGAGCGCCGGGAAGAAAAGCACTCCTATTGGCTCGGTTTCCAGTCTAAAGTGGGCCCTCAAAAATGGACACAACCGAATACTGAAGATCTGGTCCGGCGGCATCTTGAGTATGGAATAAAGAATTTTCTGATGATTCCGATCGCGTTTGTGACCGACCATATTGAGACGCTGTACGAACTAGGCGTAGAACTTGTGGAAGATCTTGAGGAAGAAGGATTCGAATTTGAGAGTATGAAGGTGATGAGTGGGTTAAATGATCACCCGCTTTACATTAAGGCACTTGCCGAGGAATCTCTGCGGGTTTTGAAACACGAAGTGAATCCATCTGACGTTGAATGGGAACAAGAGAAAAGCAACAAAAAAGAAGTAACTGCATAACGGGATGATCCATCCAACTATAAACGATTTTACGCTTATTGGAATTAACCACTGGGATGCCCCCGTGGAGGTCAGGGAGAAATTTAGCCTTGATGATTCTCGGAAACGGCTCTTTCTTGATGCCGCCCGGCGCGAAGGCATCCACAGTATTTTTGTTGTGTCAACCTGTAATAGAACTGAAATTATTGCGAATGGTGCGACTGCCCAGGAACTTATTCGGCTGCTCACCAACTATTCAGACGGCAACCTGGATGAATTTCATAAATACGGATTTGAACTTGAGGGGCCTCGGGCCATCGAGCACATTTTTAAGGTTGCAACCGGCCTCGATTCCCAAATCCTGGGAGACCTCCAGATTGTGAAGCAGGTAAAAGAAGGATACGAGCTTTCAAGTAAAGAAGGCGTGGTGTCTGGTGAAATGCACCGGCTGATGCAGCATGTGTTCAGAGCGCATAAACGATCGCGTAACGAAACATCTCTTGGCCACGGGGCGGCAACCGTTGCATATGCTGCCGTGAAGTTTGCAGCCCAAACATTTGATAGCCTTGCCAACAAGAATATTTTGCTTGTCGGAACCGGCAAGATCGGAAAAGTAACCTGTAAGAACCTGATTAACCTGGGGGCAAGCAAGCTCACGTTAATCAATCGCACGAGAGATCGTGCTGAATTTGTGGCCGATCGCTTTAATCTTGAAGTGGCCGATATGGATCGTCTTCCCGAACAAATTGCCGATGCGGATCTCGTGATTGTGGCAACCGGTGCCTCTGAACCTGTTATCCGTCCGGAACATATGCGTCCCTCGATGGAGAATCCGAAATTTAAAGTAATGCTTGATCTGTCGGTTCCCCGGAATATCGATCCCAATGTGGCCCGTCTCGATTTTGTTGATGTCGCCAATATGGATATGCTCGGGGATGTAACAGATGAAGCGTATAAAAGGCGTGAAGAAGAAGTACCGCTTGTGAAAAAAATTATTGAACAGGAACTCTCTGATTATCAGCTCTGGATAAATGAGCAGAGAGTTGTTCCTACCATCAAAGCACTGACCCGAAAATTTGAATCCATCAGAGAAGATGAATTCGATTTTTTTAAGAATAAAATCAGTGCCAACGATCAGGAAAAAATCGATAACCTCACGCGGCGAATTGTCAATAAAATTGCCGCGTATAGTATTGAACATTTACGAGACCATCACCAAAGCGACGATGTAGCGCAAATGGTCTCCGATATGTTCAAACTGGAATCGGAAGAAAGCTAATGGCTGATCTCATCCGAATTGGTACCCGGGAAAGCGAACTTGCCACCTGGCAAGCCAAAAATGTTGCGGGAAAACTGGAAGCTCTTGGCTTTGAAACTGAGCTTATTTTCGTAAAGTCGGAGGGTGATATTGACCTGACCACTCCACTGACCGAAATGGGGGGCAAAGGTGTCTTTACAAAAGCCCTTGATGATGCCCTGCTCGACAACCAGATTGATCTTGCCGTTCACTCCTACAAAGATTTACCAACCGACAATCCACTACCCCTTGTTGTATCGGCTGTGTGTAAAAGGGAAGATCCGCGCGATTCGCTAGTTGCCCCCGATGGAATCGACTTTCTCAATGATGAAACCGTTCAGGCCGTCATCGCCACCAGCAGCAACCGAAGGCGGGCTCAATGGCTGCACCGCTATCCTAATCATGAAATCACGAATATCCGGGGAAATGTAAATACACGCCTCCGAAAAGTGAAAGAAAAAGAGTGGCACGGCGCTATTTTTGCAGCTGCCGGTTTGATACGAATCAATCTCGATCACCATATTTCAGACTATTTGGACTGGATGATTCCTGCGCCCGCCCAGGGTGCGATGGCGGTGATGGTACGCGAAGATGACGACAAAATGATCGATATCACCTCAAATCTGAATCATGCCGAAACCAATCTCTGCACCGGTATTGAGCGCGAACTGCTGAACGAAATGGAGGCGGGTTGCAGTGCTCCAGTGGGAGCACACGCCTGGCTTAACGATAGCGGTGATACGCTATACCTGAAAGCCGCAGCACTAAAAACGGACGGTTCACTCTCTTACGATATTGAACTTTCTGCACCGGCAAAAAGTGCAGGCGGTCTTGGCCGGAAAGCAGCTCAAGAACTTCTCTCACAAGGAGCTGACAAGCTTGTTGAAGAGATGAAAAAATAGATCTTACCGGTTTTTTGTTTGCTCTAAAATATTGTCTCATAACTTTAACTCAGACGGATCGGTGATCAGATCATGTCTACGTCACCCAGCATTTTTATAACGCGCGAATTATCGGCAGAGCAACTGGCGTTGGCCGGGGATTTGAATCTGCATGTTGTAATGAAGCCGGCTATCAACATCGAATACCGAAGTGACTGGCTTTCGGTTCAGACGGCCGTTGAACAGGCTGATCAATCCATTTTTGTCTTTACGAGTCAAAATGGAGTAAAGGCAATTGATCAGTTCAGGCGTGCAGGTATCGACCTGCCTGAAGATGCCCCGGTCTATGCGGTAGGATCAAAAACAAAAGAGGCTCTCGTAGAAGCCGGGTTCCGTCGGATAAAAATACCGGATCAGCAAAATGGCGTTGGCCTGGCACATCTCATCATTGATGATGTGTTGAATGACCCTGCAATGAAAAACCGACTGATACTTCATTTCTGCGGCAACAAACGGCGTGATGAGCTCCGGCATTATTTGACTGAATCGGACATCACCGTTAAAGATATTGTTGTTTATAAAACAGAATTGAACCAGATAGATCTGTCTGACCTTGATTCATTTGATGGAATATTGTTTTACAGTCCAAGTTCAGTACAGGCATTCCGTCACAGTGGCGGTTTCAGGCTTGAAAATTCTGCCGAACTATTTGCCATCGGCCCCACGACTGCAGAAGAGCTGAGTATCGAGTCCGGCCAGCACGTCCACATCAGCCCCCAACCTGACACAGAAGTATTTTTGAAATTTGTGGCAAGGGTTTTGGGGGAGACTGGGAAAGAACCGATTGCGAAGTGTCCCCCTTTGAAGGGGGCAATGGGGGATGAAAACAATCTTTATTACAACAAAAACCTTAAAAACCTCGCCCGAAACCTCCGAAACGATTCCACAAAAGCAGAAATCCGGTTATGGTCTGAACTTCTCAGGGGCAAACATACCGGTTACACATTCCTTCGCCAACGCCCGGTTCTAAACTATATCGCAGATTTTCTCTGTAAAGATTTAAAGCTCATCATTGAGCTCGATGGATATTCTCATGAATTTGAACAGCAATGGAAGAAAGATAAAGAACGCCAGGCTGAGCTGGAGGAAGCAGGATTCAAAATTCTCAGGTTTACTGATGATGACGTGATGAACGATTTAAGAAACGTAGAAAGTGAAATTTTGTATTGGATAAAAAAACTTAAACCCGCTGAGGACAATAAACCCAGTCCCCCTTCCCCCAAAGGGATCACTCGTGAGAAGGGGGAAAGCTCCAAAGGTGCAGGGGGGTGAGCAGAAAGGTCTTAAAACCTTTAAAGGTTACCATTTAGATTCAACGCTCCGATTATCATCCCCCATTGACCTCCGCCAGCCGGCGGATGGACACTCTTCACCAAATTATAATCTCATAAAACCATGATGCCACATAACTTCCCAGCACTTAAAAACGACCTGTTTCTTCGAGCACTAAACGGTGAACACGTGGAGCGCCCACCGGTATGGATGATGCGGCAGGCGGGACGATATCTGCCTCAGTACATGACGCTTCGAAAAAAATACACGTTTTTTGAACGGGTTGAAACGCCCGAGCTGGCGTGCGAAATCACCCTGCAGCCCATTGATGAGCTGGAGCCGGATGCCGCTATCATCTTTTCCGATATCCTCACCATTCCACAAGCGCTGGGAATTGATGTGGATCTTGTGAAAGGGAAAGGGCCTGTGCTTGAAAACAATATCAAAACAGAAGATGATGCGTTTTCTATCTTAGCTGAAGATGTACCTCAGAAGCTGGATCATGTGATGAGAGCGATCACACTCACTCGTCATGAGCTCAACGGAAGAGTTCCGATTATCGGCTTTGGAGGTGCTCCTTGGACTCTGTTTTGCTATATGGTTCAGGGCGAAGGATCCAAGAACTTCGACAAGGCAAAGGCGTTTCTGTTTCAGCATCCTGATGCGGCCCGCCATGTGATGAAAGAGCTGACCAAAGCCACCATCGACTATCTTCAGGCACAGGTTGAGGCTGGAGCTCAGGCGATCCAGCTGTTTGATTCTTGGAGCGGCCTTCTAAGTCCCGATGATTTTAACGAATGGGCCCTCCCCTACCTGATCGAAATCACACAGTCGATTAAAGATGTGCCTGTGATTCTCTTCGCAAAAGGATCATGGTATGCACTCGAGCGGCTCGGCTACAAAAGCGGGGCATCTGCCCTTGGTATCGACTGGACTATCAGCCCGGAATACGCGCGGGAAAAAACCCGGAACAATATCACACTTCAGGGCAATTTTGATCCCACACGGTTGCTCTCACCCATTCCCGAAATCGTGAAACATACCAAGCGAATGCTTGATCGCTTTGGCACTCAAAAGTATATTGCCAATCTTGGTCACGGCATATTACCAAATATCCCGGTGGATCATGCACGGGCATTTGTAGATACGGTGAAAGAGTATGGGAGTGAAAAGGCAGAAGTGAAAAGTGAAAATCCCCTCTCGAGAGGGGACAGATCAAACCGTGTACAGCGGCTTTGATCAGGGGTGTGTTAGCGGGGCTAGAAATCGAGACTAAACTCAGGAATTCCATCAACGCACCGTAAACACACTCTCCGCTCTGCCGAAAAGCACGGTGCGCTTTTTTTATTCGACTTTCCCCTCATTATAGGGGATTTATTGAACGTAAAACCAATTAATTCCACATGTCACAAATCAAACAAAATTTCTCCAATTACATCGACGATCTTCAAAATAAAATCTGTACCGCGATGGAGGAGACTGACGGTAGCGGCAAATTTAAAGAGGACGACTGGGATCGCGAGGGGGGCGGCGGCGGCCGTACACGAGTCATTGAAAAAGGAGATGTGTTTGAAAAAGGCGGCGTGAATGTCTCCAGGGTATGGGGAGAACTGCCTGATCCCATCAAAAAACATTTCAATGTAGATAGCGGATGGTTCTGGGCGGGGGGGGTGTCACTCGTGCTGCACCCCGAAAACCCGATGGTGCCAACCGTCCACGCCAATTTCCGTTACTTCGAACTCTATGATGATGAATCAATGGACAACGCGGTGGATGGATGGTTTGGCGGCGGTGCGGACTTAACGCCCTATTATCTGTTTGAAGAAGACGCTGAACATTTTCATAAGACATTAAAAGAAGCCTGCGATCGTCATCACTCCAGCTTCTACCCGGAGTTCAAAAAAGAGTGTGATGAGTATTTTTATAACTCCCATCGCGGCGAAGCCAGAGGGATTGGCGGACTCTTTTTTGATTATAGAAGGGCAACCGATGAGATGTCTCTTGATGACTGGTATGCCTTCACCACTGATGTTGGCGATGCGTTTATTGAAAGCTACCACCCTATTGCCGAAAAAAGAAAAAAATTACCATTCACACCGGAACAGCGGTACTGGCAGGAAATTCGCCGGGGACGCTACGTGGAATTTAACCTTGTTCACGATCGCGGCACGTTGTTTGGTCTAAAAACCAACGGACGGATTGAATCTATCCTGATGAGCCTGCCGCCGGAAGTGAGATGGGATTATGATCACCATCCTGAAAAAGGTACTAAAGAAGCAGAACTTGTGGATGTGCTGAAGAGTCCAAGAGAGTGGGTATAACAATGACGGAAGACGGAAGACGGAAGACGGAAGATCGTTAATAATTGGCAGATAAAATGTCGGGTTCAGGCTTATTTTGTCAATAGGAACAGAAGATTTTAAGCGGAGTTGACGAAATTCTAAATTTCATGGATGTTATATTTCTTTCGCCCTTCTCGAGAAACTTATTAATTCCGGCCAGCCGGGATTACTCTTATTCTTCAACAATTATCCAACCGTACATATTTGCACCCTCGTGCGGAATGCAAAAGTATTTATAGGTGCCGGGCACCTCAAATGTGTGGGAAAAAGTCTCCTCCGGGTCCATCATTCCGGAATTGAAAGGCTCGGCACCTTCCGGAAGTTCTGCACTTCCATCTATGGTAGATTCCGATGGATCTGCAGTAACAGAGTGTGCAAGAAGTGAAGAATTTTTCCACACGACTGTTTCCTCAGCCTCAATTCTAACCGTATCAGCGTCAAACTTCATTGTATTGGTCATACCCACAGTATCGGCGGGCTCAGCAGTATTATATTCCCTTGTCGTTTCGTCAGATAATGTGTTATTAATGAACACATTCCCGGTTAATAGAACAATGATTGACAAAAAAATAAGTGCACTTATAAAATAGCTTTTCATTCGTGTCATATTCCGTTCTCCTATCTTTCAATATCTTTTGAATTCATTATGCTGCGAAGCACAGATTTGGCGGAATTGTGAATTAAAAAACCGTCCTGCTTCAAAGTTTCCACAGGACAGTTTTAATGAATACTTCAAAACCGTTTATTGCCGGCTTGAGTTAATCTCAAGATTTTCGAACATGACATGCCAGAAAGGCAATTGCATTCCATTTTCGAGTTCGAAACCGGTTTCCACATTTTTATGGACGAAGTTACCCTGTTCCATTTGTGGCATCATGGGTGGAACCATTAAGTGAAAGTGTTTACGACCCGCTGTCACTTCATTATCAAAGGCCAGTTCGTATCCCTCCTTTCTTACATACTCAGTGAGCATTCCATGAATTAAGCGGGGCTGATCCAGTACATCACCATTTTTAAGCACCTGTCCCATTCCCCAGAATGCAAAATAAGTGTACTCAGTAGGCATCAGGGCTGTACCCACACGGCTCGCACCATGAAGAATCGTATTCGTAACAACTCCGCCAAACGTTGGGAATTCAACACCGTGAGTGGCAAGCATTTCGCAGCAGCGCACCTCGTAGGTATTACCCTGCCCGTCTTCCCAGCTTGCCATAAACTGTACCTCATCCTCTGTTTCTGAGGCATCTGCAGCGGTAGCATCAAGTGCTTCAATATTTAAATTACCATTAGCCATTACAATATGCTCATCCCCAAAAGGCGATGGATTTTTCATCTCGGTATACTCACCGTTACTTACACCGCGTGCTGCCGGTGGAAGCCCGTTAATGCCCGGTGTTCCTGCGAATGCACGTGGCATGTCAGGTGTTCCGAACACATTCGGATCCAATTCCCTTTTTGAAGGCAGAATGACAAATACACCGCCACTGTTTTGACTTATATTCACTTCAAGAGGCCCTCCAAGCAGTTCCTGAGGCTGAGCATTCATATGAGCCTGAAGGTATCCATCGTATGGGGCCATTTCCTGTAACATTTCAACCTTCTCTTCCATTTGCTGGTTATCCTGGGCATCTGCAGGCAGAACCAACCCTGATAAACCCACCAGTATTAATACAGATAATGCGTTTGATAACAGACTCTTTCTGAAGATTTGTTTGATGAAATTCATAATAGTTCTCCGATTATTTTTTAGATTTAGTTGACTTAGCTGTGATTATGCAGCGACAAATATTGTGACTAAAGGTTCAGTTATAACTTGAACTTTTCTGATCGTAAATAGCTGGTCACATATCCCTCATTTTCTTCTCTTTAACATACTTGAATCACCTACTTTGTTTAGGTATTAGCTTATAATTTATCATCAACCTATATAAACCATCTTACTATACAGTCTGCTTTCAACGCGTTTAAAACTTACTATAGAAAAGGCTATAATATTAGACCGATCAGACGATGTCCTGAAAAGATCCATTAATCTCATCATTAACACTCTTGGAAATTAATCTCTCTAATAACTTAAAATTCGAGTCCTTTAATTTTGTAACAATATTATCATTAAGTGGTCAAGATCATATAACATATTTGTCCAGTCGTCTCCTTAAAATCTCGAGTTCACATTTAGTAAATAACTGCTGGAAAACGAAAATGCGGTAAAAGCTCTCCTTGAATTTGTACACTTTAATAACAGAAATGAAATTTCACAAATTCATTATTTCACCGAAAAAAACACCTCTATTTCTTATTTTATTTTTTTGAACTAGTGTTAAGTCAAATATGAATTGTCGTAAGCAACCTGTCAGCACCCACTGCCCCGAAGGGATCCCTATGGGGGATCTGACAGCGGTGATTTTTGACGCTGACATCCCGAGGGATCGGGACCAGAAAAACACTGTCTTTTCCTGATTTAGGTTGACAGTTTTAATGTTTAGTTACCGGGAATGCTCAGGTCTTTATTCGACAAATGTGAATTGACATGACACTAGTAAGCCTAAAGATTAGCTATCTGATTTATTCATGGACTCACTATTCTCCGGTAATAAAAAAGTCAAAACCATTGTCAGAAATAAGCCTCTTTGCCTCCCGCACTTTCTGAATTTGAGTATTCAATGGCCTTTTTGAAGCGATCATTATTTTGTTGCGCCTGTTTTATTAGCTCTCGTGAAATCCAGGGTCCTGCCTTCATATTTATTACAAAAGTCGTGAACTCTTTTGTGATACTTTCTTTAGCTAATATTCCTTAAAAGTATGTGTCTGTTCGACTATCTTAATTTATACGTTAACTGAAACTTGCTTCAGGTGAGCTTTACAAAATTGAAACGTGGGCATGATATACCTGTCTTTTCAAGACTATTAGAATTCAACTTACAAGATTGAACTCAACTATTATGGAAAACAGATTTCTGGATATTCATAAAGTAGTAGGCGAAATGAGCCGGGAGACCTGGCAGAACTTACAGGGATTCACTTTTTCTAAGGCGCTTGTTTTGTCCATTATGGCAGGATCTTTTATTACTTTTGGGGCTCTCTTTTCGGTCCTTATATCCGCAGGTGTTGAATCTACAGGCCTGAACCTCCTACTGCAGGGTTTTGGTTTTTCTGTAGGCTTTTTTATGGTGATTCTAACCGGGGCGCACCTCTTCTCAGAAACAAACGTTGTACTGCCGGCTTCTCTATTAAACTGCAGAGCTGATGAACTTGCTTTTGGAGCCATGAAGTTTTGGGGAATCGCTATTTTGGGAAATATTATCGGAGCATTTTTGGTTGGTTTCTTCATCAATTATGCCCATGATTACCCGCAGGATGTGCTCGCTGAACTGACCAAAATTACTGATAAGAAAATGGCCTATTTTCAAGGCAATGATTATCAACACTGGTTCCAGGCGGTAATTTCCGGGGTGTTTGGAAACTGGCTGGTTGGGATGGCTGCAGTATTCGCCATAATGGGCAAAACTATTATTGGTAAATACATACCTGTGTTTTTAGCAGTCAGCCTTTTTGTAGCTGCAAATTTTCAGCACAGCCCTGCAAATATAGGGTACTTTTCCCTGATTATGCCTACCGGTTTGGGACCTGGCTGGGAAAACGCAATCTTATGGAACCTTATTCCGGCAGCTATTGGCAATATCCTGGGCGGGATTTTCCTTGTGGCGCTTCCATTCTGGTACGCTCTCAGTCCTTCAGAGAAGAAAGAGGCCCAGAGAGAATCTTAGCTTTGACAACACATATAATCACATCTTTGGAATCAATCCGAAATCGATTTTAAATAAGGTTAATCATGAGTAGTCTGCTCAACAATATCGGATACCGACTTGCTCACTTTCTCTCAGATGAGAGTGAAGAACAACAGACAACAGCAACATGTACCACAGAAGCACTTAAAGCCGCTCTCAATCCCGGCGATGTGCTTCTTGTTGATGGTGGCAGCCGGATCAGTATGGCTATCAAATATATCACACAGTCCACTTGGTCTCACGCCACACTTTACATAGGACAATATCAATCTGAAGAGAAAGAGGAGAAGTATGATCACGCGCTAATTGAGGCTGACCTTAAAAAAGGCGTAAGGATTGTGCCTTTAAACATGTATTGCAGTAAGCACATGAGGATTTGCAGGCCGGTGGGGCTTTCATCTGAAGAAATTCAGCAGATCTGCGATTATATGTTAGAACGGATTGGCTACCAGTATGACCTGAAAAATATTTTTGACCTGGCCAGATACCTAATACAGACTCCGCCGGTTCCTAAAAAACATCGTCGAAAACTACTTGCTCTTGGTAGCGGCGATCCCACAAAAGCGATCTGTTCTTCGCTGATAGCACAAGCCTTTCAGCAGGTTAATTATCCAATTTTACCGGTGCTGGATCCTGAGAAAACAAACGGTGAGGCCGCCAAACAATCTCAGGAAGAAATATTGCATATTCGTCACCATAGCTTATTTGCCCCGCGTGATTTTGATGTGTCGCCATACTTTCAAATTGTAAAGCCTTCAATCCGAGATGGATTTAATCATCATAATCTTAAGTGGGCAGATGAGAGCAATGGAGAACAGTATTCGAGCGAATGAGACTAAATGCCTCATTTAGTCTTTCAACTGTAATGGCTGCCAGAACTTAAGCTTTGTACCATTTTGATAATTTTTTTCAGGTCGTCACTCTTTGAAAGAAAAAAAGCCACACCGAGCGGCGTGGCTTTTAGAAACAATATTGGTGACAGAGATTATTCCAGGTGGCTTCTCAGCATCCATGCAGTTTTTGAGTGCGTGTGAAGTCTCTCTGTAATAAGATCAATAGATGCTTCATCGCTTGCCTCCTCACATGCAGGAAGAGCTTCTCGCGCGGTTCGCAGGACTGTTTCGTTATCAACTGCAAGCCGTCTAACCATTTCCATTGCTTTTGGCTGGTCTGTGTCTTCTTCGATAGATGTTAGCTCATTAAATTCTCTGAAAGACCCCGGCGCACGGTGCCCAAGAGCACGAATTCGTTCCGCAATCTCATCAACAGCTTCAGCAAGTTCAGTATACTGCTCTTCAAACTGCTCGTGAAGTGAATGAAAATGCTCTCCGGTCACATTCCAGTGATAATTATGTGTACGCAAATAAAGCATGTAAGTATCTGCCAGTACTTTTGACAAACCATTCGCAATTTTTTCTCGATGTTCTGCTGAAATACCTATGTTAATTTCCATATCCTGTTTTCCGTTTACGACTGTTGCTTGACTCATTTTAACCTCAATCGTTTAAGTGAAATATTTATGCTTCGTTTGCTCATATGACACTTTTGAGGTGTATTTCATTCCATGCCGGCCGCCTGAAAAACAGTGATAAATCAAGCTTCCAGCTCATGGACTTCTTTCAATATTGCACGTGCGTTTTCGTCGTTCTTTTGCATGACTCTGTGCTGAAGATTGGTAATAATCTCAGGCTCGGCACGCTCGAAAGCTAGCTCTTTTGCTTCCTTCTCTGTGCCGGTTCGCAAGAGCTCATAAATATCATCAGCCCGAACTATACTGTACAAATTATCTTCATTAAACGCATGAGACCGAAGCTCTTCAAATTTCTTAAACAATTCCGGAAACTGTTTAGTGTCATCGGCTCTCTCGATAACTTCAACGTCAGAGGGGCCTTCAGCACTTAAAGGTGTTTTACAAATATAGTAGAATTTCTGTTTGTAGATCATAGAAGAACATTTTCAATAATTTCAATTCAATTCCTAAAATATAACCTTTTCAGGTGACCTTCCCATATTTTTCAACTGATGGATTTCTAAATCATGGATATTACGGTTGCCATGGCTTTAGAGATGTTCAGGCAACCGATATACATTGGTAAATCGTTATTTCAACAGGCATTTTAAAAGATTAAAGTTGTGCCTGTGTATTGTCAACATAGAAATTTGGCAAAAGACCGATTTTCAAAAAGTCATTACAGCAGATCTTTGGGTCCCGTAAGCCATTTAAACGTTGTATTCACTTCTGAAAAGTCTTCCCATGTTGGTGCTGAAGTATAAAAACAGGCAATATTAGCCGTTGTGATTTTCTTTGCTGCCGTTCCTCCGGACAGACGGGCTACCGTTTGTTCAACAGAGGGATTGTGTCCCGCAACAAGAACTACGGCAGCTTCCTCAGGTGCGTTGCGCACTGCGGCTACATATGCATCTGTTCCCTCATAGTAGAGGGTCGCGTCAAAGCGTATTACCTGTTCATCAATCTCCATAATTTCTGCTAGAAGCTGAATTGTTTCGCGTGCCCGTGTAGCGGTTGAACAGACGATATAATCGGGAATCAGCCCAAGATCGGCCAGGAACCTGCCCATGGCCGGGGCGTCTTTCCGGCCTCTTTCGTTCAGCGGACGCTCGATATCTTTCAGCGACGAATCATCCCAGGAGGATTTCGCGTGGCGCATGATCAATATGGTTTTCTCATTATTCATATTACTGTATTTGGCTTTTAAGCTTAGTTCGATTATTCAATTAAAAAAGTGCCCCTTAAAAAGGGGATTTAAGGGGATGTTTATCAGATTCTTGTAAAATCCGATGGACACTCCTCTTCCATTAGGGATCCCGTAGTAGGGGCAATCTCCCCTTTTTAGTGGAGAATTATGCTCTAAACTTTTAAATGATAAATGACTTTTAATCGAACTTAGCTTCTTCAATAATTTATTATGGTCTGATCTTCACTTTAAAAACGGCCCGGGGCAGATAAAAAGCAAGGGCAACTCCCCTTACAGCCATAAACAGCACCATCGCCAGCCACAGGCCATGAACACCCAGGTAGATTGTACCAATGTAGTACACGGGCAGAAAAAATAGGAATGTTGAAACCAGCATTGTATTTCTCATCGGTCCGGTTGCCGTGGCACCGATAAAGACGCCATCAAGTATATAGCATACACTTGAGATAAATGGTGCCAGAACGGTCCAAAAAATTACGCTCAGCGCCAGGTCTATTACATTCTGCTTATCGGTAAAAATAGCCAGGATCTGATCATCAAAAAGGCCATACACGATTGATCCTGCAACTCCTATTGATAGCCCCCACGCCAGGTTGTAGTACACCGCTTTTTTCAGCAGCGGTAAATCCTTAGCTCCTTTAAACCGGCCAACCATACTTTCGGCTGCGTATGCAAATCCGTCAATTCCATAGGAGGCAACCATCCAGAGCTGTAAGAGAATTGTATTTGCCGCGAGAATCAGGTCGCCCTGTTCCGCAGATTTTGCTGTAAAGAATGAAAATGTGAAAATCAGGCAGAGGGTTCGGATAAATATGTCCCTGTTTACAGAAAAAAACTGTCGGATCTCCCCTGCGTTTAACAGTTCATCCATCACAAAATGAGTAAAATAGCGCCGGTATCGAATCAAAAACAGGGCAATCGCAAGGGCAAGAGCCAGGTAAGTTGAGATGAGCGTTCCGTATGCCACGCCATCGACATGCATATCCAGCCCGTAGATAAACCATACATTTAATACGATGTTCAGCAGGTTCAGAGCAATTGTAATTATCATAGGATATTTTGCATTTTGCATGCCCAGGAACCAACCGTTCAGGCCATAAAGCGCCAAAACCGCCGGTGCAGTGTAGATCCGGATATCAAAATAGACGAGTGTGTAGAGCTCCACTTCCGCCCCACTCTCTATTATCTGGAAGCTCAGGTCCGATATCGGCTGCTTCAGTATCAAAATCAAAATGCCAATTACAAGCGCAACCAGCTGAACCCGGGCCAGCATCATCATAATCCCATGGCGGTTGCGCTTGCCATATTCCTGCGCCGTGAGCCCGGTGGTTCCCATCCTGAGAAACCCAAAGCCCCAGAACAAGAAATTGAATATCATGCCGCCCACGGCAAGTGCTCCAAGGTAGTACACTTCGTCAAGATGACCCACCAGCGCCGTATCTACGACGCCCAGTAGAGGCACTGACAGGTTACTGATCACATTGGGAATGGCGAGATTCAGTATTTTCTTATTCACGCTAACATGTAAGTTTTTTGCGCTGAGATAGTATCAACATAATTTTGCGTTTCACTACGCTGCTGGGTTGATTCATTTTTGTTTAAAGTGTAAAGTCGGATTGTTAAACTGCTTCAAATTTTTCGGCATCCATCACACCAAACAATCACTACAGAATAATTTTTAGCGCTATTCCGATTTTTTAAACTCCTTAAACTATCGTTTAAATTTGATGAATAAAATCGGCTTCATAATCATTTTATACTTTTTGAAACCTTCCGGAACGTTGGCAGATAAAATACCATCCTGTCTTTTGCGTAGTAGGTTTTATTAATTGCCAGATATTTAACATTCTAATAATTCTTTACTTATGATTTGATATAATGCGTTCGGTGGTCAGACGCCGATTACTAATAACCGAATTCCTTAAACTACCTATTAATCCAATTACCCAATACCATGGAACTAAGCTACTGGGAAAGCCGCTGGAATAAAGACAAAACCGGATTTCACATGGACGAGGGCTACCCAGGCCTCAAAAATTACTGGCCTGCTCTCAACCTTTCATCCAATTCACGCGTGTTAGTCCCGCTTTGTGGAAAATCGGTAGATATGATTTTTCTCGAACAACAGGGGGCAGATGTGGTTGGCGTTGAAGTTTCTCAAAAAGCTGTCCTCTCTTTCTTTAGCGAACAACGCAGAGAGTTTCACACAAAAGACTATTCAGGATTCACCATTCACACATCTGGAAATATAGAGCTGTGGCAGGGAGATTTTCTTAAATACCCAGCGCAGAAATCAGGTTTTGACCTGATCTACGATAAGGCCGCCCTTGTGGCACTTCCGCCGACCAAGCAGACATCATATGTAGATAAATTGCACTCCCTCGCGGGCCCCGACACTAAGATACTGCTCCATCATTTTGTATATCCACAGCATGAAATGCAAGGGCCACCATTCAGTGTAAAACCACAAAAGATCGATGATTATTTTTCCGATCAATTTACACTTAGCCTGCTCGAAGAAAAGCGAATTCCCTCCGAACAGTTCATTCCTTTCCGGCGGCGTGGGTTGAAAAGCTCTATTACTGAACGTCTTCTCATTCTAAAACCCCGTAAATAGCTCGTCAAATGGTAGGTTACTCTGTTTTTACTTCTTTTTTCCCTGTTATCACACAGAAAGTTGCATGTAAGGCCACCTGCATTTATTTTCCTTTTTATTTTTCATAACCCGCGTAACACGTAACTCATTATCTCATGGACATAGATAAGCGTAATCAGCTATTAACAGTACTACTCGGCATCATCATAATCGGGATGAGCTATTACTTGTACATATCCATTGTGGGCCCATACCAGGCAGTGCTGGATGAACGTGAAATGGTTGAGCGCGAACGCCACCGAATGGAAGTGGCACGTGATGCAATTGTTCAATATAACCGGCGGCGCGGCAACTACCCGCCCACAGAAGGAGGTTTAGACAGCCTCGTAGCATTTTTGAAACAAGACTCCATGATGGTTGCACGGGGCGAAGATCTCTTTGAATTCCGTGACCCGTCTACCTACGACCCTGATTCCGTCATTTACTCTCCACGGCCTCCCCACAACAGGTTCGAATATACCCTGAACGACACAATTAGGCCTAAACTGTATCTGCTTGAAAACCCCGGCAGCGAAGATCAAATCGGGTCTCTTGAGCGTACGACAATGCTGAATGCCCCTAACTGGAATTAACAATGACCGATGAGGATGTTTGTCTTGGAATCTGTTACTCCGATAATCAAATTTATTATTCGGTAAACGACCAGAACAACCCATCTTCAGCGAAGCATATAGGTGCTTTCGACTTTAACTTCAATGTAAAAAATGCGATCGTCCACGGAAACGACGACGCATTTTCCGGTATTAAACGATCAGTAGCTGATCTAAAAGAAAGATTCAATTGCAACTCCATTCGGATCTTGTCACCGGCCGATGAAGAGTGCTGGACAATTCTGCCCCGCTATGTATATGAAAACCCGGATGAACGGGAAGCTCACATTCGAATAATTGCACAATCGGTTCCGCGCGAGGATCTTCAAATTACCTGGTACAAGCTCAGCAATGTAGATCATCGCCTTCTGCTTATTCGGGACTCCAATGCCATGGGTGGTTTTAAAAAACTGCTGGGAGACGTGTCTCATACTGAATACATTTCAGAATTTGAGATTGGTATCGACTGGCAAAATCACACCAATATTAATGGGTCATTTCTGGCTATTCATTGCAGCCGAAACTATATCTCCGTCAGCTCATTCCTTTTAGGCAAGCTCAGGGGTGCTACTGTTATACGGTTCGATAATGTCAGCGATCTGCCCTACTACTGGAAACTATTTGCACAAATAAATTCCTGGATGAGTGGCATTCACGAACAAATCTACTTCTACGGGTTCCACGCTTCTGAAATACGAAAGGTGCTCGCCCCGTACTGGGATCGATCAGGAGAGCACATTATAATGAACTCGTTGGAAAGAATGCACATATCGGCCCCTGAACAAACGTACGGATTCCCTCTGGAGCGTGCATTTCCGGCCATATTACTGAGCATGAATTTCGATCATCAACCCGAAAAGGAACTCCATGAGAATCATAACGGGAACTCTTAAAGGACGAAAGATACCAACGCCAAAAACCGATTTGCTTCGTCCCACTACCGACCGCACAAAAGAAGGGATATTTTCGGTGATAGCAGCCCGTCGGTATTTTGAAGGCACCATCGTGCTTGACCTGTTTGCCGGAAGCGGTAATCTGGGCTTTGAAGCTATTTCAAGAGGGTCAGAAAGCGTAATATTTGTGGACCGAGAACCGGACCACATCAAACATATCGAAAAACTTGCAGGCACATTTGATGTTGAAGACCAAATTTCGACAAGGATAATAGCCGTCGAAGAATATCTTGAAAACCCGGGTCAATCGTTTGATTTTATTTTTGCCGATCCGCCTTACGACTACTTTTTCATGACGGGGATTATTGAGATGGTACTTGAGCGGGATATACTTAACAAGGATGGCTGGTTTATTCTTGAGCATGATAAACGCCATGACTTTTCCGATCATCCCAACTGTGTTTATTCAAGGCCCTATGGCCGCACGATTGTATCTATCTTTATGAAGGAGAACAGCGACTTTTAACAGTCTGGTTATGGAAGAATCCAAAAAGATTGCAATTTATCCGGGATCTTTCGATCCGTTTACAAACGGTCATATTGACTTGGTTGAACGAGCTACCCGAATATTTGACCTGGTCGTTGTAACAGTTGCGGTGAACAGCAAGAAAGAGACCTTATTTACAGGACAGGAACGCGAAGATCTTATTCGTGAAGCCATCAGCGACAAGCCATGGAAAGATAAAGTGGAGGTAGAACAGTTTACGGGCCTGCTGATTGATTTTGCTGAAGAAAAGAATGCTACAGTCCTATTGAGGGGCGTAAGACAAATTTCTGATTTTGAATATGAGTTTCAAATGGCACTTACCAATCGCAGGCTGTCTCCAAAACTGGATACACTCTTTTTGATGCCCGACGAAAATCACGCCATTACATCCTCGTCAATTGTAAAAGAAGTAGCTCTTTGGGATGGTGACATTACCAGCTTCGTTCCACCCAATATTCATAAGGCCATTCTCAAAAAAATGGAGTAATTGATTTGAATCTTGCACACCGAATCTTGCACCCTGACACAAGTTCGTAATTCGGTGTTTATCATTCATTATTCCTTAATTCACTTTGTCATTTCCTCCGTATTAATACCCTCTTTTTTGGCAGATTATTGCTATCATTCAAGACAGTAAAATTTAGCGTTCCAGCAATTAAATCAACAATCCATGATATCAAACCGCGCAGAGAATCTATCGGAATCGCAAACGCTTAAAATATCCGGCCGAGCAAAGCAGCTGGCCAGAGAGGGTGTGTCTGTCATATCGCTGAGTGCCGGCGAACCAGACTTTAAAACGCCAGCCCACATTTGTAATGCCGCCATCGAAGCTATTACTGACGGATTTCATGGCTATACAATGAATACAGGTATGCCGGAATTGAGGGAGGCAGTTGTGAATAAACTCAAGCGAGACAACGACCTCACTTACAGCGCCGATGAAATCGTCCTCTCCAACGGTGCTAAGCAGTCCATCGGGTTTTCACTGCTGGCTACCATCAACCTGGGAGACGAGGTGCTAATACCCGCCCCCTACTGGGTATCTTATCCGGAAATGGTAAAAATGGCCCAGGGAACTCCTGTTCCCATACGAACATCGTTTGCTGATCAGTTTAAAATGACGGCCGAACAGCTTAGGGAACACATCACTCCTAATACAAAAGCTCTGATTCTATGCTCGCCCTCCAACCCAACGGGCACCTGTTACACGTTAAAAGAGCTGAAAGAGATTGCCAATGTATTAAGAGAATACCCCGATATTCTCATTTTTTCAGATGAAATTTATGAGTACATCGTGTTCAACGGCGAGCATGTCAGTATTTTGAATGCTGCACCAGACCTTCAGGACAGGACAGTTGTGATCAACGGTTTTTCAAAGGGATTTGCCATGACTGGCTGGCGGCTAGGTTATGCTGCCGGCCCTAAGGCTATCATCAGCGCTCTGGCAAAAATTCAAAGCCAGGAAACATCAGCCCCATCATCTATCTCTCAAAAAGCGGGAATTGCTGCTTACACAGGCTCCATGGCCCCAGTATCTCGAATGAGAGATTCCTTTTTAGAACGGCGTAATTATATGGTTAAAGCGCTCAATGAAATTGACGGTGTTGACTGTTTTACTCCTTCCGGGGCATTTTACCTCTTCCCCGATATTCGTGCATTTCTTGGAAAGAGTACCCCGTCTGGCTCAACTATTAAAACATCTACCGACCTCTGCCTCTACTTGCTGGAGGACCATGGGGTTGCCGCAGTTCCGGGAGATGCTTTTGGAGAACCTGGCGGGTTAAGAATCAGCTATGCGTCGTCGATGGAACAATTAAAAGAAGCGATCCAACGTTTATCGAATGGATTTAATGCCTTGACCTAATCCGTCATTTTGCGCCTGAAAACAACTTTGGCACATTTTGTGCTGTATGTTCAGTCAGTTTAGTGAATGTATTAACAAATATAATAAACCAAGTATGCCTACATACGAGTATAAAAGGGAAGATGGTACCACATTTGAAGTACTCCAATCAATGTCTGAAGAGCCGCTTAAAGTGTGTCCGACAACCGGTCAGCCTGTAAAACGTCTAATCAGTGGCGGAACGGGACTTCTTTTTAAAGGGTCCGGATTCTATGTAACGGATTACAAAAACGGGAAAAGTAACGGGAAGGGGAAGAACAACGAAAGCTCATCAAAAACTGATTCGCCGGAATCTAAATCTGCTTCGACAGATAAAAAAGAGCCTAAGTCCGGCCCCGATAAACCTACCGATTAAGCAGCCGAATGTCTGAACAACGGTCAAAGCGGTATGAAAAAGCATCTGAGCAATTTGTGTTGCTATGGGGCGAAATGGCATCTGCATGGGGAATCAACAAAACGATGGCTCAAATCCACGCTCTGCTCTATGCAGAAAACGAGCCATTAGATACCGATACGATCATGAATCAGCTGCATATTAGCCGTGGGAATGCAAATATGAATCTCCGAAATCTTGTGCAGTGGCAGCTTGTTAATAAGGTACACTTTAAAGGAAAACGGAAAGATTTCTATACTGCCGAAAAAGATGTCTGGAACATTGTTGCTGTTTTAATTGATGAGCGTCAGCAACGGGAAATTGCCCCCATCCAGCATAACCTGGTAGAATGCCTCAAGCTTTTTGAGAATGGAGAAGAGCTCACCGAAGAGGAAAAAGAATTTAAGGAGAGAATCGAAAACTTCATAGAATTCCTGGAGATGTTCGACAGGTTCACAAAAGCGATGCTGCCTTACATCAACAAGAAGAATCTAAAATTCCTAAAAAAACTGGTCAAGCTTGCAGAGGCACATCAGTCTCTTAAAGGAGAAGCGAACACCGTATCCGCCAACGATTAAAATATTATGTCTAAAACAGGCCGTCAAATTGGAGATGAAGGCGAGGAAATTGCGTCTGCGTATCTGGAGTCAAAGGGATGGCTTATTCTCGATCGTAACTACTATTTTGAAAAGGCTGAGGTAGATATTGTTGCTTACGATCATAAACAGATTATTTTTGTTGAAGTTAAACTTCGGTCAGGCACCTACTTTGGACGACCGGAAGATTACGTTACGCCCCAAAAGGAATCCCTGGTGAAAAAAGCTGCCGAGGCGTGGGTCTACGAACGAAAAATGGAAACTGCACTTGTCCGGTTTGATGTAATTGCAATCGTTCAAAATGACAAAGAAGCACCCGATATAACCCACTTTGAAGATGCTTTCCGATAAATCTAAAATGCGGGCATGAAAGCAACACTGGAACAACTACTGCGAACATCCTTGTCGATGGTAGTTTTTTTTATACTACTCATACTTATCACGCCTCTTGTTCTCTTTCTGCTTATCATTTCCCTGGGACGTTTAACCAACTTTGTAATCGAACAAATTGCTCCGCTGCTCGCTTACCCGGTGTTCTTTATTCTCGGTATCCGGTTCTCCATTAAACAACACACAGACAGGCTGTCTGTTCCGGCTGTCTACATATCCAATCACAGTTCCACTCTCGACTTATTTACTATTCTTGCCCTCGGCCTGCCACGCGTACGGTTCATTGCAAAATGGGAGCTTCAGTATAATCCACTTTTTTTTATTCTTGGGCGACTCACCGGCCAGGTTTTCATCAAACGGCAGAATTCAAAAGAAGCAGTTACAACATTACAAAAATCATATGCTAGAGTGAGAGCGAAAAAACTCTCCATCTTTGCTGCCCCTGAAGGTTCCCGGAAACACGAGGGTATCATTGGCCCGTTCAAAAAAGGTCCATTCCGTACAGCCATGGATCTTGGCTATCCCATTGTCCCAATCTATTTTGAGGGGAACCAGCGCCTGAGTGAGGGCGGCTCACTGGTTACGCGAAAAGGTAAATCAACAGCACATATCTACCCGGCCATCTCCACTGATGACTGGACCCTCGACACGCTCGATGATGAAATTGCCGGCGTGCGGGCACTCTACCTGCAATGGGCTGCCGCTGACTTCGACCTCCCGGTAAACGACGTTGATGTGTGACCTTTATCCATTAATTGTCAATGGAAATTCTGCAAGTAATTAGACACCGTATCTACAAACAGATTTAATATCCTCAGATTGTTCAATCTGCATGTTTCTTTTAAATTTGAGGATGACTTTCCATTTTTTAATAAATTATATGAAAGCAAAACATGGATAGCAATCACACAAAATTCTCGACAGATTTTACCGGCTCAATGCCTCGACTAACCTGACGGGTCGTAATTCGATGCCTTACTCAAAAGATTATTTTATTTAGCCACATAACATCCTGCAAGCCATTTATTCCGATCTTTTCTATTGTCACTGTAAAATCAATTCGCTTTTTAATTTTCAGCAACTATATTAGATGCTGTTGGTAGCGTTTTTTTTTACCTAAAAGGGTTATTAAGTCTACCTCAGTTATTCATTTGTAGTAGCATGAATTTTTTGTTTTGCAATACTGAGTTTCTCCCACTACATGAGGCTGACGTTGAGTAGTAACTTTACAGGTCAGATCGGTTAAAGCAGTATCGCTGAGTGCTCTCAAAAACTATATCAAATCGCTGCCTCTACAATAACAATATTTCGAACGGTTAATATATAAGCCATTTATTTATGGGTCAGTCTTTAGAATACAGGAGCGACAAAACACGTGAATTTTTGTTTGATATCCGTCCGGATCTTCAGCAACCACTCTCTTTCCAGCGTGCTCAATCATTTGCGCCCCACTTGGGCTGTACAGTTCTCAATGATTCAAGTGCCCGGTTTTTATTTTGGAATCCAGAATTTAAGGAAGCATCGCTTACATTACTTGAATTGTACATACCAAATTTGTACCTCAATTTCGAGAAACCTGAGCAGCATGCATCATTTCAGTACTATTCCTTTCCCATTCAGACAGAAGGAGAATTTGCGGCCGCTGTTGTTGATGGAATTGCTGTTGGAACAAATAATCAGTTTGGAGTTCTGTACCAGGTCAAAAATTCGTACCCGTCGGGACGTGAAAAAATTATCCGGGATCCGATGGCCATTTCAATGCCTTATGGAATACACGCTCCCTCCGAAGTCTACGATCTTGATCGGACTTTATCGCAGCGGAAGGATCAGCACTATTTCGATAATCTGAAACATTCTCTTTCATCGGAAGAAGACTATCGCATTAAACCATCCGTAAACCTTCTTGAAATTCATGTTCAGACCGCAACGATATCCGGGACATTACATTCACTTACTCAACGTTTTAAACAGATTGAATCAAAGCTCAAAAACGGTGGTGAACTAACGGCTGACGAAATGAACTTAACCGGGTTCGATGCTATTCAACTTATGCCCATTGATCCAGTTATTGAGCATCCGGACCGCCATATTTTTTGGGATCCTGTTAACTCTCCATCTAAGAATGGTGAAGAAATAACCGTGAGACTTCGTAAACCTGATATTCTCAATTGGGGCTATGACGTTACTATATTTGGCGCAGCAGCAATCAACCCGTCTCTGCTCACAACCGGGCGCCCGGATGAACTCCTTGAATTTATTGAGACCGCACATAATTTTCCGCGTCCTATGAAAGTTGTGCTTGATGTTGTATATGGCCACGCTGATAATCAGGCGCTGGAGGTGATGCCTGGTATGTTTTTTAGCGGACCAAATATGTACGGGCAGGACATCAGGTTTAAGCACCCCATTGTTCGGTCCATGATTCTTGAACTGCAGCGCAGAAAAATAAACTATGGGTTTGATGGCGTCCGTGTGGATGGGGCACAAGATTTTAAATACTATGATAGTACTCGCGATAAAGTGCTACATGATGATCAATTTCTTAGGGAGATGAGCGACACGATGCAAAATGTGAATGGAGTTGAATATCGCCCCTGGATGATTTTCGAAGATGGGCGACCCTGGCCGCGAGACGACTGGGAGCTTGCTTCTACTTATCGGGAGGTGACTAAGGATCAGCCACATGCATTTCAATGGGCCCCAATGATTTTTGCCTATAACACCCCTTACAGCTATACATACTGGGTTTCCAAGTGGTGGCGCCTTCGGGAGATGTTTTTAATGGGGGAGAAATGGATTGGCGGATATGCAAATCATGATACAATGCGCAGGGGAACACAGGCCAATCCGGAGCCGATCAACATCAATACCCATCTTGGCAATTCCCTGAAAATGATCATGGACAATGCCTATAATAACCCTGCTACAACCCTGTTAATGAATGGTTTTTTACCGGGCGTACCTATGGATTTTCTTCAGGCTCTCGGAAGTACACCCTGGACTTTCATTCGCGATACAGATACAACCTATGCAATTAAAGTTGTAGCTGAAGAGGCTCACTTTCTTGATTGGCAAATCACTGAAAATGAATACAGACAGTCACGGTTTTTTAAAAGACTCAAACATATTGGCTACTTAACTCTCGATCAGTTAAGATCTTTCACAAAAACGCTCCTCCACCTTGTTGAGGCAACGAATCATTCAGTTGAACATATCTTATCAATGCTGAATAACTCACACCTTTCTAATAATGAAGACATATGGACGCCAGATAAATTACATGATTTTTGCCGCGCATGGATGAGGGATATGAGTGCGTATTGCACAGTTGATTATCACGCCCGATATATAAATACAAATAAAGCATCTTTTAATCTGGATGTCAGAACTTTCAGGATGAATAATCCATGGCTTATTAACAACTTCGGGGGGGCGGATACTTTATCTTACATTGAGCCGGTTAACGGAACCGTTATTTACTACGGCTACCGTAAGGACCCTAATAGTGGAAAAGAGATTGTAGTTGTACTAAATATGGAAGGGCAGTCTAAACAGGTCGTTCCAACAGCTCTGGGCTTACCCGTGACAGAACCTGAAAAATGGAAAGTTGCTTTATCTACACCAAATATCTCGAGAAAAAAGATAGATGAGGCAGTTCGATTGTCGGTTACCCAGGGACTCCTATTTGAAAAGTCTGAGTAAGTAACATAAATAAAGCCACACAACTAAGTGTGGCTTTTTTAATGTATTTCCTAATAACGTTTCTATCTATTTTTCACGATAGAAATAAATTCGTTTGTTGGATGCGTCTTTTCCACTTTTAATCTTCACGTTATTCTCTTGATTATATTGATAAACGGCAGTTCGCATGGAATTAACGCTCTTGTCGTTCGAATACGAGACTTCAACTGCCTGTCCACCGGGTTCAAGTTTATCAAGTGCGTCCATTAAAGGCTTGAACTTTGAGGATCGCCGTTTGCTTGACTTTATCTGTGAACGCTTAACAAATTTAATGTTCATGACTTATGCTTTGTTATCTTTCAACTGTAATTGTAAAATTTTTGCCACAAATAATAATTGTGCTGATTGTAAAAACCTTTCTATAAAAATAATGAATAAATTTTAATAATCCCTATTTCAAAATTAAACTTATCTACACAAAAGTTATTGTTCGATAACTGTGAAAATCACTTAAGACTTTCCCGTATAGGTCTTTACACCTACGTTTAATTTATTTCAGAAAATATATTCTTAAACTTTTCTCAGAATACCTCATTAAAACTATTTTCAGATTTTAATGAACATGCTTAACACACATACAATTATCTTTGAGCAATTTGTATATATTTAACGTGTATATGTAATAAATAATATAACACTGATTATAATATTCACTTCTATATGCCTGACCAATAAGGTTTTGACATTTCACATATATTCACTGAAAATTTGTGTATCAGCATTGTCTTTTAATTATCGGCAAGAGTTTTAAAAACCTAAACACAACTGCGAAATAAAAATATACAGATCAGTGACCTCCTTCTACATTTCATCATATCTGTACATCTTTGGTAATATTGTTCGAAATAAAATCTTACAGTATTCAATGAACTGAATTCCATTTACCTGTAATATTCAATTAGATTATTGACCTGATTGCAGCGGCAATTTATTTAAGAATTTATTAATCCTTCCGACAATTACTGCATGATTGAAATGTGTCACCCCACATTCATTTGAAACTATTTTCCAATTTAGATTAGAATCGGGTTACCCATTTTTAATTAATATTAGAATTAATTAATATAAGGAGCCGCATAAATAACACAGTGTTAGCGAAATAACACAAATGCGCAGTAAACTCGTATTCCGCTCTTTAATGAAGGATATTCTATGAAAGGCACGTTAAAATACACATTGCTCTATTACTTCTCAGTAAGCATTATGTCTGCTTCTATTATATTACTGATATTGCGTGGCCTTCAGTGGCCGCTCAGCTCTGAGATAATTATAGGAACTACTCTATACATTCATAGTTTGATTCTGGCAAGGACAAGCAAAGACCTGTTTATAACGGCACACCAAAAAGGCCTGATCTCGGAATGGCTTTTCCAAATGCAGCACGGATACGATATGAGCAAAAGTAATGGCGATTCAGACGCCTGATTAGAAGGTGGCCTAAAACAGTCTTATTTCGTTCAAATCCTCTCCTCAAATCTGCCAGCTTCTCTTTTCAATACTATTTCATATCGTAAGCTGTTTTCGGAGACTCTTGATTTTCCTTATTAGATTCGAAGTGAAATATTTTATTGCTAACCTTGTAAACAATCTTGATAATTGGCAGAAAGCTTAATCCGATTGCGAGAATGACAATCAGCTGTAAGTTAATATTCAATGGCATAGTGAGATAGGCGGCACCAATCATAAATATATTTATGAGCCATAGAATGAATGCTGAGTAAAGATGAGAAATCCCAAATTCCAGTATCTCGTGGTGGATATGGTTACGGTCAGCTTTAAACGGGCTATTACCACTTTTAAGACGGATCGTTATTACTCGGAGCGTATCAATGATTGGTATGATTAATATTGATATGGCAAGTATCTCGCCATTCGCTATATGCCATGGCTGTGCTGTCAACCCGTGATTCAAAATCAGGAACTGCAATGAAAGATACCCCAATATAAAGCCAACAGACATTGCCCCGGTATCGCCCATGAAAATACGTGCGGGATACATGTTAAATGCCAGGAAACCGATTAGTGCACCTGAGAGTGAAAAAGATAGAATTGCAAGACTCAAAAACCCTGCACCCCAGAACCAAATACCTAATATGCTTGATGCAATCACTCCAACTCCGCCTGCAAGTCCGTCAATGCCGTCAATAAGGTTGTAAGCGTTGATGATGGCAATAAGTATAACGACAGACGCTACAGAGCCTCCTGACAGGCTTAAATCACCAATACCAAATAGTCCGCTGAAGCTACTAAGTGAAATACCACCGCCATAGACCAGAATAACTGATGCGATGATCTGAATCGTAAAT
Organism: Rhodohalobacter sp. 8-1; assembly: GCF_038150125.1. Lineage (NCBI taxonomy): Bacteria > Pseudomonadati > Balneolota > Balneolia > Balneolales > Balneolaceae > Rhodohalobacter > Rhodohalobacter sp. 8-1. Next base: position 296,601 of record NZ_JBBVMF010000003.1, on the reverse strand, counting down.
TTTTTGAAAGGGGTTAATTCTACAATATCGTCACGGACCCCCATCAAAAAGAGTATCAAAAGAGCTGCAATAAAAAACGGGAATGAATCCACTGCAACGACCTGACCCCAGACTGAATATGAAATCATAAAAGCAGCAAAAATTCCAACACCGCCCATAGTGGGTACAATTCGCTTATGCAGCTTTCGTTTACCGTCAGGACTGTCGATAAGCTCCTTCAAATCGGCGACCTTTATAATGGCCGGCATAGATATGTAACTAATCACGTAAGCTGTTAATACAGCAGGCACGATCAGCATCAAATCGTACAGATTCATTTTATTATTCCTCTTTCCCCTATCATTTAAATGCCTATCCGTTTACTCTCCGACAATGCCGGTTATTGTATTACGTTGTTTTCTAATTTTCCAAAAATGGTGCACTCCAATGCATAAGCAAGATCTTCTCAGATATATCTATAGTTAAGAAATTATGCAGCCAATAAAAATTAATCTCTTAGGTGAAAAAGCTTATAAATACGCTTTTATGATTAAATTTTACTAATGGATTAGCCATTTGAGAAGCAACTGATGTGCATCGTTCAATTATCAAAATAAACAGTAAATTAACGATAATACACATTTCTGCTGTCATCCAGTTATTATCTCATCCTATTGATTGGTCGTTTAAATTCAGTTTTAGCCTTGGAGGAAAGGTAAGGTGCGGCATACTTAAATGTTTTGTTTTATAACATAGCGTGCTGAACCGAAGACAATGACGACACTCCGCTTCATAATACAGATGACTCATGATCCACCGGAAAATCATCTGACGGTTTCTGAATCTATCGTTATTAAATATCCTGGAAAAGGTATTGACTGCACTGGCCTGATTATGAATCTACCACTCAATCCATATCTATCAAAGTCATGTGGCTCTACTTTTCCTTCAGTCTAGATATTCGGAAAAAAATCGGGTCGCACTGCACTGAACAACTAAATTACTATTTAACTTATGCCAGCTCGGATGCAACAGAATCTTTTTTTCTGAAACCCTTTGATCCCGTCCGGCCATTTTTAGCCCCGCTATTTGATGTCGATTTTTCCCACTTCTGGGCAACTTCCAGCTTTTCTGAATCACTCTGTTTGAAATTGTACGTCGGCACAATTTCCCTCAGCGAATCTCGGAGAGTGCTCATATCACCGCTGTTAATAATTTCTGTCATCCTGTTAATCTTAGTATCGAGGTCATCCTTAGAAAGTTTATTGCTACATATCGCCTTAAAAATCTCGGTATGATTGGTATCAATAACGCCTTCTTCTGCGTTCAGTAACTCCTCGAACAGCTTTTCTCCCGGACGAAGCCCCGTAATCTTAATCTGGATATCTTTACCCGGTTCCAGGCCGTGAAGTCGGATCAAATCTCTGGCCATATCGATAATTTTTACCGGATCACCCATATCGAGCACAAACACTTCCCCGCCATCTCCCATCGCGCCGGCCTGCATCACAAGCAGCACTGCTTCCGGTATTGTCATGAAATACCGTTTCATATTAGGATCGGTAAGTGTGATAGGCCCACCATTTGATATTTGTTCCATGAAAAGGGGAACAACGGACCCTCTTGATCCAAGTACATTGCCAAATCGAACAGAGATAAACCGGGTATCACAGGTACCGTTAAACGACATGCATATCTCTTCTGCTACTCTCTTCGTGGCTCCCATCACATTGGCAGGATTAACGGCTTTATCTGTCGATACCATCACAAATCTTCCGACATTATACCTGCATGCAAGCTCTGCAAGATTTCTTGTTCCGCCAACATTTACGCGAATCGCTTCATCGGGGAAAGATTCCATCATCGGTACATGCTTGTATGCTGCTGCATGAAATATGGTATCAGGCCGGTACATCTTAAAAATACGGTCCATTTTTAATTCATCAGCCACATTTGCCACGCATGGAATAATATTTGATCCACTTGCCTTAAGTTCATTCTCTATGTGAAATAACTCGGTTTCATCCACGTCAAGCATCACAAGTCTCTCGGGGTTGAGTTTGGCGCACTGACGTACCAGCTCGCTTCCAATAGATCCGCCACCGCCGGTTATCAATACGGTTTTGCCGGTAATAGAGCTCTCTATAGATTCCATATCAATTTTCACAGGCTCCCGCCCAAGAATATCTTCAATACTAATATCGCGTATATGCTTCACGCCAACCGGATCGTCAGTTATAGAGTGGAAGGACGGAAGGACTTTTATATCCATATCGGGACGAATGGATTTTACCTCATCAATAATCTCTTTAAGGTCTTTCTTGGGGATTTCCGGAAACGCCACGATCAGCTGGTCAACTGAATTGTTCCTGATATAGTCGAGCATCTCGCTACGGCCGCCCAAAAAGCGTGTGCCATGAAGAAGAAGCCCCGGCATGATGCGGTCATCAAATATGCCGCATACGTTGAGGTTCCATCGCTCATTTTTGAGGATATCGCGCAGGATTTGCTCTCCCTCACTTTCCCCACCAAAAATGATAGTGTGCTTTTTTCTCTTTTTAGGTGCAGATACCAATTCAATGTATAACCGCTTACTGATTCTGAAACCGCCAACAAGGACAAGTGCATTAATAAGGGTGAGGGCCGTATAAGCATACTCGAAATTTCCCGGGTTCATAAACATTTCTGCAACTATCAGTGAAAAAATCCCACCTCCGGTAAGCCCACCAAATATTCTAACAAGCTCTCTAATACTCATGTAGCGCCAGTTTACGACATACATGCGAAATACCGACAGGCCGGCAAGCAGAGACACTATCATCAGCCCTGTGAACTCAACTGGTAACGGCCGTTCTGATCCTGCAAAAGGTGCAAGGACTGAATAGGCCACAAGAGAGGACACTACAAGTGCTAATGTGTCGCCCGCCAGGAAAAATAACCCCCTGGTAAACCTGTTTATATATTTGTACCTAACCTTATACGATTCGACTTCCATATTCTGTTCTCTTCTTGGAAACATTGTTATTTCTAATCTACAGCAGGCACGTTGTTATCTTCTGTAAATAATGATACTAAATTGATAATTGTCGTTATAACCAAATACTATACGTTTGTAGCAATGTATTTAATTTTATTAGAAACATGGATTACAATATTATAATTAAGGATTATCAATATATGACCAAAAATCGGTCTTATATCTCTTTTAAAAGCCTTTCTTCTGCTATTCCAGGCCGACGAATTACCTTGCAAAATTAATCGTCAATTCGAAGTTCTTTTTTTAGAAAATAGAGAACTTTTTCCCGTTCCCCCTCCGTCATATTACTTCCGGACGGCAGACACAAACCGAATTCAAACAACACTTCCGACACACCATTTCCATAATAGGGCGACTCAGAATAAAGTGGCTGCATGTGCATCGGTTTCCAAAGCGGCCGGCACTCAATATTTTCTTTTTCTAATGCGAGCCGGACATCTTCACGACTTACTCCGCCGGTTTCTTCCGGGTTGATGATGATCGTTGTCAGCCAGCGGTTGCTGAAACATTCCTCAGGCTCTTTTAGGAAGTAGACCCCCATGGGAGAGGCCTGGTTTTTTAGATCTGCCTTAGAGTCACCTGAAAGCCATGACTGTCCGAGATTATCAAAATAAAATTGGTGGATCTGCCGCCGTATGTTCACATGATCGTCCAGCACCTTCATCTGACCGCGGCCAATGCCTGCTACAATGTTGCTCATTCGATAATTGTAGCCAACTTCTGAATGCTGATAGTGAGGGGCATCATCACGGGCTTGTGTGGCCAGGAACCGGGATTTCGCGATAATATCTTCGTCGTCTCCCAAAAGAGCGCCACCGCCTGATGTTGTAATAATTTTATTCCCGTTAAACGATAGAATTGACAGATTGCCAAAAGAACCGCACTTTCTATTATCGATGGAGGAACCCAGGGCTTCTGCGGAGTCTTCAATCACGGGAATTCCATATTTCTCTCCAATTTTAAGAATTTTGTCCATTTTTGCCGGCATGCCATACAGGTGAACAGCGATAATTGCTTTGGGTTTTGAACTTTCTTCCCCCTCACCCACTGTCAAGCGATCGATGATCGCCTCCTCGAGCAGAGCCGGATCCATATTCCAGGTATCTGGTTCTGAATCGACAAACACAGGTTTCGCACCCTGATACAGGATGGGGTTGGCAGTAGCGGCAAAAGTGAATGACTGGCATATGACTTCATCTCCCGGTTTTACGCCACACAAAATCAGTGCCAAATGAATACCTGCCGTCCCAGAGGTAATTGCTGCAGCGTGCCCCCTGCCGGTATAATGTTGAAGATCTTTCTCAAACCCGTTGACATTCGACCCCAAAGGAGCGATCCAGTTTTTTTCGAACGCGTCATTGATGAAATCCAGTTCCTCTCCGCCCATATGGGGAGAAGAAAGATAAATGCGCTGTTTTTGGTCTGCCATTACTGTTTAGTTAGTAGTTATATCTTTCCCTGATGGATAATGAAGATGAAAACATTGCCTTTATACCCTCAAAACCAATCCTGATTTCTAATTAAAACCTACGCATTATTCGGATTACAGTGTGATTATAATTCCTTATAGTTTCAGACTCTCCCTTGAAGAAGCAGGGTGCAGGGTGCAGGGTGCAGGGTGCAGGGTGCAGGGTGCAGGGTGCAGGGTGCAGGGTGCAGGGTGCAGGGTGCAGGGTGCAGGGTGCAGGTAGAAAGTTGAAGATAGCCATCCGTGCATGTCAAATTTAATACTGAAAAATGCAGACTTTTTTCAGGCTATAGTTATTCACTGCAGTTTTCGATCACCACATTTCAAAATCATCCAACTCGTCTCCCTGCCTCTACCTTGTACCTTGCGCCCTGTACCCTGCACCTTGAAACAAAAAAAGCCCCCCGATTTCTTGAGAGGCTTTTGAATAATTGTACTGCTTATGTCAGGATCCGGGTCCGGTCTTAGCCGAGGAATCCGAGTACAGACTGTGGTCCGTTGTTGGCCTGGGCCAGTGCGGACGTGGCGGTCTGCTGCAGAATCTGCAATCTGACCGACTCACTCTGTTCTTTCGCAAAGTCGGCGTCCATAATTCGACTCGAAGCAGAACTGTTCGCGCTGATTGACTGCGAGAGCGTTACTTCACGGATGCTCAGTGAGGACTGGGTCATACCGATCTCATTCACACGGCCGTTCATTGACTCAATTGCACCGTCGATACCTTCAAGGAACCCGCGATAGTCCGCAGCACTTGCTTGCGTGGCACCATCAGCGAACGACAGAGCACCAGCTCCAGCCGTTGACACAGAAATCGAACCAGTACCTGCGCCATCAAAAAGTTCAGATACATTCACAGCATCTATAGATGCTTCCAATGTATCTGATGCCCGCTCTCCAACCTGGAATGTCAGATCTACAGATCCTGAATATCCACCATCAGCACCGTTCAATAACTGCGTATCCTGGAATACTGTCTGGTCAGCGATATCGTTGATGTCTTCGGCTAGTTTGGAAATCTGGTCACCAATGTAGCCCCGTTCTTCAGCGCCAAGCGTATCATTCGCTGCCTGAGTCGACAGAGACTTCATTTCAATCAGGTTGTCCATCACCGTGTCAAAGCTTGACTCTGCAATATCAAGAACCGACTTGGCATCGCCCACGTTAGACATTGCCTGCTCAAGGCCGGCCACCCGGCTGTTCAATTTCGTTGCGATCGCATATCCGGCCGCATCATCTTCTGCCTTGTTGATCCGAAGACCGGTCGACAGCTTCAGCTGGTTGTCGGAAAGATCCCTGTTAATTCTGTTCAGCGACAGCTGGGAATCCAGCGACTGAATATTTGTATTGACTCTGTTTAAATCACCAAAACTTGCCATAATAGTTTACCTTTGTTTTTTGTTTATAAATGCTTTGTTGCGTTGGTTACAGCATTTATCGTAGGGCAAATCCGCTTCTTAAATATTTTTTAATATTTTTTTCAAGGCTCAAGGCTCAAGGCTCAAGGCTCAAGGCTCAAGGCTCAAGTAAGAAATTGAACATGGCCATCCGTGCATGTCAAATTTAATATTAAAAATTGCAGATTTTCCAGGCTTACGTTGTTCACTGCAGTTCACTCATTAAATTTTGAAGTATTCCTTGCCGCCCTCCTGCACCTTGAACCTTGCGCCCTGTACCCTGAAACAAAAAAAAGCCCCCCGATTATTTCGAGAGGCTTTTGAATAAGTTTACTTCTTATATCAGATTCCGAGTCCGGTCTTAGCCGAGGAATCCGAGAACGGACTGAGGTCCGTTGTTGGCCTGGGCCAGTGCGGACGTTGCGGTCTGCTGCAGAATCTGAAGACGGACAGACTCACTCTGCTCTTTGGCAAAATCGGCGTCCATAATTCTACTCGATGCGGAACTGTTCGCGCTGATTGACTGCGAGAGCGTGACTTCACGGATGCTCAGTGAGGACTGGGTCATACCGATTTCGTTCACACGGCCGTTCATTGACTCAATTGCACCGTCGATACCTTCAAGGAACCCGCGATAGTCCGCAGCACTTGCTTGCGTGGCACCATCAGCGAACGACAGAGCACCAGCTCCAGCCGTTGACACAGAAATCGAACCAGTACCTGCGCCATCAAAAAGTTCAGATACATTCACAGCATCTATAGATGCTTCCAATGTATCTGATGCCCGCTCTCCAACCTGGAATGTCAGATCTACAGATCCTGAATATCCACCATCAGCACCGTTCAATAACTGCGTATCCTGGAATACTGTCTGGTCAGCGATATCGTTGATGTCTTCGGCTAGTTTGGAAATCTGGTCACCAATGTAGCCCCGTTCTTCAGCGCCAAGCGTATCATTCGCTGCCTGAGTCGACAGAGACTTCATTTCAATCAGGTTGTCCATCACCGTGTCAAAGCTTGACTCTGCAATATCAAGAACCGACTTGGCATCGCCCACGTTAGACATTGCCTGCTCAAGGCCGGCCACCCGGCTGTTCAATTTCGTTGCGATCGCATATCCGGCCGCATCATCTTCTGCCTTGTTGATCCGAAGACCGGTCGACAGCTTCAGCTGGTTGTCGGAAAGATCCCTGTTAATTCTGTTCAGCGACAGCTGGGAATCCAGCGACTGAATATTTGTATTGACTCTGTTTAAATCACCAAAACTTGCCATAATAGTTTACCTTTGTTTTTTGTTTATAAATGCTTTGTTGCGTTGGTTACAGCATTTATCGTAGGGCAAATCCGCTTCTTAAATATTTTTTAATCTTTTTTAGAACTTCCTATATAAAATGTTTAGTCAGTCTTGGTTAGGCTAACTTGGACAACAGTCAGTATTGGGCTTTTGGGATCCTATATGAAGATGTAACTTTCGCATTGGTATTAAGTTTAAGCCTTGTTGATAAATAAGTGAGTAGGAGTAGCATTGAACGTCGCTTGATACTTATAACCCATCTCCACCAAGAATTCATTTAGTAGCAAAAAGTCCTCTTTTTTCCCTGCTTCAAGATATAAAACTGGTTTATGCTCTATCAACGTATTTTTGGCTCCTTTTAAAACATCTAGCTCCATTCCTTCTACATCAATTTTAATTAAAATGATATTGTCATGAATCTCGATGCTATCCAATGTTATCACCTCTATAGCTCCATCATTATCATCAGTGATTGATAAACTTTGAGCACCTAAATTGAATGAAATGTTATCTTTAAAATTAGCAAAAGATTTTTTTCTGCCTACCCCTTTTTGGACAAGTTGAATGTTATTTGACAGCTTATTTATTTCAATACTTCTTCGTAAACTTTCTGCTAACTGCTTATTTGGCTCAAAGGAAATCACTTTACACTTACCAATACTAGCCATAAATAAAGAGTGATTTCCAATATTAGCTCCAATATCTAAAATTAGATCTCCCTCTTTTACTCTTCCCTTCATATCAAAGAGCATTTTTTCCTCATAGGGTCGTCCTGAATTTGCAATAATTCTTTGGATGTGGTCATTTTTCCACTGAGGTAGTAACATTTTATAATTTCCTGCATTACTTCTAACTGTAAAAACAGGTTCCGAAGAAGTTTTAATTGGAACACCATATTTTTCAATGATTCTTTGAATCTGCTCATCATTTTTACCATTAATCAGGTTTTCTTTCCACAATGTGTTTTGGTTCTCTTGCTTCCACTCTATCAGCTTATGTTCATAACGGCTTACTTTAAATTTCCCTCCATTCATTTTCACCATAAAATAAAGCCAAACATCATCTGCGGTGGGCGACAATCTCTGAAATAACTCAGTATTGGTTACATCTTTATGGAAAATTCCAGGAGGATATAGTGTACCCGCTCCAGAAGTAGGAAAATTCAATTCTGATGGCTTAAAACTTTCGCGATATTGCCATCCCCACTCTTTGTATGGTCGTAATTGCTCAGTATTATCAAACCGGATTCGATGAACTCTGTGAGCAACAACACATTCATTTGACTCATAATCCTGAACCAATCCCTGAATCCATCTCTTATTGTAGTAGAGGTCATCATCTGCTGTAATGATGAACGCTTCCGGATAGTTCTCTAAGGTAGGAATGATCTTTTTATAAGACTTCAAGTCTTCACAAAAACGGATAGCTACTCCACAATCTTCAAACTGAAGAATATCTTTGGTCAACGCATTTCTATCTTTTTCTGCGATCCAAAGTATGATCTTATCAGGTGATACAGATTGCTTGATCAAACTTAGGAGTGTCAATGGCAGGTGATTGAACCGGTCTGGATAGGAAGTAAGAGAAACCACCAATTCCCCTGGCAGAGAGTGTGATGAAGATCCGACAGCTCCTTTTTCAAGGATCATCTTAACCATAGTTTTAAAATAGTCACTCCGATCTGGACTGAAAGTAATCTCTTTTGAAGTAACAGGATATATAGGATTTGAACTAAAGAAATCCCTGATCAGAACAAAGTCTTTTTCTTCATCTTTTAGATAATGATGCATTTGGATCGAGCGATCGAAGGTATCACTTACCTCCACATTCCCTTCCAAAACCTCCAACAACTTCTGCTCCTGCTCCCCACTCAAATACGTCGTCCAATCTTTCAGCAAGATCCACGCTTCAACGGTACGCACCATCAGCCATTTGCTAAGGTCGGTTTTGATGGAGGCTTTGTCCTGCTCGGGGATGGGCAGCATGAAGGGCAGGTCCACGTTCATGTTCTCCTGGCCAAGTTTAGTGTTTTCGATCAGCTTTTGCATCACTTCAACGGCCTGGCTTCGTTTGCCGAGGGTATTCAGCGACCGAACCAGCGTAAACACAACTGACGAGCTATTGGCACCCTGGTTGTATAGGCCGATCAAAATTTGAGCCGCATTAAGCAGCAGACCTGCTTTTTGGCTTCTGGACTGATCAATTCCAGAATCTGTGACATCAATTTGCTCCGCGGCAATTAAATAGTTCAGTGCCTGCAGGTAGCTTACAATTCCTTCTGAATTACCGTGATTTTCCCACTGTTCCATCAGCTCATGGGTCCATGGAAGTTTACCCAGTTCTGTTTTCCAGAGATCTTGTTCTACATCTATAAGTTGAACTGATTCATCATGCAGCCAGCCGGCTTTCCTGAACTCTTCCGTTCGAGTGTCCGGGACGGCGATCAAATTCTGCATATAAGGATCGGCACCTGCCTCAATGTCGTGCTCAGCTAAAATTCCGGGGCCGGGGATGTATTCATAAAGAGCATAACCGTGTTCTTTCAACTCACTCACAAAGGCATTTGATCTCTGATCTGTGATTGAAATCAACAGCACGGGTGATTCCTGTTGCAATACCTCCGATGCCCCTTTCAGAACCCCGGCTTCCGCTCCGTTTACATCTATTTTCAGAACATCCAGTTTCGGCTCTCCCTCAAAATGCCACCAGCTGTCCAGTTTAATCGTTTGAACCTCTCCCTCAACGGTCTCATCCAGCCTGTTCTGCTCGGGTGTGTCGGCTGTTTTCCAGGCGTGTTTACCATTTTTTGCAGACACAGCTTTCCCGATCACCTCCAGGTTTTTGAAACCGTTTTCGAGCTTACTCATCTCAAGATGATGTTTCGTGACAGGGCCGGGTTCAAATGCAAATACCTTTCCTGATTCACCCACAAGTTTAGCAGCCGGCAGCGCATAGACGCCAAATCCGGCTCCTATATCCACGACACTCATTCCGGCTTTTAAGAAGTCACGTACAAAATCCAGCTCGTTTTCATACCACTGCTTTTGCTCCAGCAAAACGTATGGCGTCATCATTTCCAGGTCTGCAGGAGTACAGATTGTCACGCCATCGGTCGTTTCAATCTTATATTCATCAGGCTTCTTTTCATTTGCTACTGAACTGTTTTCCGAACCATTAGCTCTGACTGATCCATTTTCATGAACACCATTTAAACTTCCATTTACCGGAGTTTTATCAACTGCATGCATCGAATCATTTATTGCAGATCCATTTATCTCCTGTTCAATGTTATCCAGCATTCCCTGCATATCGTCAGACGGTTTCGTGGGTTGAACAGTCCTCTCAATATGCTGATCGTCAACTGCATCCACATCAATATGATTAGCCCAGTTCTCGCTGTTATCTTCAAAACCATCAGCCCACTGATGCCACGCGGCTCGCATCGCTTTTGCGAAATGGGCACCAAATCTTGGTCCGTCCGCAAGCGGAGACCCTTCAACCTGGCTTCGAAGCCCGGCTCTGAGTTCAGCCAGTTGTTCAAGATCGGCTGCTAGTTCTACTGTTTTCTCAATGTATTCTTCCCAGGTATCTGCCACCAGCTCCGGCAGACCGGCATTTATTAAGTGTGTGGTTGAATGGCGGCCCGCAAATGTTGGTCCCGGTTTCGTGATCACCGGTACACCCATCCAGAGCGCTTCACACGTAGTTAGTCCGCCGGAGTATGGCCATGGATCGAGAGCAATATCTACTTCATTATATTTATCCAGCAGTTCATCGTGCGGAGATAATCCTTCAAACCTAAGCCGGTCTTCACTGATCCCATTCTCTTTCATGGTATTGATGATCCTCTCCCGCAATGCCTCGGTGTCATACTGCTTACTTTTCAAAAAGAGGCGGCTTTCAGGTACACAATTCATGATCTGTGCCCATTTCACCAAAATTTCATCGTTAACCTTCGTCGGATTGTTAAAACAACCAAAGGTCACATATCCATTTTTCAATGAAGGCAGTTCACACACTTCCGGAGCATAATCAGGCGGTAAAAAGCTGATGTAATCATCCGGCATGCGAATCAGCTTTTCCGTGTAATATTTTTCTTCGCCTTCGGGCGTTTCGTAGTGATCGGTCAGCAGGTAGTCGACTGATTTCAGTCCGGTTGTGTTAAACAACCCGCCAACCCATTTTACTATGACGGGTGCCGGTTCCAGTGCTACTGTTTTCAGACGGGTATCCGCTGAGTGACCAGAGAGTTCAACAAGAATATCTATCTCATCTTCTCTGATCATGCCGGCAATTACCTGGTCGTTATACCCTATAACCGACTGCCATTTATCCGTGGCTTCGTGGATTCTGCGCGTAATTTTATCGTACGAATTATTGGTTGTATAGCAATACACCTCAAACTGATCGGAAGGCAAATTTTCCAGCGCCTTTGTAATCATCCAGCCCACAGGGTGCGTTCTGAATCCTCCGGAAATTAATCCCAGTCGTATTTTCTTGTCTTTGCTGCAGTTGAACGGCACGGGCCGCTTAGGTTTTTCGGCAGGTGAAAAGTGCTGGTCCCAAAGCTTATGAGCCTCAAAAATCTCTTCTTTGGTTCTCTCAGGGTTATAATGAACCCCCATCAGATAGTTCGACAGTGACTCAAATGACTCAGGCTGATCCTTGAACGCGATCATATAATGTTTTTCAGATTCGTCGAATCTCCCCAGCTCCTGCAGGCATAGCGCGTAGTTCACCCTTATGCCGCCAACTTTGGGAAACTCCTGGATCATCTTTTCATAGAGCTCAATCGCTTTCTCGTAGTTTCCTGCATATTTAAAATGTTCACCCAGTTCCACCCGGGCAGCCAGATGTTTTGGATCGTCTTTTAATACCTTGTAAATACACTCTTCCGCTTCATCATATTTACGCTGTTTCCGAAGCACCTGCGACTTCGCCAGGTAGGCCTCATAATATTCAGGGTCCACCTTAACTGTGATTTCATACAGTTCCAGCGCCTTGTTTAAATCACCCTGATCATTATAAATCTCTGCAATTCTGTAAGCTACGCTTGCACTTTTCTGATCAAGCGCATTCGCCTTTTGGTAGCATTTCAATGCATCTTCGAGCTTAGCCTGTGCCCTGTAGATAGAGCCAAGATGCAGCCAGCCTTTAAAGAATTCCGGTTTTTTTTCGAGCGCAATGTTTGCGTGTTCTTCAGCCTCCTCGTAACTGCCGAGGTTAAAGTAGCAGATAGAAATGGAGTGATGGGTTTCCGGCTCGTCAGCTCCCTGCCGTACCGACTCAAGCAGAAAACTTAGTGCTGTGCCATACTCTTTCTTCTGCAAAAAGGCGATGCCGGAAAAATGATACACCGGCCACGGCGCATTTTTCCGGTTCACAAGCGGCTTAAGGACTTTCATCGCTTCATCCGGTTTTGGTTTAGACTGGTTCAGAAGGGCTTGGGCTCTGGCAAGTTGTAATTTCAAAACGGTTCGGTTTGATCGGTTTGGGAATATTTATGAAGTCTCCGAACTGTTGATTTGCAAACAGGATGCCGTCTCACCTATTCGTTCAAACAAATGCCGTCATATCACTAAATATCAGCTATTTCCCTGTTTTTGTAACGTCTATTTTCTGATGCTACCTGGTAAAGTGAATGCCATTTTTTCCTTTAAGGGTAAATATTTTCCGCCTTGGTGATGCCCGTTTTCGTTAATAAAATTCACAAATGGACGATAAAATACTGCCGTACCTATTTGCAATTACTCCGCAGGAAAAAAAACGGGCATTGCGGAGCCATCAATCATGCATCACATAAATTTAACTTCATTTCTGCCTGAACTGGAATGGCTAAATCGCTAATTCTATTCAAAACAATATTTTCAGTCACAATTTTTACGTAGGCATGATGCTTGCGGACTTTGCGACTGACAACGTTTTCGGAGAAATATTATAAATTTCTCATAAACCGCACATAGTCTTAACCTTCCCTGCTGATCGCCGATAAATGCCTCAGACAGACGGTTTAAGTCTTGATTTAAACATTATGACAATCACTTATGCGTAATCCACAACTTGTATATCAGCAGCAATCTGTAAAAAATGCTTCACCACTCCAGCTGGTGGTAAAAATGTACGACTTAGTTCTGCAGGCCACATACAGAGAAGACGACAAGCGGGTACGGGAGATTCTCTCTACGCTTATTACCGGACTAAATTTCGATTATGAACCGGCCGGCCAGCTATTTTCTCTTTACAAGTATTGCCAGGGCTTGTCCCGAAAAGGCCAGTACGAAGAGATCAGGGAAGTTCTTGAACCCCTGAGAGATGCCTGGCAGGAAGTTGCAGGGCAAAACAAGGCAAAGATTGGGTAAGCCAATTTTTATAATCGTATCTAACACATTAAAATCTGACCCATGAATTCTGTACAAAGCTTATTCCGACAAAACAACCCGTATGAGAGTTTCGTACAGCAGCTCACGCAGATAGAAAGCCGCCAGAAACTACTGTTTGAAGATCAGCAGAAAGACCAGAAAGCGCGTAAGACGGCACTGGGTGATGTAAGTGAAGCGATCTCAAAATTTGTGAGTAAGATTGATGAATTTCAGAATCCGGGGAATACCGGGTTTCAGCCGATTAAGATCTCGTCTTCTGATGAATCTGTTGTGTCCATGAATTCGGCTGATGGCCTTGACCGACCATCTGACTACAACATCCAGGTAGACCGGCTGGCGAGTAATGACATTGGCCTGGGACAAATTATGGATGGCGAAGCTTTTGATCTCGCAGCACAGGGAGCCGGGTCGGTAACAATGACGATCGGTGACAAAACGGAAACACTTTCTATCACCACACAAAAAGAAGACGAAAATGGCGTGATGGTGGACATGAACAACCGTGAAGTGCTCGATGTTTTTGCAACTGCGATCAGCGAAACCTTTGGCGCTGAAGCGAGCGCAAGTGTCTTTAATGTATCGGGGACCGATGTTCAGTTCTCTATTCGGAGCTCAAAGTCAGGCTCTGAGGGCGCATTTACGCTCTCTGGCGCAACCGGCGTTCTTGCCGGGGTCACGGATCCTATGACCAAACTGGTGCCTGATGCAGCTAATCTTGATGCGCAGTTTACGATTGACGGCGTCACATTTTTGCGCAGTGAGAATACGGTGAGTGACGCTATTACAGGCCTTTCGTTCACTCTCCGTGGTGAAAGCACCGGAAATGTTCAGATGTCTGCACAGCGAGATCTGGAATCGAGTCGTGAAACGATTGATGATTTTATGGCATCGTTTAACGACATGAACAAAATTATTCGTGAACGTTCATTTATCAACAGCGATTCAAATACGCGAGGGCCGCTAAGAAATTTCCGGTCAATCAGAAACCTGACGCTCGATTTACGTCAGACCGGCCTGCTTCAAACAGACAGTGCAGACCCCAACACTTTGTCGCGGCTAACCGAAATCGGAATTGGATTTGAAAATGACGGTAAGATGGTTGTTGAAGATGAGGAGTTACTAAACGATGCTCTTTCTACCCGGCCTGAAGAGATTGCAGCGCTTTTTAGAAGCGAAGATTCAGCTATCGCAAAAATGAAAACACAGGCTGAGGCATTTACCAAGTCGGGGGGTATTATTTCATCACTCGAATCCGGAGTTGATCAGAAGATTTCACGATTGGACACCCGTATTGCCCGCGAAGAGCGTTTTCTGGAAGATTTTGAAGAGCGTCAGCGAGCAATATTTAATAAGCTGCAGCAGGTTATCGACCAGGGTGACGCCCAATTTCAAAGGGTAATGGCATACCGAAATTCAGTAGGTTTTTAAGAGACTTATAACCGTATTTAGCATCATAAATTCATAACATATGTCGAGCATTACTGAACATCTTAGTACACTTGTTTCACAGAGCAGCAGCATACTCAGTGACCTGAACAGCGATCTGTTATCGGTTGAGGAGCTGGCATCAAAAATGGATTTGCGAGATAATACAATCCGGATGCTTGACGCTCACAAAGAGGATCTGAACAATAGTTCCTTCAGTGATGAGGACAGAGAGGAAATCAAATCTCTGTTCGATAAATTCGAACGACTAAATTCTAAAATTGACCGCGCATTAAAGGATGCGCTTAACAAGAGCCGTGAGAATTTAGCGGCTGCAACCACAACACGAAAGGCAGATGATAAGTATCGCGTGCTGGCAAAACCAGACATCACACATTTTTAAGTAAAAGGCAGGAACAATTATGGATATCAATAATATATCAAACAAGATCGGTACTCAATTAAACGAATCAACTTCCTCAAACGGAAGCAATTCAGCATCAGAGATCTCCATTAGTAAATCTAATGACCCGATTTCTGACCGGGTTTCGATAAAGAATTATGGCTCAAATAAAGGTGAAGAACTATTTGCCAAAATTGAAATGGAAAAGCTAAACCAGTCATCGTTCGATAATTTGAAAACAATGAAGGCGAAAATATCCGAATACCAGGCCGCCAAAGAGGTATCTTCAGAGGCAGCAGACCAGACCGAAATCGGCCAACTATTAAACAATCCCGATGTTTGGGGAGAGATAGCCAACAAAATGTTAGATTAACATCTGTTTGTCGCCAGACTTTATCTCTGCCTTTTTAAGTATCAAATAATACTCAGCCCGTCAGCTATAAAAAGTTGGCGGGCTTTTTTATGTGCTTTAATCAAAAGTGGTTTAATTCCCCGACACTCTGGGTCGGAAAGAATATAAGTCCCCCTTAGAAGGGGGAAAGCGAACGGAGTGAGCAGGGGGATGACTTTCTTAGTTTCGAGGTGCCCTGAACTTGGTTCAGAAACATAACTGATCATCCCCCATTGCCCCCTTCAAAGGGGGACACTCTAGAATAAACTCCATATCCAATACCCAAATTCCCTAATACACTAAATACAAAAGACTCGCCTGTTTTATTTAACCCCATTTTTAATTAGCTTTTGGCCTGTCAAATTTTGGCAAATTTGTACATTACGACCTAGTTTTTGAGACGTTATGGCCTAAACAGAATACATATAAACGACTTTCGATAGACATCAGATATATTCATCTCTGTCTTGTGTGCTATACCCAAACACTGAATATTTCACAAAACATCTGGCTGTCCCCACACTTATCATATCCTACTAATTTACCTCACTGTGTATGAAAGGACGCATTTTGCTATTAGACGATGACAAACTCCTGCTCGGTTTTATGGATGAGCATTTGTCTAATCACGATTTTGAGACCATTGCATTCGACAATCCTGTTAAGGCGACCGACTACCTGAAAGACAATGAGGTAGACCTTGTAGTTACCGATGTAAAAATGAACGAGATGACCGGAGACGAAATCCTGGCGTTCGTAAAAAAACATCATCCTGACACAGGCGTGATCATGATTACCGGCTTTGGAAATATTCAACACTCGGTTAATGCCCTCCGAAAAGGTGCCTTTGACTACATCACCAAACCGTTCAAGGCAAAAGAGATTATTTTTAGGGTCGAGCGCTACTTCACTGCTGACCCGGACGAAATTGGACCCGGCAAACCTGCATCTCCTAAATCGACCCCGAGAAAAGAGGAATTAAAAAAATCGGAACACGTCAAGCGGCTGAATGACGATGTGATTGAGGGCGAGATGAAGTTTGTTGGCAACGATCCGAATATCAAAAAACTGATGCGTGTTCTGCCCAAGATTGCCCGCAATGATGCACCAGTGATGATTCAGGGAGAGAGCGGCACCGGGAAAGAGGTATTTGCGCACCAGATTCATATTAATAGTAACCGTGCAAAAGCGCCCTACATTAAAATTAATTGCGCCAACCTACCATCTGAGCTGGTTGAAAGCACATTATTCGGGCATAAAAAAGGTTCGTTTACAGGTGCCATTAGCGATCAGAAAGGGGCGTTTGATGAAGCCAACAGCGGAACACTTCTGCTTGATGAGATTACCGAAATTGAAATTAATGTCCAGGCCAAACTGCTTCGCGTCCTCCAGGAGAAAGAGTTCTATCGTGTGGGCAGCCAAAAGCCGATTAAAGCTGATGTGCGAATCCTGGCTACATCAAATAGAAATATCGGCCAATCCATTGTCGAGGGCAGCTTCAGAGAAGATCTCTACTATCGCCTGAATGTATTTCCCATTTCCATCCCGCCGCTGAGATACCGAAAAGGAGATATTCCCCTGCTGGCCCGGTATTTTGTTGAGCGCTATTCTAAACAGTACGACCTGGGTGAGAAAAAAATTGGCGATGAACTCATGGATTACCTCATGAGGCAGGAGTGGCGCGGGAACGTCCGGGAGCTCGACAACAAAATTCAGCGCGGTGTGATCCTCTCCGGTGAAGACACAGAAATCACCATTGAGCATATCGATAATCAGCTCTTTTCGAACGTGGATGACGAGCTGAGTCGTGAGGTGCTGTCCGATATGCCGCTGATGTCAATCGAGGACATGGAACTTCACATGATCAAGAAAACGCTGGAGCATACGCAGGGAAATCAAAAAGAGGCGTCCAAACTGCTCGGCATTTCTGACCGGACGATTCGGAATAAGCTGAAGAATCTTGAGGAAGGGGATTAGGGTGCAGGGTGCACGGCCGTCATCGCGGACTCTGATTCGCGATCTCTAATCCTCGCAAACCGAGGGATTAGCCACTTTTTGCGTGACCTGACAGCATTTCCGCGCTTTCTGCGGACTTCTGTCAGCGCCGGCGCAAAGCACCGGACAAACATGGCATGTCTTTTCAACCCACACACAACAAGCCATCCATCAACCGGTTTCAATCCATAGTGTTGTGCAATTCGAGACAGACATGCAATGTTTCAATCAAAGCATGTAATCAAAGAACAGGATCAACGCTGACAGATCTTTTGCAAGACCTGTCAGCGTAGCCGCACGCGTCTTTCGTGCGGATTCCTGACAGCGTCTCATTGTGGCGTAAATTTACTCTCAACAATTCATCAATCCAGACGCTTGCAAGAACTCACTCCGTTCGCACGCTGTCAGGTCCTCTGCTTCCTGATCCCAGACTCTGCCAGGACCTCCGCTCCGCTCCGGACTCTTGCAGGTCTTCAGTTTCTAAATCGCGATGAGTTTTCGGGCACGTTCAATTCTGTCTGTTTTTGATAGCGCAACGATTAGCCGGCGTCTGTATTCTGCATTCTTCGGCTCCGCATCATACAGCCGCTCATATAATTCGGCAACGAAGGCGTACCACTTATTGGTCATGAACAGTGTCATATAATCATCAAGTTCATTTAATTGACGGTCCGAAAGTTCATTGGGCAGATGCTTTTCAAACATCTCTTTAAAATAAAATATAGCGCGTTCGCGTTTGCCCAGCTCTATCGAGATCATCAGGATCTTTCGCAGAAGATGGCGATCTTCTTCACCGTCGCCCTTGCTCTGCGCAGAGTAGATTTCTTCCAGGTACCGGAAAGCGTCCTGTTTATGACCGGCTTTCGTTGCCAGTTCACCAAGCTGTTCCAGGGTCTCTTTCTCATCCATCGCTTTGTCGTAGGTGGCCCGGCCCGGCTGATTAAGATACTCATAATAGGCTTTCAGGGATTCATATGCTTTGCCCCACTGCTTATTTAGCTGGTGGATACGATACTGAATCAAGTACGGAAGCCGCTGGACAGGCTCTGCCTCAAGAGATTTATCGGCCAGCTGCAGGGCTTTTGGCCACTTATACTGCTCGGTATAGCACCTGGTGAGACCGTTCACAGCTCCAAGTCTGTCGAATGGAAGAAGCCTTTCAATCTTTAAGATATTCCTGAACTGGGCAGCAGCCTCTACATATTTCCTGGCCTCCATCAGCCGTTCCGCCTGAAGCAGATATGCAGCAGGAGTAATTTTACGAATTGACATTTCGTCTTCAACTTTGATTGACCCAATCAAATCAGACGCACGATCGACCAGCAATGGCTGTCCGAAGAGAGTAATGTCGTTTTCAACTATATAGCTTGTACAGTCAGGCAGGTTCTTTCCCGCAAACGGGTTATCTGCCGAGCGGTGGACTAAACGCACCTGGTAGATGGTTTGAACTGATTTTGCATCCTCGCGGCAAATGCTTGCCGATACCATTGTTTTAGATGTAAGCTGCTCTTTTTCCGGAAGCGTGTAAAAGCTCAAATCTTCTCCGGATTCCAAAAACAAAACCCACTCCCTGCTTGCGTTCTTCAGGTGATCGTTCAACTTACCGGCAACACCTTCCGTTTCCGGGTCGTACTGGACCCATGTTATAGACTCTTCGGTTTTACCGTGTCCTGATTCAGGCGAGAGAATCGTTACAGCTCCAAACTCATTTTTTAGCGTATCCAGCTTATCAGAAAATATTTGTGATGCAGCCGGAAAGTGTAATACACATTCTATCCAGGAGTAATCTCTGCGAAATTCGCCCTTGACACTGTTTACAGATGAAAGCATATGAACCTAAGGTTATGTCAATAATTATATGATATTTTTTTGTATATCCGTTTAAATAACCGGTTTATTCACCTCTAAACGAATACAAATACAGGCTACAGGTAATTAAGCAGCGAGTTCCCAAACATTTTACTGTGCACAGCCATGGCAGAATCAAAGGCGACTTGAATCCGTTGCATTTCAGAAAATGCCTCTGCATAATCTGTGTCAACCATTTCGCTCACGTCAGATTGCTGGGAAATTCTTGTGGATTCGTACTGTTCAAACACATAACCCATTCGGTTAATATTATTCCCAAGCCTCGAAGTAACCGTTGTAACATGCTCAATAGAATCGTCAATGCCGTCAATCATTCCAGACAGTGCATCAGCATCGTTATTCCGAAGGGCCTGCTCGATGTTGCCTATCACCTCAAACAGATCCCCGGAATCAGTATCCCGCAACTCTGTTCCGGTAATACTGATATCGAGCTTAACGCCATCTGCCACCGTTACCTGGGGAGGTGTGTTATTGCTGTTATTGGTTACACCACCAGGGCCAACGCCATCATTTACAAATGGCTCCTCGTCACTATTGGTACCGGCAAACAGGTATCGGTCGCCGTAGCTTTGGTTTAGCGTAAACACCATACTATCGCGGATTCCCGCAACTTCATCGGCCATATTTGTCCGTACGTCCGCATCAGCCGAACCGTTTGCTCCCTGCGTCAGAATTCGTTTGATATCGATCAGCCGGTCGGTTGTTTCATCAAGAGCTTCCTGTGCCATTCGGCCCTGGCGCAGTCCGCCGCTGATGTTGCTTTGATACTGCTCTTCTTTCCGGATGTTCTCTTCAATAATACGACTCCGCTCAAATTCGGTAGGTCCCTGCGACGGAATCCGAACTCGTTTTCCGCTTGAAAGATCAGACTGTACGCTTGCAAGCTCACTGCGGTTCCGGTTTACGTCCCGCATAAAGTTGCCGAATAATATTTTCTGTGTAATTCTCATATTTTCTTACCTCGTTAAGCCAATTAAGGTGTCATACATTTGCTGGGCGGCCGACATCACGCGAGCCGCACCCTGGTATGCATTTTGGTACTGAATCATCATGCTCAGCTCTTCGTCTACGTTTACACCCGCCTCGCGTTCCTGTTGTGCGGTGAGCATAGAAATTTCAGAGTCCCGAACTTCCATACCTGATCGAATCTCACTCAGGTTCCGTCCCGGTGTACTGATCAGATCTACGGAATAGTCGACCAGTTTTCGACCACCGATCACATTTTCATTTCTCAGGTCTGCCAGCTGACCGGCTATTTCTCCATTCCCCGCTTCGCCATCGGCTGATGAGGCAGCAATGTGTCCTACGTTTGCACGAATATCGTCACTGACTTTTATATTTGATGCATCCGTAAATGACGGATCAAAAAAGTTTCGGGTATTTCCATCTTCCAGGCCATACCCCTGGCTGTGAATTGTATTAAACTCATCCACAAGAGTTGAAGCAACCTCATCAAGCCGCTCCTTTAATTCCGGAATTCCATTTTCGTACATCTCAATATCGGCCCCAAGCTTACCGCCGGTAGATTCAACCAGCTTGCCGCTGTCTAACCTGAGGTTGAATGTTTTATTGACGTCATCAATTTCAGCACGCATCGTCGAGGCTTTGTCTTCATCGAGCACAAGCACACCACCTACCCGAAGCTGAAGCGCTCCTTTTTCCGTCACCTGGCTCTCGAAATCAACCAGGCCCGATAGCTTTTCCAGTTTCTTTACCTGCATATCAAGGCTGGCGTGATCGGGCTTACCGGACGACTCGCCTTTAGTGATCGCACTATTCAGCGTATCTAAATCCTGTAATATCTGGTTGATGTTTTCAATCGTACTGTTGGCAGAATCCTGAACAAGATTGCTTGTCCGGTCAATATTTCGGCTGATATCACTAAGTTTGCTCGTTAGCTGGTCGGCTTCAGTCAGCAGAGAATTTCTGACGCTCATATCCTGCGGATCTGAGGAAAGTGATGAAAACATATCGAATACCCGACCGATTCTTACATCCAGGTCCCCGCCGCTATCAGACGCCATAGATGCTTCCAGCTGATCAAAAATTTGTGACTTCTCCTGCAAAAAACCCATATCCTGGCGTTTCTCATTCAGCACCACGTCAGTCATATCATTTCTCATCCGTGTAATACTGGTGATATTTACACCAAGGCCGGCATGAAACCCGGTCATACGCATTCCAACCGACTCCTTGTCAACCCGCTGGCGGGTGTATCCCGGTGTATCCGCGTTGATGATATTATTGGACGTGACCGACAGGGACCGCTCGGCTGCCCGCAATCCGCTTTTCGAAATTTCAAAAAGTGTTTTCATAATTTTATGCTTCCTGGTTTACAGCTACGCCGGACGCCACATGAGATTTCTGGCCGGTAGGGCTATAATGGCTGTTTTTATTATTAAATAACGTGTAGAAAGAGTGCATCAGACGGGTGTTTCTGTTAAGCGCAAACTCGAGCAGATCCACCAGCTGTTTGTTCTTCCGCTGTAAATTTTTTGCATTCTGAGAGAGTGTCGCTTTCCATTGATTAATAACCTGCTCTTCGCCGGGAAATCTCATCACTAAATCACCCAGTTTAGGTAGTCCGCCGTCGTCACTCCCCTCCACATTTCGCTCCAGCTCTACAATAAAAGCGCGCTCATATTTTTTGTATTCGCTCTGAATCGCCGTCTGCTTCTCCGTGAGTTCTTCAATTTTTTCCGGTGATGACGATATAATCGCCTGAATCTGCTCTTCCATTACATAAATGAGCTGTTCGGATGTTTCCCGAAGGTCCAGAACAATGTTATCCATATCGCGGAGCTGGTCGGTGCTGATTGTTTGGGTGTTCATAGTTGGTTGGGTTTTATGTGTTGCTCTTAAACTTTTTCTGATGAATTATTCCAATATTTAGAGACCAGGTCTCCCATTCCAAGCTTTCGCTGTTCTGCGAGTTCGCTGGCAAGAGCATCCGTAATAAACTCCCGGTACAAACTATTCGATTTGCCCATACCAGTTTCATTATCGGCCATTTTGAATGAGTCTTTAGTGAGTTCATTGACCAGATGCCGGGCAAAAATCTCTTCAAAATCCGTTGCAGCCTGTTCCTTTTTGATATCCTCGCTGCGATTCTGACTAACCTGCCTCTGTGCAATATTTAGAAAATTTTCAACCTTCATAGTTGTCTGCTGGGTATGTTTGATGCTGCCTGTAATTGACCTTTAATGATAATTGGATTAATTCCCTGACCCTCTGGGTTGGAATAGATAGAAGTCCCCCTTCGAAGGGGGAAGCGAACGGAGAGAGCTGGGGGATGACTTTCCAAGTTTCGATTTGTCCATATTTTAGTTCTGATCCTTAACAGATCATCCCCCATTGCCCCCTTCGAAGGGGGACACTCCAGAATAAACTTCATAATTGACCAAAAGTTATAGGTTTCACGTTGACATCTTGGCAGCTCTGCCTCGAGATAGTTCATTTCTTCAAATGAGTTCCTAAGTCTCCTCTAACAAGTGGAGATACAGAGGGGTGTTCATTGTATTCACTAAATTCCTAATGAACACCCCCCTTCCCGTAAGGGATCCCTTCGGGGCATTCCCCCTTTATTAAGGGGGACTTTTTACAATTTCATTTTATAAGTAAAAGTCATATACATGCTGATATCTGGTCTGAATAACTTCATTTACATTACAATCAATTTCCCGCGCATCGCCCCGGCCTGATCCAGCGCCTGGAAAATGGAGATGATATCGCGAGGACTAAGCCCCAGCGAATTCAGCGCGCCCGACAATTGTTGAACCGTCGTATCCGGATCAAGAAGAATTGTTTGAGCCGACTCTTCACTTATACCCACCTCTGGTACCGGTACCACTACTGTTTCCCCTTCGCCAAATGGCTGCGGCTGGCTCACAAACGGGCTCACCTGCGTTCGTACCTGGATATTTCCGTGGGCAATCATCACCTCATCAATTATAATTCTGCCGCCGGCCACAATTGTGCCGGTCCGTTCGTTGATAACCACACGCGCCGGTGTGTCTACTTCAATTTCTTCTTCGAGAATAAGGCTGGTAAAAATGTTCCGTGCGCCCTCTTCGCGAAACGCCTCCGGCCATTCTACATGTACCACGCCGGGATGGTGAACAATGGCAAGCTCTTCATCAAACCGCTCATTGATTGTCTCAACAATTCTGCGGGCGTTGGTGTAGTTTGGGGCACGAAGCACAAGGCCCAGCGGTTCATTTGTATTATGTGAAAATTCATTATTTGATTCTACAACGCCGCCGCTTGGAATCGTTGCTGTGAGAGTCTGGTTTCTTGTCACCCGCGCGCCGGGTATTTCTGCGGTGATGCCACCAACGATTAACGACCCCTGTGCTTTGGCTGAAATCTCTTCGTTATCGGGATCGAATAGTGGCGTTTGGAGCAGTACTCCGCCTTGAAGGCTGCTTGCATCGCCCAGGGAAGATACCGTTACATTAATCTCACTGCCGGGCGCATGATACGGGCCGATGGTTGCCGTAACCATGACGGCGGCCACGTTTCGCGTTCGCAGACGATCTGCATCAACCGTGATCCCAAAATTCTCAAGCATGTTAGCAATCGACTGCACCGTGAAAACCGATCCCCGGCTGCTGATGGTTCGGTCACCCGTCCGGTCGAGGCCTGTTACGAGTCCATAGCCGATCAGCTCCCTGCGCTGAGCATTTTGAATCTCTACCAGCTCACTCAGCTGCGTTTGTGCCAGTGCTGCTTCCGTGACAAAAAGAGTCACAAAAAGTGATATCAGCAAACAGGACGCTGACCTGAGCAGATGTTGCATTAATTTATTTTGATGAGTCATTGTCTGAATCTCGCAAATTACTGGTTCATAAAAATTGCAGCACCAAGTACCAGTCCAACACCGCCAAGCACAATTCGACGAATGCGCCCCTGTTTTTTGGTGATCTCATACAGTCCGCCTTTCTGCTGGTAGCTGATATTTGCGTTAGCCACCCGGTATGACAGCACCCGGTTCCGGCTGTCCACGTCATTCTGGCGAATAATGCCGGTCAGGCTCATTTCATGGGTTTCCCCGTTAATTTCAGTTGACCGCGTGCCCTCAACAATCAGGTCTCCAAGAGCTGTAACTTCAATAATCTGAACGCTCATCAAACCTTCCAGAAGCTGGCGCTGGTTTGAACGGTTTTGCGCATCGGCCCCGTAGTTTACCTGGGCATCCCCTCCAAAGGTCGGTTCAAACGGGATAAAATTGCCCGACACCGAGCCCGATGCAGAACCGTTTGAGTTCGACGAGCGGCGATTATCCGCTGTAGAACTGCCCGAAATATTTTCAGTGAGCACAACGGTGATGATGTCGCCCACCTGGTTGGCTTTTACATCGCTGAACAGCGACTGTTGCGCAACTGCAGCCGACTGAGCCGACAGCAGCAGAACTAAAATGGTTACTGCAAATCCTAATTTCATAGTGTTCCTTTCCATAGTACTACTCCCGGGCTGCTTACTTTGCCCACGTATCGTTTTCGGGTTTCTTTGTTGTAAATCGTAATCTCATCATCTTGGGCACCACTCTGCCGGGCTTCTCCTTCAATTACAATCCGCAAGCCGTTTTGTTCATAAATCATTTCTACCGTATCGCCTGCTTCCACCAGGTAGTCTGAGCTGATGTCGGCATACCGAATAGGCTGCCCATCAGAAAGAGTTCGCCGCAGTGTTTTCCCCTCAATTTCATTGATCTGTTCCACCAGCTGCCCGCGATCGTATGGAACCGACACCCAGCGCATTTCAAGTGATCTGTTCTCCAGAATGTCACCACTCATAATTCGCTGAGTCGCAACCGGAAGCATCCGCTCTGTTTCCACCATTAGCTGTACGTTTGCCGTTTGTGTTCGGCCTCTCTCGCGATAGGTGACCGTGAAGTTGGTATAGCGCTCAACATTGCCTTCCGGCTCAACCGAGGTGATTTTGGCTGCATCAACCCGCTCCAGGCTGCCGGGTATCCATCGCGGTGTTACCGAGAACCGGTACGCATCTGAATCGTGGCTGGTATTTAAAGCATTTAACGCTTTCCTGATAATGACCTCTCTTGTTTCGCCACCCGTTTTCTGGGCTGAGGGCGTATCTGCAATATCGAGATCAGTTCGTTCAAACTGCCAGGTATGTGCAGCATCCGGCGTTTGCGGGCTGATGTGCGGTTCTGCGGGAGATTGCCCCCCAAGGAGTGAAAGTGTCATCATAATTATGAGGATCACGGGTCTGTTATCGTTTTATCTGGTTGGTCATTGACATCATATCTTCTGCCGTCTGAACCATCTTGGAATTGGTTTCGTAGGCACGCTGCGCCTCAATAAGGTTTACCATCTCCTTCACAATATCCACGTTCGACTGCTCGAGGAAACCCTGGCGCATGACGCCAAAACTTTCCATTCCCGGCGTGCCGTAGAAAGGCAGGCCCGATGCTTCAGATTCTGAAAAGAGGTTGTCGCCCAGTGCTTCGAGCCCGCCGGGGTTCACAAACTTGGCAAGTTCAATTTGGCCCAAATCTATAGCCGTGCCATCGCCCGCCATTTGTGCGGTTACAATGCCTTCCTGTGAGATACTCACGCCCACAGCATCTTCTGGTATTTCAATTTGATCGGCCAGTGGTAACCCGGAGTTATTGACAAGCATACCGGTAGAATCACGGCTGAAATTTCCGTCCCGTGTATACGCGACAGATCCATCAGGCATTTCCACCTGGAAGAAACCTGATCCGCTGATTGCAAGATCGAGCGCGTTGCCGGTTTCCGTGATAGATCCCTGGGAAAAGTTTCGAATCGTTGCTACTGCGCGTGATCCGTGGCCAATCTGAAGTGACGGGGCATCATTGGAGATTCGGTTTGCCGCCGATCCATGTTTTGATGATTCCACATTTTCGTAGAACAGATCCTGGAACGCAATAGTCGTGCGCTTGTAACCTGTTGTACCAACGTTCGCGAGGTTATTCGCGATGTTATCTACTGATTTTTGCTGGGCACTCATTCCAAGTGCGCCGGTTGTTAATGCTCTGAACATACGTTTTACCTGTTATTTAAATTAAAATCGGCCGAGGCTGGAAGTTGCCTGAGCAAGGGTTTCATCGGTTGTTCTCATAGCCCGCTGCTGGGCTTCAAACATTTGCGAGTTTCGCATCATATCCACCATTTCCTGTAGCGGTTCAACATTTCCTTTCTCGTAAAATCCCTGCATTACATTGCTTTCACCAGACACATCCACCAGTTGTGATGCCGGTGCTGAAAAATAGTTTGATCCTTTTCTTTCAAGGCTTGAAGGGTCATTTACACCCACAATTTTGAGCTGATCATATACTTCCCCGTTTAGCCTAAGCGTGCCGTCTTTACCAACGGCGAGATCTATCCCGCTGCCATCACCTGTTGCCTGAAAATATTCAGGTATATGAATGGCGCCTGAGTCCCCGATTACGTTTGCTCCTTTACTATTCAGCAGGTAGCCGTCTGAGTCGAGACTAAAGCGTCCGTCACGTGTCAGGTATGATTCGCCATTTTCTTCAACCGCAAAAAATCCCTTCCCGTCAATTCCAAAGTCGAAGGTATTGCCAGTGGGCTCTAATACGCCCTGCGAGAGATCAATTTGCTGCATATCAACGGTTGTTTGTACATCCTGGCCGTTAATTTGCTCCGACATCAGCCGGTGAAACAGCTTATTCCCTTTAAAACCGGGCGTGTTGATATTTGCTAGATTGTCTGCAGTTACATCTTGTGCCCGTGAGAGCATCTGCAATGCCTGCATCTGAGCCTGAAATCTGTCGATCATAGCGTTTTGAAAATCTGTTAATGCCGCGATAGTCGCAGCGTCAATAATGTTGCAGCCATGCAAACGGCCTGCCCCTCGTGTAGATCAAATTCTATGCCATCCGCTATTTCAGTGCCTAAACAACCCTCAGCTCTGGTAAGTCTGCTGTCCAGTAATCACCCCTCAGCAACCGTTTGACGGCATTTTATTAGCGCATTCTTAGTGCAGGTTTATTTAAATAGATGATTCTGCCACCGGCAACACGGATTTCCTGCAAGCAGAAAGTTTTTCCCGCTACCGTCTGTTCAGCGTTGTATCCGTTCATCCGGGGGGTTGGAAATCTTTTCCTTATGATGGAGAATTTATCCCGATACCTTTCCGGGGAATGTGGCCCTGAGCCCGTCAGCATCACATAGAAGATTGGTACTGTATTTGAAACTATACAGACAGAGATCAACCACTATGTATTATGTCTGACAAAAACAGCGACCAGGAATAAACGGAGGAACCCACGCAGCGCAAGCTTGAAAAAGCTCGCGAGGAAGGGAATGTCAGCATCAGTAAGGAAGTCTCGTCCGTGGTGCTTATGATTGTTTCGATCATGGTTTTTGTAGGTTCAGGCGGCATGATTTACGGGAAAGTAGAGGAGCTGTTTGAAACGTTTTTTATCAATTCCGGAATGGCTCTTGATAACCAGGACCACGCCATGGAGTATCTCGAACAGGCGATGATTTTAGGGTTTGAGATGATGGCGCCGGCACTCATCGTGCTTATGCTCACGGCCGTAATTGTAAATGTTGCCCAGACAGGTGCTGCCTTCAGCACGAAAGCGATAGCTCCTAAGGCCAGCAAACTGAATCCCATTAATGGAATCAAGAAAATCTTCTCTTCCCACGGGGTTGTTGAACTTGCCAAGGGCATCATCAAACTGATGGTTGTGTCGATCGTGGTTTATTATACCGTGAAAAACGATATCGAGCACTTCCTTTCATTTATGCTTTTGCCAATGGAGTCGAGCATCAGCGAGTCGGGTGTATATGTGCTGATGTTCGTGGGGCGCATTCTCGCTGCACTTTTTATCCTGTCGGTAGCCGATGCGGTTTATCAGCGGTTTAAGCATCATAAAGATCTGCGGATGAGCAAGCAGGAAGTAAAAGATGAGTACAAGCAGATGGAAGGTGACCCGCATGTGAAATCTCAGCGGAAAAAATTTGGAATGTCTTTGAGGCAGCGTAAACGTCTCGATCATGCGGTGCTGAACTCCGATGTAGTGGTCACCAATCCTACACACTACGCCATTGCCCTCCGTTACGACCCCGACAATAATGATGCGCCGATCGTGATGGCGAAAGGCCAGCGGCTGAAAGCACTGAGGATAAAAGAACTCGCTAAGCATTATGGCATACCAATTGTAGAGAACAAACCGGTTGCACAAGCACTTTTTGCCACAGCCGAGGAAGACGAGTACATCCCGGCTGATCTTTATAAGGCAGTAGCCGAGATTCTTGGCTACATCTACAAACTGAAGAATAAAACCAACATTTAAGCTCCTCCATGGCAGCACAAGGATTTAGTTTTGATAATATGAAAGGCATGTTCTTTAAAACGGACGTGCTGATCTCATCGAGTGTCATCATCATTTTGATGATTATGATTGTGCCGCTGCCTGCGGCGCTGATGGATTTCTTCCTGGCCCTCAATGTTTCCCTCTCGCTCATCGTAGTGCTGGTGGCGTTTTACACGCTCAAACCGCTTCAGTTTGCCGTGTTCCCCGGAATGCTGCTTATCTTAACCCTTTTCCGCCTCTCCCTCAACGTGGGCACCACCCGGCTGATTTTGAGTGAGGGGTACGCCGGATCGATTATTGAATCGTTTGGCGGGTTTATTGTGCAGGGTAACTTTGTGATCGGAATTATTATGTTCGCTGTGCTTGTGATCATCAACTTTGTGGTGATTACCAAAGGTGCCACGCGTATTGCCGAGGTAGCTGCACGATTTACCCTGGACGCTATGCCGGGGAAACAGATGTCGATCGACGCGGACCTGAGCTCGGGGCTGATCAGCGACGAGGAGGCCAAGCAGCGACGGGAAGAAATTTCAAGGGAAGCCGACTTTTATGGAGCTATGGATGGTGCCAGTAAGTTTGTGCGTGGCGATGTTATTGCTGGACTCCTTATCACTTTCATCAACATTATTGCCGGTTTGATTATCGGAACGGCCCAGCAGGGCATGTCGATCGGGGAAGCAGCTGAGCTCTACATGCTGCTCACAATTGGTGACGGTTTGGTCTCTCAGATTCCGGCTCTGCTGATCTCAACATCCGCCGGTATTATTGTGTCGCGGGCAGCATCAGAAGGTAACCTTAGTGATGAAATCACGGGGCAACTTCTGGGCAATCCAAAAACCGTGATGATCGGAGCTGTCTTTGTGTTTGCAATCGGTGCGCTCCCCGGATTGCCGGTGATTCCCTTCTGGTCGATCGCCGGATTATTCGCTTTCCTCGCTTACAAAAAGCATAAAACCGAGACCATTGAACAAATTGAAAGTGACGAGCAGGAAAGTCATCAGATTGAAAACAGCGCTGAAGATAAAGTAGAGGATTACCTGCTGCTTGATACGCTTGAGCTGGAAATTGGCTACAGCCTGATCCCCATGGTAGAAAAAGAAAATGGCGGCGATCTGCTTGAACGGATGACATCGCTCCGTAAACAGCTGGCTTCTGAGTTTGGGATCATCATCCCTTCTATCAGGATTCGCGATAACGTTCAGCTTGATGCCAACAACTACGTTATTAAAATGCGCGGTATCGTTCAGGGGAAAGGAGAACTGCTGCCGGGGTATCATCTCGCTCTATTGCCGGCTGATTTCAAACCGGATATCCAGGGGATTGAAACAAAAGACCCGACATTTGGAATGGACGCAATCTGGATCAGCGGAAAAAATAAGTCACAGGCGGAAAAATACGGGCTTTCAGTTATTGAAGCCGGGGCGGTTATCACTACCCACCTGATGGAAGTTCTGAAGAAAAATGCACATAAGCTTGTTGACCGGCAGATGGTACAGCGCCTGATAGACAATATTAAAGAGCAGCATCCCGCACTGGTTGAAGAACTCATTCCGGACGGCCTCAAGATTGGCGACATCCAGAAAGTGCTTAAGAGACTGCTCCGTGAGCGAATTCCTGTGAAAGATCTGGTTACCATTTTGGAAACGCTGGCTGATCACTGCCAGAAAACCAACAACACCGATGTACTTACGGAGTACTCACGGGCGGCGCTGGCTGAAACCATCACGCGGCAGTTTGCCACTGAGACCAATGAAGTAGTTGTAGTGATGATGGATTCTAACCTGGAGTCTCACCTCATCGGGCAGGCTCAGCAGGGCAGCTTAAACAGCAATACGCTGGGACTTACCCCCGACATGGTTGAGGTTCTTTACCAGAACTCAAGTAAGGTGTTCGACTCGATGATCCGGCAGGGATACGAGCCGCTATTGCTGACCTCACCGGTTCTCCGATTCACTCTTTTTGAGTTTTTGGCACCCATTTTGCCTGAGATTAATGTGTTGTCATATAACGACATCAGTTCGGATGTACAGTTCAAAACATTTGACAGAATCCGGATACAACAAGCAGAACTTGAAGAACCGAGTCCCGCATGATACTCAAGAAATTTTTAGGTAAAACAATTGAAGCGGCCAAAAAAAGTGCCCAGCAGATGTACGGGGATGACTTTGTGATTTTGGACAGCAACGATACCGACGGCAAAAGTCAGATTACTGTTGCTGTTGATCAGACCGATAGTGAGTCTGAGCAGCCCAAAAAGCGTTCTGAGAGCGAGCAACAAAATGGTGTTCAGTTCGAGCGATCAGGCGAAACACCCGATCAAAAGGACGAGCAATCAGACAGTGTAAGCTCTAATTTGGAGAAGCTCCGGAAGTTTGCGGAAAAAAATGAGCCCTTCAACGGAAAAAATATCACTGATAACAGTTCAAAAGGGAGTTCAGAAAAAACTCCGTTCAAAAAAACTGCTTTTTCTCCGTCGCAAAATAATGGGTCGCAAGCTCCCCAAAAACAATCGCTTTACAGCAGAGCAAGCGCCCGTCCGTCGACCTCCTTCCAGCCAACTCAACCGCAGACGGAATCGGAACCGAAACCGGCCAGTCAGCCTGAAAAACAGCAGGCATCTGAGGCTGAGGTCACTGAACCTGCAAAGAATTCATCACACCGTCCGCAATCTGAGACACCGGACTTACTGTCCCGTTTTGGAAGCGCCGGCCCGAAAATTAACAGAACCTCATCGGTACCAACATCTGGCCCACGACGTGAGCAGCGGGAAATTACCGCACTCCACAAACGATTTGATAAGCTTGAGGCATTGCTGGGATCGTCACTCATCAGCTCGAACCTTGATTACGCTTCTCATCCAGCCTTTCAGCAGCTGGTACAGACCGGAATCAGCACGAGTGTTGTAGCAGGCTGGTTTAGCTCCATTATTAAAGAAGGAATTGACCCGTATGATCAAACCGAGTTGTTCATGTCGAACCTGTCGGGAATTATACGTGATGCGATTCAATGCGAAACAGATAAGAAATTACAGAAATACCTGCTCTTTACAGGGCCGGCCGGAGCGGGCAAAACGCAGCTGATCATGAAACTGACGCAGCATCCCGGATTCCTGAAGCAGAAGAATGTAGCGGTGGTGTCACTTCTGCCCCAATCAGCAGCCACGTCTCCCTATTACACTATTTTGAGGCCTTTTTGCGAGGATCACAATATTCCGTTTTACACAATTAAAACGGGTGTTGACGTGACCGAGTACCAGGAAGAGTGGGAAGCATATGATCATGTCCTGATCGACTCACCATCCATCAGCACACAACAGGAAACCTCATTTCGGCAGTATTGGAAAGTACGGCAGGTGCTTGCATCACTGAAGCCTCTGGAGGTTCATTATGTGGTTAATGCATCACTCAACAAATTTTATTTCAAAGAGTCTTCTGCCATTAATCATCCTCTGCAGCCCGATTTTATCGCGATTACGCATTTGGATGAGGTAAGCCAGTGGGGACCCATTATTCCATTTATGAAACAGATGGGGTGCCCATCGAGATTTGTAAGCAACGGCGATACGCTGCCTGAAAGCCTCCATAAATTTGATCCGACATGGTTCGCACAAAACGTGCTTAAAAACTGATAGTCTATGAAGAATTTAACTCAATCGAATCAACCTTTTATTGTATCTGTGGTCAGCGGTAAAGGCGGCGTTGGTAAAACTATGACCAGTGTGAACACGGCAGAAATGCTGGAAAGCATCGGGTTTCGTGTGGCGCTGATCGATGCTGATATCGGCCTGTCGAACTGTTCAACCTTTTTTAATGAACAGATTTCCTACAGCGTTGCCCACTGGATACGCGGCGAATGCGGCCTCGAGGATCTGCCGCACAGCTGCGGTAATATTACGCTGGTGACCGGCTCAGACGATCCCGCGCACCATACATTCGATTCCGATCTTATGATTGACGCCCTTGACCAGGTTGTCGGTTACCTCGCCGCGGATCACGACTTTATTATTATAGATACACCGGCGGGCGCAGGGGAAATGACGCTTTGGGGACTTGACAGGTCACACGTAAGCTCGCTTGTACTTGTAGATGAACCCACGGCCATTTCTGATGTCTACAGGTTGTGCAAATATGTGTACGGCATCGATCCGGATTACCAGTTTGCGGGCATCATCAACTTTGCGAACGACGAAGAGTCAGCCCAAAGTACATGCGAGCGGTTCAATAACATTTTAGATTACTTTTTGAAGAAAAAGATCACGTATCTCGGGTATATACCAGCCAGTATAGCGATAAAAAATTCAGTGAAAGATCAGCGGACGATTATCAAATCGAATCCCGGTGACCCTATTCTGAAAGATTTTAAATTCATCGCGGAAAATATAACAAGCCTCGCCGGGAAGTCACCCAAACTTCAGACTGAAGCAAAACCAACACTTTAACCTTTAAGACAGATACTCATGTTGATACGGCTTATATCAGTTATTTCTCTTTTCCAGTTTATGCTGCTTCTATTGTCGGGTACCGATACCGGAACAGCGCTGTACAGGAGTATTTTAGTCTTTACGATTTTATTTGCCGTCGTCTATCTGGGAATCTTTTTCCTGAACGTAATCAGAGGGAGTTCAGTACAGACACAATCAACACAATCAGAAGCAAACGGCGAACAAGCGAACAAGCAACAAACCAAAACGGAGGGTAGCCATGGGTAATGTATCATTACAGGATCTCATCGACTCATATTGTAAACATCCCGCACCGGGATTACGAAATTCAATTATAAGCAAATCCATGCCGCTGATTCGCAGTATCATCGGCAAAATTAACCGGCCCGATCAGCCGCTGACGCAGCGGGAAGATCTGGAGAGTGCCGGAATCAGCGGGCTCATACAGGCGCTGGATTCTTATGATTGCACAAAAAATATCCAGTTTAATACATTTGCCTACTATCGCATAAGAGGCAGCGTGATTGATTATCTTCGGAAGATCGACCAGCTTCCCCGTAAACAGCGAAAGAATTACGGGCAGGTTCAGGAGATCATCCAGCGAAAATCTCAGGAGCTTGGGCGTGAACCCAGCGAAGATGAGATTGCGACGGAGATGGATATGACGCTTGACGAATACCAACAGCTTCTCACCTACGTGCAGCAGCGGAATGCGCTCTCCCTCGATAACACGTTCGATGAAGATTCCGGCACCTATTACGAGATTCATGCCGATCCGGACAGCGTCACGCCCGACAGCAACCTGGAGCGGAAGGAAGTGGCCGAAAGCCTGAAGCGTAAAATTGGTCAGCTTGAAGAACGAGACCGTCTCATTTTAACCCTCTACTATTACGAAGATATGACGATGAGTGAAATTGCATTGCTTCTTGAGTTGTCCGAAGCGCGCATCTCGCAGATCGTCGGCAAGCTGCTGATTCAGCTGAAATCTGACCTGATGGGCGAAGAGGTTTTTCAAAGTTATTGATTCGGTTTTTGATCTTTGAGAAGTCTTTTTTTTAACACCGGCCAGTGTCACCACCGTCATCGCGGACTTTGATCCGCGATCTCCCATATTTGCAACAGTGAAAAGTTAGCTATTTGCGAGGTTTATGGTTTGAACCGGAACGAGAGACCCCGGCTCAGGCCCGGGATGACATTATCAATTTTGTAGCCCGCCACTGTCACAAAACCACACATCACTTCAGTGCACCCGCCTTTCCTTAAAAAAGTCTAATGGCCAAACGGTTGAGTTCCCTTTGGTTAAACCGATAATATGAGTATTCTGATGAAGAATAATCATGGTGATATCACTATGATCCGGAAAAATGAGCGCTACTCCGGAGTACCGGTAATCATAGACCGACCGTTTTGGCTTTAATATCAAAAATATCAAAACTCAACCGTATCCCCCAGCTTCTGAACAAGAAGAGAGAAGCGGAACTCCAAGAGAGAAAGAAAAAAGAAGATTCTTCCGACCGCCCACCCTTCCCATTCAACCACCGGATTAATACGAAACAAAATGGCTACAGTGCAAGCCAATCTTATGACTCTGCACGCGAGATGCAGACCATTCGTGCCCGCCGGGCCGGAATCGGACGCCGGCTCGACGTATTTGCCTGATTTATTTTAGAGTGTCCCTTCGCCAAATGGTAGAGTACAATGTGAGATGATCACTTCTGCGAATTTCCAACGCGGCATAAATACATGTTATTTTTTTAAATCGACGGTTATTCTTAAAAATATTCTCTGATATAATATGACAAGATTATTCTACATTCTATTGATTTTTCTTGTCGCTTGTGAAGAAAATACAGGACTGTCTGGCAATACGATTGAAGACCCACATGAGTACTATGAGTTCTACACTACAGATTTCTCTTACGTGGCTGTTTTGACATTCGAGAATTTTGATGCGATAGAAAATGGGTGCAAAATCGAGCTTGATTTATATGAAAGTCCCAAGAGCTTTCGGATAGATATGAATGACAAATATACTGCCGGTGAGTTTGTACCATATATGGGACTTGACTCAAGATATGATGATTTTGAACTTAATTTATCTGAAATGACAAAGAGAAGAAGCATTCAGTTAATTGATCGAATCCGACCAGTTGAATGTGTGTCTGATAAACCTGAAGATGCGTATCAAACAGAGTTAAAACATTTCTGGTGGGCTGAAGGATTAGAATCTAGATTAGGGTATTCAGGTCATGTGATTAATAGATCAGATACTGCATTTGTATACACTATTCGACACGAAAGCTTGATGTTTCATATCTGGTGAAAAATTACTGGGGTTTTGCTAATAAATGTCATCATCAAAAATAACCATGGCTTCGTGCTGACCAGTTAAGGGCTCGGAGTCGATTAATAATAAATGGACTGGCAGCACAAGCCAAGAGCCGTTATGCATCAACGAAATATTTTTCATTTACACAAAAAATGGAATACTAATGATTGAGATTATTCTTTTAGCTTGCCTAATTCTTCTATCAGCTATAGTAATTTTCTGGAAAAAACCCTCTCATTTAGTTAAGAATCAGTCAAGAGCAAGTGTAGGTGGCTTAGTTGGAAGAATGGAGGGCGGCACTATAAGAGGGTCTCATTCACAGGTTAAAATCAGAATGCGTGGTTCACCAGAACGATCTGATGTTGGAGGATTAGTAGGTTCTATGAGCGGTGATTCTTTGATTGAAGATAGTACGTCAGATTCCGAGATAGAGTTTTTTGCTGAATCGTTGGATGATATTCTTTATAATTGTCCTCTAAAAATATGGGTTATAGGAGGTTTTTTTCTAACTGTATTCCTTTGCATTTTTATTACGATCTATTATGTACAGTCACTTATTTCTTCACCATGGAGAGTTGCTATTTTATGGTTCCTCTCTCTTACGAACTATATAGTAATAACAGCAGTAATTCTGAAATTTTTTAGTAAAATTCATGATGAATCATTCTTTAATTTAATAAAAATTGCAGCCGTTAAGTTACCAAGATCGTTGAATTTACTATTGAATAATACAAAGAAATACTTTAAGGGTGAATAATTGGATATAGAATGCAATTAAGTAAGTTGCATAAACGAGTAGACGGCCGTGAGCAATTATGCTCACGGTGCGCCTCTCACACCACCGTACGTACGGATCGCGTATACGGCGGTTCGTTATTCATCATCCCAACCGCTCTTTTCACCGGTTGAAGCTATCTCCTACTTTCATACTGGGCTACATGACTGCCGGAAAACTATACGTTTTGCAATCTTGCTCCCAATTCAATTTCTAAGAGAACAACGTTCCCCGGGTAAGGATGCCTTCTTCCCCCGATGCCTGCCGTATCTACTTAATGAGCCATCACCTGTCGGTGTTTTGGACATTGCAATGATGTGCTTACTCATCCGGTTCATTAAGCCTCTTATACGGTTCCTGTTCGTCAGTACCGGAGTTTGTGCCACCGGCATCCCGTCGGGGCAGTCTCGCTTCCTTTGGCATGTCCATACCTTCGGGGCAGACTTACGGTTACCCGCAACGCCCTTGCGGCTTGCTAATGGTTCAGGGTCCCACCCCTGCCCATAAGGGACTTTCACCCT
The DNA here is from genome assembly GCF_038150125.1 of Rhodohalobacter sp. 8-1. Lineage (NCBI taxonomy): Bacteria > Pseudomonadati > Balneolota > Balneolia > Balneolales > Balneolaceae > Rhodohalobacter > Rhodohalobacter sp. 8-1. Next base: position 259,566 of record NZ_JBBVMF010000003.1, on the reverse strand, counting down.
CAAGATTTATGACTTACATTACTGTAAGCCAAGGCACCCATGCCGGGCACACACAAGGCAAATCTACCGGACACCGCCTTGCTTTTTCGGTATTCTGTGGTAGCTTAAGAATCAACGTTCATCAACTATCTGAAACGGTGCCGGTTATTTGCGGAGCCGTTATAGCAACTTCACAAATATGTCCCTAACTCTAAAGCAGTCGTATCCAAAAATTTCCAACTTGTCCATTCGTTAACTATATTACTTTATAACCGATAAATTCTTTTTCTACAGAAATGTCTACTCCAAAGAATCTTATTGAAAGGCGAAATGATGTTCTCGGAGGCACACCTGTGTTTAAGGGAACCCGTGTCCCGGTAAGCACCTTTTTTGAATACCTAGAGGCTGGCCATTCCCTCAACGAATTTCTGGAAGATTTTCCCACCGTAACCAGACAACAAGCTATTCAGGTGCTTGAAAAATTTAAGGATCAACTACTTCAGCCGCAATGATCAAGATTCTGCTGGATGAATGCCTTCCAAAAAAATTAAAGTATCAAATTGAAGAATTAGATCGGGAATTCTTCGCAAAAACCACACCTGAAATGGGATGGGCAAGTCTTTCGAATGGAGAGTTATTGTCAGTGGCCGAAAAAGAATTTGATGTTTTTATTACCAGTGACAAAAATCTGAGCTTTCAACAATCTATCCCCTCCTCTTCTATCCAGGTTGTGCTTCTGAAAGCGAGAACCAATACCTATGAAGATTTACTTCCATTGGTTGAGAAATTACCATCAGTCATCAAGGCTTATGAACCCGGTAAATTTTTAGAAATCAAGTAGAGGTTGCTATAATCGAGTAGACGGCCGTGAGCAATATGCTCACGGTGCGCCTCTCACACCACCGTACGTACGGATCGCGTATACGGCGGTTTGTTACGTTGGCCTGATTTGGTGATAGAGGTCCAACATAGCGATATAGCCCCGTTTCTTCAGTCTGGCTAAGGTAATGGTCGTTTTCAGGATGGGGCTTTGAGCGACTCGCCAGCCTCCCATCCGGGTCCGACTCCATGCATAGGCATCTTCAGGATTTACTCCCAGACGCATCAGGTTCTTCCGTTTGCGTTCCGGATTCTTCCAGTGGTGCCAAATGCAGTACCGCAGCCGTTTCCTCAGCCAACTATCCAGTGCTTGTAATTTGCCGTGGATATTGGCCAGTTTGAAGTAGTTCAGCCAGCCTCGTATCAGCCGGTTGAGCCGCCGGATTCGTTCGGCAAAACTTATGGGAATGGTTTTGGGGGTCAGCTTCTTTAAGCTTTCGCTTGAAGGCTTTCCTGCTCTTCGCACTCACCACCAGTTGATATTGACCTCTGACCCCTTTCTTGAATACCGGGACAAAATGATAGCCCAGTATGTCGAATGTCGAGGGGCGGCGAATCCCGCTTTTCTCCCGGTTGATAGGCAGGCGAAGCACATCCCTGAGAAACAGGTAGATGCTGTTGCCTACCCGTCGGGCGGCGCGTTTGCTGCGCACGTAGATGCTGAAATCGTCGGCATACCGCACATAGCGATGCCCGCGCTTTTCCAGCTCCCTGTCAAGTTCATTGAGCAGAATGTTGGACAGCAGCGGACTTAAAGGAGAGCCTTGCGGCACTCCTTGTCTGCGTTTGTGTAGTTTTCCGTTGATCTGCTTCGGGCGCGCAGGAATTTTCGCAACAGCTTCATCGTCAGCCGGCACGTGACCTTCCGGTGGATCAGTTCCAGCAATATGGCATGGTCGACCTGATCGAAGAAGGACTTCAGATCAATGTCTATCACATGCTGATAGCCGTCATTGATGTTCCGTTGGGCTTGTTGCACGGCCTGATGGGCGTTGCGGTTGGGGCGGAATCCGTAACTGCGGGGCTGGAAGTCCGGCTCAAATACAGGCTCAAGCACCTGATGCAGGGCTTGCTGGATACCCGGTCGGTCAGCGTCTGGATGCCGAGCATCCGTGTCTTGACGTTGGATTTGGGTATTTCCACGCCTTTGATTGGGCTGGGCTGATAGCTTCCATTGCGGATGTGCTCTACCAGGGTCGGGCCGTGAGTTTGCAGGTGAGCTTTCAGCTAGGGTGTTTCCACCCCATCCACGCCACCTGCTCCTTTATTGGCACAGACCTTCTGGTAGGCTTTGTTCAGATTCCATTGTTGGATTACGTATTCTATCATCGTTGGTTTATTCAGGCGGCATCGTTTAGCGGCAGCTATCCGGACTCAAGGACATCTATCCTTGGCGAGCCCGAACTCTGGCCTCCATCGGATGCCTGGTAACATTCGGTCCTTCATCCCAACCAGCCAGTTGGGACTACTATGACGTCGGCTGACTTCCCACACCATAAGGCGGGGATCTCCCCGGGTAAGGATGCCTTCTTTCCTCCAATGCCTGCCGCATCTACTTACTGAACATGCACCTCGCGGTGTTTCGGACGTCACAATGATGTGTTTGCTCGTCCAGTTCATCAAGCCTCTTATGCGGTTCCTGTTCGTCAGGACCGGAGTTTGTGCCACCGGCATCCCGTCGGGGCAGTCTCGCTTCCTTTGGCATGGCCATACCTTCGGGGCAGACTTACGGTTACCCGCAACGCCCTTGCGACTTGCTAATGGTTCCCCGCTCCTCAGCGGGGCCCATAAGGGACTTTTCCCGAGGGATCACGTTGTGGCACCCTCAAGATTTATGACTTACATTCCTGTAAGCCAAGGCACCCATGCCGGGCACACACAAGCGTTTCAACCGGATTTTGCCCGCTCACAGCTGATAGTAAAGATCATCAGAGTTGCAGTAATTCCTGCTTTTTATCACTTTAATAGTTTACAATTGCTAAACCGGTTAAACGCCAGACCGTTATGCCAATGCTGGCTGTAATTTGAAGCAACACATAAAATAAAACCAAATAATAAATCATGTGGAATAAGGTTTTTAGCATTCTTATATCAATTTTTATCATCATCACCATCAACAGTTGTACCGAAGAGCGTAGCGGAGTCATTGATGTGAAATTCACTACTGAATTAACAAAAGACGATCTTAGTATGATCAAAGCAGATTTAGCATCACAGAATATTGACCTGACTTATGATCATCTTGAGTTCGATGAAGATGGGAAATTAAAAATAATTTCTGCTTCTATCGACTACAACGACGGACACAAGGGTAGCTTTGAGTCGAGGGTACTCAAACCGACGGATAGTCCTGGTTTCTACAGAGACTTCTCAAAAGAATAAACCCCGCATCGTTGCATAAACGCCGCCACGTATAGTACTCTTCGAATTAGGCTGGTTCTAACTCTCCTTCTAACAGTTTTCCAATCTGCTTTTTTGATGTTCCAAGCCGTAGAATTGCTTTAATCATGAGATCCAGAGAAATACCGGGATCAGTCCCTTCAAGCTCGGCGATGCGTGACTGGCTTGATCCGATTGCACGGGCGAGTTATTCCTGGGTCCATCCCCTTTTCGCACGTTGGGCTTTTACCAAATTGCTGATATCCAATCGAATATCAATATAGGCTTCTTCTTCCGGCGACAGTTCCAGAAAATCTGCGGCAGAGCCTACTAGAAATCCTTTATCTTCCAGTTGTTTTTGTTTCTTCTTATCCATGACATTTCCTATTCCTTGCTACTGTTTGTAACGAGCCAGCCGCTTTTTGCATACATCAATTACTTCCTGCGGCGTCTTTTGTGTTTTCTTCGCGAACACCTCCAATATGACAATGGCATCATCATCAATGAAACAATGAGGACACAATATCTAAAATGATAGACTCTGAATGTATGATAGGCATTTCAAGAATATTACCTGATAAAGAGATAAAAGTTGGCGAAAAATTTTCTCCAGATGATGTTGATTATTGGGTAATAGGTTCGATAGAAAGGCATGAAGTATAACATACTTTCAAAATACATCAATTATGCAAGTTACTAAACTATCCGGTGAACGCCTTGACTTAGCCCTTGACCGTTTTTTAGGGGGAGACCACCTAAACATGCAAGAAGCTTCTTTTGTACTGTTAGACGATAGCAGTGTTCAATGTAATATTCAAAGCAGTTGGAAGCCTGCAAATTTAGATAGAGAAAAGGCTAAAAAAGATTTTGTTGAAGCTGAGAAAACTTTCAACTATTTAAGAGAAAATTCGACAAAGTTTAATGGATTGGTAAGAAATAGAAATCTGGAAATTTCCCTAATTGATGATTACGGCATGGGTGCTATAGAACTTGCACATTTTAAAAATGGTGAAATTGATTGAAAGAGAATCAAGGAGTAACCGCGGTATAACAATTCGTCGTTATGCAGCGAGTCAAGACATCCATATGACCGTTTGCGTGCGACATCACTATCGCTCGATCGAGTCCTGAGCGGCTTCAGGACAACCCTGTACAAACTTGTTTCATCAGGCAGTCTCTCTTCTTCCTGAGGACAAGTTGTCAATTGCCGAATAACCAAAATCCATTCGCCGGTGTCTACCCCTGCTGTTGCAATTATTTGAAGTTTAAACGGTTATTTATTAAGATATTATTTTTATTAAAAAAATTTAAATAGTCAGGTATCACTCCATGGAAAATATATATCTTGCTGTAATCGACGATACTGCACTTGCCTCATCAATCTACGTTAATATTGCACTTGCCGGCATCACCCTGATGCTCATCGCCTTTTGGTCACGCAGTATCCAAAACTCTCGTGCCCGGCTGATCACTTATGCTACGATGATGATTTCGGTGGTCTCCATTTCCAGCTACATGGGACTTGCTTCTGGACTCACTATCGATACCTTAGTGATGCCGGACGGTCACGCGCTGGCCGGCCAAGAGACACTCTCCCTGTGGGGGCGGTATTTGACATGGACCTTGTCCACTCCGTTCATTCTGCTGGCGCTCGGTCTCATGGCCGGCTCTACAGGCGATAAGATTTTCTCAGCAATCGTGCTGGACGTATTCATGTGCCTGACCGGCCTGGCCGCCGCGCTGACTACCAGCAGCTACGCCATGCGCTGGTTCTGGTACCTGCTCAGCAGCGCCTTCTTCGTAGGGGTATTGTACTATCTGCTCGCCGAGTGGCCTAAGGAGGCCAAGGCCAAGGGAACCGGCAATATCTTTAACACGCTTAAGCTCCTGACCGTCTTCATGTGGATCGGCTATCCGGTCATCTGGGCGCTTGGCAACGAAGGCCTGGCCCTGCTGAATGTGGGCGTTACCTCGTGGGGATACAGCATTCTGGACATCATCGCCAAGTATGCCTTCACAATCATTTTGGTCCTCTACGTCAAGAAGGAGCCAGAGGCGATTACGTCTCCGACAGGTGTGGTCTCAGCCACAGCTCGTTAGTCGGGGTGTCGTTCGCAAAGCTATTCAGCAGGCTTGCAAAAATGTAGAAGTGTGAGTGCATGCATCGTCCTTTTTTGAAGGTCCAAACGAACTTGACAATTCCCGCTCGTTTTGTGGGTTGATTCTTTTTAGCCTTTCCTCAGCACTAAGGGTGTCGCTCGCAAGCGGCCATATGGATGTATCGACTCGCTGCATAATTGCCAAACCGTTAGGCATCTTTGAGCAAAATCTATTTTCATGCAAAAAACTAAATTAAAGAATGAATATTTTGACAAGATAGCCTTTGTTAATGATCAGTTATGCTATTTCCAGTTTGCGGATGAAATAGTACGTAAAGAAATTGAAAATAAAGAAATAGTAAATCTTTCAAGATTAACAACTGAGATTTTTCATTCAATTAAATCAAACATCATTTTTTAAGGTTTTTATTTATGAATGCTCAAGAAATCAAAGAACTATCATCGAGTTACATGGAAATTTGGAATGCCGGAAAGGAAAATTTACTCAATGAATTTGCCGATGATGATTTAGAAGTTAACTACACACACTTTGAAAAAACTTATAACAGCATTTCTGAATACAAAGCAATGCTAAAACAAACCCACGAATTTTTTCCTGATTTAAAAATTTCAATAAAAGAAATAATTCCAAGTGAAAATGTACGTAGCGCCACAATTAATTGGGAATACAATGGAACTCATGAAAATGGCGACTTATTTGGCGTTGAAGCATCAGGAAAGAACGTGGCTGTGCAGGGTATGACTGTGCTTAAATTTCAAAATGGAAAGGTTGTAGAAGAAAAAGGAATAGTAGATAATTTGGGTCTAATAATGCAATTAGGAGCAATGGGATAAAGAATGTTGCTTCAATTATTGGTTAGTCGCAGTATAAGCGCATTGTCGTTATACCAAACTTTTTAGTACTAAATCATAGATATCCAATTCAATATAACGTAGAAACACCTCCAGAATATTTAGAATCCCTGGACGAGGATTGGAGAAAGGAAATACTATTAGCTCTGCGTGAAATGATTTTTTCTAAGGCACCCTGAATAGCGGATAACATTGAATATAAAATGCTACGGTACGGCGATAGTAAAACAACTGTTTTTCATCTGAACACTCAAAAATTTACGCGAGCCTTTATGTTGGAAATATTGAGAAAATTGATGGATCTGGTGAATTAACTAAGGGATTAGATATAGGAAAAGGATGTATTCGATTGAAAAAACAGTTGCTATTCCAGATACCAAAATTGATGAGTTTATTGAACAAGCAGTAAACTTGTGGAAGAGAATATAACCCGCGCATTAAGTTGAACGTGCCTCGCCGTTGGCTACCGGTTTTAATTTGTCAGTTTCCGCAGTACATTTTGAAACAAATTCAGGGTCATTTTGCACGCCCCTTATGCGCCAGGGCGTTATACCACCTAACAGAGAAATATAGCCAATGAACTCTACAACCACCTATTCAATACGGCCAATCGGCTTTGTTCACTCTCAACTTATTGACAAAAAAGACGCTCCTGAACAAGGTTCAGAAGGGGCACCGGAAGCGTGCATAAAGATAGATAAAGAGTTTACAAAGGCGACTGATGGAATTGTTGCCGGCAGCGAGATCATCCTGCTTACATGGCTTCACCTGAGTGACCGTAATGTATTACAGGTACATCCCCGAAATAATCCCAATAATCCGCTGAAAGGAGTCTTCGCTACACGTGCGCCGGATCGACCAAATCCCATTGGTTTACACCGCGTTCAGGTACTGGAGACTGCTGAGTCTGTAAATTTAATAGTAAGTCCTTTAGAAGCAGTCGACGGCACCCCTGTAATTGATATAAAGCCTGTTCTGTGCAATCAGCATTGATGCCAATTTTGCCAACAACAGACGGGATAACCAACGCATTAACGCGGATATGCCTCGCATGGCATAGGTGAAGGTGACATCGGGGTTACCTGCGCGATAGTTCTGATTACCAATACTTACTGCAATGGCGTTATCATTTATGTTATTGTAAATCTGCAGCCAGAACGATGAAAATTTATCTCTGGACATAAAATATAAGCAGTGTGCAAGGCAGACAACCATTTTTGGACATCCTGGGAAAGTGAACTTATCGAAGATCCAAATACCGGTTTCCCGGTCGGGAAATGAGACACCAGATAGCTGAGTTCTGCTGGCATCTGGCCCGAATAATTCACGAAAAATAAAGATAGAACAATTAGGTAGTTGATTTGACTAAGTTTGTGTCAAATGAGCCGTAACCGAAATTTGAGTGTATGCCAAAAAGCTTCGAAATTTGACCGTTTGCTTCATTGAAGTGGAAATGACGCACTCGGCGTATGTTCATACGCTACACTTTCCATTTCAACTTCGCCATGCCCACGAACAAATTTCTTGGTGAATAATCCAGGCTGGTTGCCGTGAAGATGGAATCAGCCTGCATTTTTGCTTGTTCTTAGAAAACAGATATTCATAAAAAAACAGGTTGCAATTATGGGCGAAAAAATCGCATTTATCGGATTAGGAATCATGGGAAGCCGAATGGCAAATAATCTTCAAAAGAATGATGTAAATCTGACGGTTTATAATCGAACCCGCTCGGCCATGGATCCTCTGGTTGAGTCCGGTGCGCATGGCGCCGGATCACTGGAAAATGCTGTTGAGGAAGCAGATATTGTATTCACCATGGTTTCAGATCCCGATGCCATTGAACAACTGGCTTTTGGAGAAACCGGGTTTCTATCTTTCATGAAGGAACAAGCTCTTTGGGTTGATTGTACGACTGTAAATCCTTCCTTTTCTCTGAAAGAGGCGGAGGAGGCTAAAAAACACAACGTGCGATTCATGGATGCTCCCGTTGCTGGAAGCAAAGGCCCGGCCGAGAATGGAGAGCTGACCTTCTTAATAGGAGGATATCAATCTGATCTGGAAAAAACGCGTTCGCTGATCGAATATATGGGATCGAAGATTGTGCATGTGGGTGAAACTGGAAAAGGAACTGCCATGAAGATGCTTGTAAATTCTTTATTGGCTGTTGCAATGGCTTCTTTTTCTGAAACCGTTCTTCTGGGTGAGGAAATGGGAATTTCTAAAGATTTTTTATTGAATACCCTTCCAGACCTTCCCGTTTCAGCCCCTTTTCTAAACGCCAAAGCTGAGATGATCAAAAATGGTGATGAGGAAACACAATTTCCCCTTGAGTTGATGCATAAAGACCTTCACCTTGCTGCTCTTTCAGCATATGAACAGGATCATCCGTATTTCCTGAATAATATTACCAAGGAGCTGTTTGGGCAGGCGAAAAGTGATGGGCGGGATCGGGAAGACTTCTCCCGGATCTTTGATTTTATGGATAGTTCAAATAAAGCCACATAATTTGAATTGTACAGATCATAAAGTTTTTTCTCTGTCCGGATAGGATTGTTGCAGTATGTCACGACACATCTATACATCAGTGGTTATAACTCTAAAGCCTGTCATGACGTTAGAACTATTCAATACACCGAAAATTCCTATTGTTTTACACGAGTGCCAAAGGGTTCTTAAAAGTTGCGGGCGTATCTCTGTTGTGGCAATGTTTAAAAAGGGATAGGCTAATGTAATGATGAGGCTGTATGAATGGATACATGCGAACCTTCCGAAGTATGTTGGTTGCCGCCCGATATTTGTCAGGAGTCTTTGGAAGATGTCGGTTTTCAAATCGTTGATTTAACAAAAATGTCTATGGTGAGGTTGCCAGTTGGGGTGGTAGTTGCAAAGCATATATTACCTGATTAAATGAGTATAGCGGCGTAACGCCTGACAGCTCGTATCTGGTTCGTGCTGTGATATCATTCAAATCAACTTCGGCGACTCTAATACACGCAAAATATTTAATCATAATTGAAATTTACATAAAACAGAATTCTAAGCCCGCTTTATAACAAATCTGCTCAAGCGGATGAGTTTTCGGTTCGGGGTTTTTTGAAAATTGATTGCCTCGCCGCACACCCGCCAGGACGCAGAATTAAACCACTTATGATTCTACAAACTAATTTACCGGAATTAATCCCGCGCTCTTGTTTCTGTATGTCCGGTGTCTTTCGTAATTTTGTTTGAATTAATGTTACTTCTACGAACATAAACATCTGCGTTCCATGGCACTCCGTTACACAAACTACCTGATGGCTTTTCTTTTCGGTCTCTCTGCAATTGCACAAATTAACGATCCTGATCCGTTTTTCTGGTCGTTTATCTATACCGCGGCCTGTGTCATCTCTGTGCTTTATGCCCTTCAGAAGCTACATTGGATGCTTGCAGCAATTCTCGCGCTCGTTACCGGTATCTGGGCGCTCACCATCACGCCGGACCTTACACTATCAGGCTTTCAGAATATTCTGGAGGAAATCGGCATGAGCTACATTGGCGTGGAAGCGGCGCGTGAATTTAGCGGCTTGATGATTATTGCGCTGTGGTCGGGCGTGCTGGCGGTTTCAAGCGGGAAAAGAAAAAAAGATTAAATAAGCCGGACCTCCTGTGTTTATCGCGATCTGCATCTGAGTAGCTTTATGCATTTTTAAATCGGCCCGGCAAGTGGTAAATGGCACAAGCATGTTATTTTTTATTGGAATGATGTATAATCAAGATACTATGCACTGTTCCTTTACTAAACCAACACGCTTTCCGTCATGAAACCATCACTCCTGCCTATTCTTCTGAGCTCCCTGTTTCTTGTTCTGTCTGCTGATCCGGTCTACAGCCAAACGAGCCTTAAAGATATTCCGCCTGAAAAATACTTCGATTTTTGGATTGGCGAGTGGAACCTGACATGGGAAGATCCGGACGGCAGCACGGGAACGGGAGTCAACAAAATAGAGCGGATATTGAATGATGCGGTCATTAAAGAGAACTTTGAAGGCCTAACGGGCGTTTATGCCGGCTTCATCGGTAAGAGTTACTCGGTATACCAGCCGGCAAGTGGCGAATGGAAACAGACGTGGGTGGACAACAACGGCGGATACCTGGATTTCACCGGTAAGTTTGTTGACAACCGTCGATTGTTTACCCGAACCGGAATTGATCTAAATGGCAACCCGATCATGCAGCGCATGATTTTCTACGACATCCGGGAAGATTCATTTACATGGGACTGGGAAGTGTCTCGTGATGCCGGCAATACATGGACGCTTAATTGGCGAATTAAATATGAGCGGGCGAAATAATCGATCCTGTAATTAATGATGAGATATTCATTTAATCAACTGACGAGATTATTTTCAGTGAGCTCACCCCGTCTGAACTTTCGGTGGCCCGCGTTTTATTAACACACGATTTATTACAGGCCGATGTTGATCGGTGTGAGTAATCCAATTGAAGTTTACTACTGGTAAAATAAATCATGTCGATAAAATTGGCCGTGTTTCTGTATCTGCGAGCTCTGTGTTCGATCAATTGTATCTTTGAGTTCATTTCCTCCAGTATTCCAATGTGTAAATTTTCAAATAATGTAATTGAGGATAACATCATGGTGTTTTGGGTACATGGTGATTTATGTAATATCACCGAACTGTTTTAGATCCATTTGCAATGAGTGATGTTTTTTTACCGGATATAATTATTCTCGTCCGGAAACCCACCCGCACAAATCAAAAAAACATAGACTTGAATGATATCATACATTTGATGGATAGTTATTTTAAACCAACCTATTCAACAGAGCGCCAATCACTTACAAAAAAACATTTTTTACCGGAATCCTATTCCCCCTTTCTTCAGAAAAAATAGATAAAGCCGATAAAATATAACATTACGTTTATCACATTAAATCCTCAGTAAATCCGCATATAGCACTCAAACTGCCTTAGCTTATTGTGGTTATTTATGTCGCAAACAGTTAATAAGATCTTGTTATAGTAGTATGATTAGAGTGCTCATTGTTGATGACTCAGAGATTTACCGAAAACTTATTTCCTACGCGCTAAATGATGAACCTGGCATTGAGGTCGTCGGCACCGCTGAAAATCCCTATGTGGCAAGGGACCTTATCAATCTGTTAAAACCGGATGTAATTACGCTGGATTTACGGATGCCACGGATGGATGGATTGACCTTTTTAGGAAAGATCATGAAATCGCATCCTTATCCGGTCATCATTGTGAGTTGTTACACTCCCAAAGAGAGTTCCTATGCTCTTAAAGCTCTCCGAATGGGTGCCCTGGATACAATCTCCAAACCCGGCCTTGAATATAATCTAAAACAGTTTTCTGAAAGACTTGTGCAAACGGTTCGCGGGGCTGCGGGAGCCAGGGTGCAGCCTGGAAAAATTAATAAGACAGTAAGTCCGGCGCCGGTCAGCGTCGGAAATGCCGGCCAAAAAATTATAGCTATCGGCTCCTCTACAGGGGGGACCAAGGCGCTGGAGTTTTTACTGAACAACTTGCCAGAAGGGTTACCCGGAATTGTAATTGTACAACACCTCCCCGAGTCTTTTACGAAGAGCTTTGCAGACAGGCTTAATAAGCACTCACCATTAAGCATCAGGGAAGCAGCTGATAACGAACCAATAACACCCGGATGCGTGTACATAGCAAAAGGTGATAAGCATCTGACCGTTCAGAGAAGGGGGGAGAAAAATTATGTGCGGGTATCAGACGGGCAAAGAATAAATTTCCACCGTCCGAGTGTGGACGTTCTATTTGATTCTGTAGTTGAAGAATTTGGGCCTCAGGCAACCGGGATTATATTGACAGGCATGGGATCAGACGGCGCAGAAGGATTATTGAAGATGAGAAATAACGGTGCTTTTACAATTGGTCAGGATGAGTTATCGAGTGTCGTATATGGCATGCCAAAAGCGGCTTTCGAGATCGGGGCAGTGTGTGAACAGCTTCCGTTGAATGATATACCCGATAGAATTCTTAGTGCCGTCAGCAAACACTCCAAATTGATTGCGAAATGAAGTCACGTATCCGGCAGACTAATCGAAAACAAGAGAAGGTATGACTATGAATTATCTGGAAAATGAACTCCGTGCACTGGTAAAGAATGACGATAAAATATTTGATTTCCTTCAAGAATCATCACTCGATGGGCTGTGGTACTGGGATTTGACAAATCCTGAGGAGGAGTGGATGAATGATACTTTTTGGGAGAGGCTGGGATATGATCCAAAAAAAATGCCGCCCAAGTCCAGTGCCTGGATGGGTATTATTAACCCTTACGATCTGGAAATCGCCAAACAAAAGATAAAGGAACATATAGAACATCCCGACAGGCCTTATGACCAGATTACGCGATATACTCATGCTGAAGGCCATACAGTATGGATCCGTTGTCGTGGAATGATAATGAGAGATGAAGACGGCGCTCCAATACGAATGCTTGGTGCTCATACGGATGTATCAGCTGCAAAACATAATGAAAAGATACTGGAAAGGTGTAACACCGTAGCTAATATAGGCTACTGGGAGGTCAATTTTAAAAAAGGTCAGGCTTCATTTAGCAACATGACGAATACTATTCTCGGCGTGCCACATAAGTCAGCCCCGGATCCAACGGGCCCCGTCGCGTATTTCAAGGAGGGAGAAGACAGGACCAAGGTAAAGAAAGCCTTCTCTGATGCAATAAATTTAAAAGCCGAACAAAAAGCGGAAGCCCTGATATCGACAGATAAGGGAGACGAAAAGTGGTGTGAGATACTGATAATTCCCGAATTTCAGGCAGGAAAATGTGCCAAACTATTTGGAACCCTCCGGGATATCGATGTGAGGGTCAAAGCCTCAATGAGGATTGAAGAGCTATTCAAAAAAACGGAAGTACAAAATGGCCGGCTGACCAATTTTGCCCATTCCATTTCCCATAATTTACGCTCACAGGTAGGTGCCTTGAATTCTTTTGTAGAGCTGCTGGAGTTGGATAACTCAAGTATTGCTGAAGATGAACTATTTAAGTACTTAAAAATGGCTTCAGAAAAGCTTTCTGAAACAGTTGTTCAATTAAGCGGCATTGCATTTGGAGACGAATTTAGTGAGGAAGATTATAAATCAATCAACCTGAAATCAGTTACCGATAGCTCATTGAAAGCTATCACGCATTTTGATGAGCTCTCCAGTATCGAAATCAAAAACCAGATTCCGGAAGATTTACGGGTCGATGCTGTAGAAGGATACCTTGAAAGCATTTTACACAATCTGATAAGCAACGCCATAAAATATCGAGATCCTGAAAAAGAACCTTACGTAATAATTAATGCCGGTAATAAAGATGAACAAAGTATTTGGTTCGCTGTTGAAGACAATGGATTGGGCCTCGACCTGAACAAATACAGAAGTGAACTTTTTGGGTTACACACAACTTTTCACAAGCAAGAAGATTCGTCGGGTGTTGGGCTATTTGTTACCAAGTACCAGATACTAGCCATGAATGGTGATATTGAAGTTGAAAGTGAGCCGGGAGTCGGTTCCTCTTTCAAAGTAATTTTACCCATACGCAAAAAAACGTCGGCCATACCAACCCAACCGGCTACAATCTGTTGATCACGTTTTCGACGGTTCTTTTTCTTGTTGTAATCATAAATGATTTATTTTCCAGCCCCTTTTTTGACCGGAAAAGATAAGACACTTCGCCGGTGAAGAAGCAAACGGAGAGAGCACGGGATGATTTTCAGAGTTTAGAATTATCTATTTCCGGGTTATAAAGCACACGAGATCATTCACCATTGCTCCCTAATCCCGTGAGTATCCCGTCCGGAAAAGGAGGTACTTCAGAATTACCTTCTTTTTGATCAACCCTAAATATCAAATAGTTATGGAATCTAAGTTGTGGCCTCTTGGGTGCTGGCCCGAGTTAGTTTACTGAGTTAGCTTCTTAGTGTACTAGTGTACCTGCAAAGTCGGACTTTCCTCCTTTCCATTAACAAGTATCCGGGAGCTATGTCATATTTGAATTAAATAGTGCTGCTACTCAGGCATAATGAGTAAAATAAACTGTTCGAGAAACTCAAACATCCTCGTAAACATCATTTCGAAAGCTACTGGCAGATAGGGCGCTACCAAGTATAGCAGTATAAAACCTACTCCAAGTTTAATCGGCAGTGCAATAAACATGATGTTTGCCTGCGGCATGATACGGGCGAAAATAGCCAGGGACAGATCAACCAGAAACAGTACAATTATAAACGGCGCCGTTATTTGCACGCCTATGACAAACAGGTATGTTGCAATTTCCAGCATAAAGGGGCCGGCAAGCTCAATCTGGGCCTGCTGAAGCGGCACAACCTGGAAGCTCTGAATCAGACCGCTTAGGTAAATTTTATCCCCGCCGATGGACAAAAAGATGAGCACAGCCAGCATATTAAACAGATTACTAACGACGGTGCTTTGCTGCTGGGTCATGGAGTCGACCATACTGGCAAACCCAAGTGCAATCTTTAAACTGATGAGGCGGCCCGCGAGTTCAAGTCCTGCAAACACGATCTTCCCCACCATACCAAGTCCAGCTCCTACAAGCACTTCTATCATGATTGCCGTCGTGATAAAAATTACACCCGACTGCGGATCAATTCCAACATTCTGAGCCGGAATCACCGGGTACAAAAGAATGCTTGTGAGGAGGGCAAAAAAGATTTTGACCTGTACCGGAAATGCAGCCGAACTGAAATATGGAGCAGTAAGGAAAAGGCTGCTCACTCTCACAAAAATCAGAAATGAAGCAAGTATATAGTCAACTGAAAGAATTTCCATTCATTATACCCCGCTCATTATACCGGTTTGAATATTTTGTGTTTTCAGTTTATTGATGAATATTGGTTTGAAAAGTTTTCCTTTCACCAAAAGATGTCCGTGGTGAATAAATGGGGATTTAAGGGGATGTTTACTCAGCACGGTTAAAAATCTATTAAACAACTCTCTCCCAGATAGAGGAGAATCAATTAGTTGGCAATTTGTGGTATAAATTCAAAGATCCGCTGTGTAAAATCGATGGCAAACTGAAGCATAAATCCGAATGTGAAAAAGAGAATCACTACCACAACAATCATTTTTGGAATGTAGCTTAGCGTCATTTCCTGGATGGACGTGGCCGCCTGGAATATGGCAACACTCAGTCCAATGATCAGTGCACCTATCATTACCGGGGCCGACAGTACTACAACGGCCGTCAGCATTTCCTGTAGCCAGTAAATTCCTGTATCAATATTCATGTTAAATCATCTATTCTATAGGATTGACTGCAAGTTGGAGCAGATTCCCATTATTAATTAAAACTTCTTACAAGCGACTGCACCAGCAGGTACCAGCCATCGGTAAGTACAAATACAAGGATCTTAAATGGCAGCGACACCAGAACCGGCGGCAGGAAGATAATACCCATTGCCAGGAGAATAGAAGCCACCACAAGGTCGATCACCATAAATGGCAGGTAGATCATAAATCCAATCTGGAACGCGATCCGCAGCTCACTCATCACATACGATGGAACTACTACATATAGCGGCAGATCAGCAATACTATTTACTGTTTCTATCTCTACCATATCCATGAAAAAGAGCAGGTCTTTATCGCGCGTTTGCGCCACCATAAACTCTTTGAGCGGAATAGCCGCTTGAACGAGAGCTTCCGCCTGTGTCATCTCTTCGTTGACATAGGGCTGAATGGCCTGCTCATTTATTTCGTCAAAGGTCGGCATCATAATAAATATCGTTAGGAAAATGGCGAGCCCGACCAATACCTGGTTTGGCGGAGATTGTTGTGTACCAAGCCCCATCCGAAGGAAAAAGAACACAACAATGATCCGAGTAAAACTTGTCATCATCGTAACAAACGCCGGCCCGAAGGACAGCACCGTAATAAGAATAAGCGCTTGGATAGCCATCGAAAAATCTTCGGCCTCGCCACCTATCGACAGATCAATCTGAGGCAGCGCCTGCGCAAACACCGGCATAGTAAAAGTCATTGATGAGCCATAGGATGCCATGGGAACTGAAAGCAGAATGAGACCTAAAAGAAACACTATTTTTGAGACAAAAGACCCGGTCATTCGCGGAATACTCACTTCTTTTCCCCCTTAAACATCTTATAAAAACTTGACTCGATGGGTTCACCGTGCTCAATTTTCCCTTTCCAGTCTTCTTTTGCATAGCGATGTAGCAGGCTTACGGAACCTTCGGTGACACTCATGACCCATATTTCATCATTAATTTCTATAACCTTTAGCTGTGCACCCTGCCCTAGCATTTGTCCGCCCACCTCATTGAACATGTTGCTTCTTTGCTGAGGCGAATTCCCTTTCGATCGCGTCCAAATCCAGACAAGGCCAAGCAGCGTAATAAGAATCAGGAACGTGGTAAGAGCGTTGAAAAAAATATCCGGCGACTCTTCTTCAGACTCTCTCGGCTGAACCTGGACACTGTCTTGTGAGATAGCAGATCGCAGGCTGTCGGCTCTCATGCGGTCTTCAGGAGTTGACGGGCCGCCCGAACCGGTGAAGTCCATTTGTGACACCATCACCAACCAGAGTACCAGCATCACAGCTGCAAAGCCCAGGACAAATTTTAGTATTTGTTTTGGATCGGTCGAACCGCTTGACAGGTATTTTTTGAAATCCATTACTGAAGTTTTGCGATTCGCTGACGCGTTGTCACCAGGTTGGCAATCCGCACACCGAAATGTTCGTCGATTACTACAACTTCACCCTGGGCTATGCACTGGCCATTGACAAGAATATCTACCGGCTCACCAGCGAGTTTCTCGAGTTCAATCACAGATCCTTTTGCAAGCTGAAGCACTTTTCCAAGCGGCAGTTCGATGCGGCCGAGTTCAACAGACACATCCATCTCCACATCCTTAAGGAGATCCATGCTCCTGCTGTTGCCATTTAGTGCATCGTTGCCGTTCGACGGCTCGTCGAAGTCTTCAAACTCAACATGCCGGCCGGAGATAATATCCTCCATCTGCCCAAGCTCCTCCATCTCTTCCGCTTCAACAGATGAAAAATCCTCCTCAGGCTGCTCAGTTGCTGTAATCACGTTACTCGTGGAAGATGACTTTTTTGTATCTGCTTCGTCGTTTCCTTCTTCTGCGGTTTCCGGTTCAGCTTCTTCTTTTTCGATAACTGCTTCGGGGTTACCCACGAACAATGCAGCTCGCACATTTTCATCAGCAACACCTTCAATTTCCATCCTGGCATAAAAGTACTCCGTATGCGACAGCTGTTTTTCAACCTGCGCACTGGTCAATACCTGAACATCTTCGAGGTCCACAATCATCTCATTGTCTTCCATCCGCTTTGCAATGGTCTCCGACAATTCAGAGGAAAATTTCTTCAGTAGATCTCGGGTAATCTCGTTGTTTTTCTTCTCTTCAACGCCAAGCATAATACTGGAGAGAAGGCCAAACCACTCCTCCTCAAGTACGATAATACATTCGGAATTGTGTGCTTTATCCCTCGTGTAAAGAAAGATATCCGATTTGGCCCCTTTGCTGAGAACCGCCTCCAGTTCAACGCTTTCATCTGATACAATGTCCATTTTTGTATCTTCGAGAAGCACTGATGTCAAAAATTTCTCAACATCCGGTAAATATTTCTGAAGCTCTTCTTTCCAGTTTTCCATAGTTACAGTAGTTCTTGTTCGTTAATTTCTTCGATGATTTCAAATATCTTAATTGCCTTTCTGCCCTGCACAATACCGGGAAAGGCCTTCATTTTTTCCACTTTATTTACACGTACTGCAAGCGGCTTGTCTGTTCGCTGATTGAGTGGGATTGTATCCCCTTCCTTTAATTCCAGTATATCACTTACCGAAAGTCTTGTGGTACCCAGCAGGGGCTGAATCCGCACAGATGCGTTGAGAAGGGTTCTTTTGTAGGAATCGAGCGCATCCGGAGATAACTTTTCTGTTTTAGCTTGATTCCCTTTTTTCAGAACCGATTCATTCATCGCTTCTTTCAAAAGGCTGTATGGGTAAGAGATCTGGATTTCAACTTTGTGAACACCAAGATCTATCTCAAACTTGGCAACAATGGTAGGGTCAACCGACATGAGGTGGATGTTCTCCGGTTTGCTCTCATAGGTTGCGGAATCGATGCTAAAGTCCATGTATGGCTCCCATGCAACAATAATCTCTTTGTTGACGGCCTTCATGATCCGGGAAATAATCTTCTCTTCAATTGTAGTAAGCGTTCGCCGCTCATTCAGGTTGTCGCCTCGTCCGCCGCTCTGCCTCTCGATCATATGAATACAAAATTCAGGAGGGATTACGGCGATCACATCACCTCCGAGCTGTTTCACAGACAGAAGGTATATAACGCTTGGACTGGCAATATTCTGGATAAAGTCACTTGTGGAGATCTGATCGATCTTGTTCATATGAACATCCACTTTCTGGCGAAGCGCACTGCTGAATACCCGGCTTAAATTCCGGGCAAGCACATCGTGAAGAGTGCGCAGAGTGCGCATAATCTCTTTACTGAACAGCTTGGGCTGCTTGAAATCGTAGGGTTCTACATATTTACGCTTCCCAGATTTGCGCTGGGGGGACACTGAGTTCATAAGGGTTGTGCCGTTCGGTTGTTAACATCATTGCATTACATATTTGGTGTAATACAAATTGCGTACCGAACGCTTACCGATGGCTTTATTTGTTACTCCGGCAAGTTCACTCCTCAGTTTTTCTCTCTCTGATAGCTGACTCAACTGCCCTACTGTGCGTGATGACAGCACTTCCAGCATATTATGCTTAATACGTTGAATATTCTGATCAATAAGTTCAATATGGGCTGCATCATGCAGTTCAAGGCTTATTTCTACAACAAGAAACCGCTGCCCGTTCGAGCCCGAGGGGTTCACGATAAGCTCTTCCATAAGATAAGTGCCTTCCTCTGGTGCTGTGAGGTCGTCGACCACTTTGAACACACTGCCGTAATTTTTGTCGACAATCTGATATGCAAGGATTACCTGGGATGCCAATACCAATAAAATCAGGAAATATTTTCCAAAGGGTAGAAATTTTGATCCCCCTGCCTTTTTAGTTTTCTTTTTCTTCTTTTCAGATTTTTTTTCTGCCATGATAGCAACCAATCGTTAGTTATTTTCTTTCCCCGCCAGCACGTCGCCCGAACTTTCTGCGCCGCTTACTGCCGGCGTCTCAAATTCATCCTGGCTCATCAACCCTTTATATTTTACGTAAATTTCAACCCGCCGATTCCGGCGTTTCCCCTCAAGGGTTGTATTCTCAGCAATCGGACGATACTCACCAAAACTACTGGCCTTATAACGTTCGGGTTCCAGCCCGCTTCTGTCCTGTATATACTTCAATACCGATACACCTCGTGCCGCTCCCAAGTGCCAGTTCGATCGATAATATGAGCTGCTGGCAACCGGGTCGGCATCGGTATGGCCCTGAACTTCCGTTTCAACAATTTCATCCGTAAAAACCCCGGCGATTTCATCGAGAACACGTTCAGCATTCGGAAGCAAATCTGACGACCCGCTGTTGAAGGTCAGTGAATCGCTTAATGTAATCTTCACACCCTCAGCAACCTGTTCAATATCAACCTGGCTGCTCAAATTCTGTCGCTGAAGAAAATCTTCAACAACCGACCACTGTTCTACAATTTCTTTGCGGTATTCATCTTTATCCTGGCTCTTCTGCTTTACAACCGAGTTATTTTTGATAACCCCCACCGAACTCTGAAAATACGAGATAAAGTTATCGAACTGTGACTGGTCGATCCCCGGCGTCATTGTGTAAAGCACAACAAAAAACACCAGAAGCAGTGTCACCATGTCGCTGTAGGTAACTAACCAGCTTCCAGAATTGCCTTTAGATCGTCCCATTCTTTATTTTGTTGTTCTATCCAGAGTTTGTAGAATTTTTCGTCTCGCTCTTTGCTGATCCGAGCTCCTTCGTGATACTTTATATATTCTGCACGGCTTTTTGGATCTATATGAATCAGCATTTTCTTTTCCATAATTCGCGGGTTTTCACCCTCAACTATCGACAGTATACCCGTGCGAAACATCTGTTTCCTGTTAAGATCCAGCTCACTCAGATAGCCCAGTTTACCCGCCAGCGGCCCCATCACCATATTGGCTACAATAGCACCATAAAGCGTGGTTAGGAGCGCAACTGACAACCCGGCCCCAAGGGCTTCCGGGTCAGAAATATTCTGAAGCATTAAAATCATCCCGATAACCGTACCAATCATACCAAAAGCGGGGGCAGACTCAGCCATGGAATACATTACATTAATAGACGTGTCTACTTCTCGTTCACGGCTTTTAATCTCATCACGTAAGATGCTGTCGAGACTTTCCATTTTGAATCCATCCACTGCAAGCTGAAGTCCTGTTTTCAGGTATTGGTCCTCAATGTGCTGAATGTCGCTGTCCAGCACCAGGATTCCATCTGTTCGCACTCGCCGCGCAAACATACTCAGCAGTTCCATATCGGTTCTCAGATCAACCTCTTTGGCCCCCATCATGCTTAAAATAGCCGTAAAACTGGTTTTGATATCCTCAAAACTATAGTTCACCATTGTGGCCGATATAATTCCCCCGCCAATAATCAACGCAGAGGAGAAGCTTATAAAAATAAGCAAGCTTCCCTGGGTTACGATCGCGAGAACCACGAGCACCACGCCCAAGATAAAACCGATAATTGTTGATCTGTCTAACATATAGATCTTATCGGTACCGCAATTGGAAACTTAATTTTAAATCGTACTGCTTTAACACATATTTTTCTATCTCTGAACGTCGAAATAATTGCCTGTCAAACAGTTGCTTGTATATTTACAAACTGTTCGGATCACAATTATTTGATAAGTAGCGGATCAAAACCTAAACCTGAATTTCCCCGGATCATCGCCGATCGGAACGCCCATAAAATAAAAAACGCTTCGCCCGACCTGCCATATTCAGCACTGCCGGAACGAAACGTTTTTTTAACCTAACCGCTAACTAATATTTAAAACGACCTGATTATCTCTTCAGGTTTACAGCTTCCATCAGCATTTCATCTGATGTACTGATCACCCTTGCATTTGACTGGTACGCCCGCTGCGAGGTGATCATATTGGTGAACTCTTTTGCAAGATCCACGTTCGACCCTTCAAGAGACCCCGAGTTGATATTTGCGTTGGCAAAGTTGTCTGCCGTATTTATAAATGTTTCACCGGCAGCTGATGTGGGACGGAAAAGTCCGTTTCCTACCATTTCCATACCGTTCCGGTTCTGTACCTGCGCAAGAGCCAGCTGGGCCAGAACCATATTGTTTCCATTGTCGTAAATTCCCTGCACGCGGCCATCGCCATCAATGCTGATGTCGACCAACTCACCCTGGGTATATCCGTCCTGGTTAATTACTTTTGCCGTGTTGGCTCCGGCATACTGCGTAAACCGTGTGCCTTGTGCTGAATCGCCAAGCTCAAGCTCGAAGCTTGTTGCGTTTGCGCCATTACCGGGCTCAAAGGTCATTTCCAGCATATTATCTGAAGACAACTGGCCCAGTTCATCAAACTCCACAGTTCCGGTTGCACCGTTGGTAATCTCCTCACCATCCACAAAACTGGCTTCGTATGTCCACTCGTTTGTATCTGACTGGGTGAACTCAAGCGTCATAGAATGCGCGCGCCCCAGATTATCATATACGGTGGTGCTCATCGTCCGGGTGTTGGTTTCCCCTTCCTGTGTAACCTGGAAGCTTGGGAAATTGACGTTACCCGTTCCGCTTATGGACACATCATTAATTTGAAGATCACTGTCTCCAAGATTTGATGACCGGAGAACCATCAGTCCATCAACAAGAGTCAGCTGGCCTTCATCGCCGCCGCCATTAAGCTGTGTGTTAAAAGAGTTGATCATATTCTCCATTGTATCACCGGCCGCATACGTGTAATCGAGCGTGGTGGTGGTTCCATCGTTTAGAGTCACATCAAATGAAATGGTATCACCATTGGCAAGATCATCAAGCGTCTGTGTCAGATCATTAATCTCAGTATTCAGGTTTGCAGAGCCGCCACCGTCAACGGTAAGGCCATTCTGTCCCTGGGATACTTGTGCTTTACTTGTAGTGGCATTCAGGTTACCGGCCAGTTTAATATTTTCTGTCTGTTTAGGCGGGAGAGCATTTTCAAAATCGATGCGAATGTCTTCCGTTGCACCGCCTCCAAGCACATTACCGTTACTGTCGGCATTATAGCCCTGAACGGTACGGCCACCCTGGTCAACCAGCAGTCCATCTTTATTAAATACAAAGTTACCGGCCCGTGTCATCAGATTTTGGTTTCCATCGCCCACCATAAAATAACCGTCTCCTTCAATCGCCAGATCTGTTTCCCGGCCGGTGGTCTGCATTGCTCCCTGGCTGAAATCCCTGTCGATAGACGACACACGAACGCCGAGACCTACTTCATTGCTCAGCTGAGGACTGTTTCCCCCGCCTGCTCCCGATCGGCCGAGGCGCTGGTTCATCATTTCAGAAAATGAAACTCTTGATGATTTAAAGCCGGCAGTTTCAACGTTAGCAATGTTGTTACCAATAACGTCCATTTTTGTCTGGAACGCTTTCAGGCCGCTTACGCCGGAATTTAGTGATCTGATTAAAGACATAGTGTACTCCTTGTTTGGTTAACGGCGGCAGGCATAATCGCTGCTGGTTTTACCGCAATGGCAAGCCGCTTTTGTTGATTGTTTATATTCGTTGGTTAATTAAAGCCCAAGTTCTATTAATAGTTTATTTAAAAGTTCAGAACATAAGTCTTCCGCCGGCTGGCGGAGAGATTTAGAGGGGTGTCCATCGGATTTTAACAGAATCTGATAAACATCCCCCTATTTCCCCCTTTTGTAAGGGGGACTCCTTCTTTTATGATTTAATAATCGAACTCAGGTAAAAACTGTTTTATTCTTTTTTGCCGGGACCCACTTCCTCCACGTCACCGATCGCTACCTGTACATTGTTCAGCGACAGGAAGACCCCATTGCCTGAATAGCGTACTTTATCCACATTCCCTTCTATATAGACGAGGGAATCCACTTTCGTGCCGTCGCTTGTGGCCCGGACTTCAACAGTATAATTCCCGTCCGCCATGCGGTCGCCATTTCCGTTCTTACCGTCCCACACCCAGGTATTATCACCTGATGCAATGCCCTCTACGGTTTCACGCCGGACTTCGGTGCCATTCTCACTTCGGATAACAAACTCCACCTCGGTGGCTGAATTATTCAGCTTATACTGCACATTTGTGCTTTCGCCTGATGCCAGGTGAATTTCATTGCTGAGTGCTTTTACGTGCTTACCGGTAAGTGAGGCGGCCATTGAGTTAGTCATACTGGCACTCATCAGCTGCTGGCTGTTTTTAAGATCGCTGAGACCGCCATTGACTGAAATAAGCTGTTCTACAGAGTTAAACTGAGCCAGCTGCGAGGCAAACTGGGCGCCGTCCATCGGGTTGATGGGGTCCTGGTTCCGCATCTGTGCAACTAAAAGCTGCAGAAATTCCTGCTGCCCCAGTTCGCTTTTTTTGCTGCCGCCCTGCGCATTCGCAAAGCCGGTAAGTGAATTTATACTACTTACATCCATAGTTGTCCTGTTGGTTTAAACTGTCCATTCCATTTGATTGTACCCGAATTTCCGAACTGCTTTGGGCACCACTTCGTCTACCGTCTGTTCTTTCGTCTTCTTTAGTGAACCGAGATCAAGCGGGCCGTTATCGCTGCCTGATTGTTGTCCCGAAGAGCCGCCGAAGAAATCAGCTGCACTGCCGCCGGCCCCACCGTCCATCTGGAGATTGATCTTTAATTCAAGTTCATTTTCAAGCAGGTCCCGGATCTCATTTTCATGCTCCATCAGAAGCTTGTTGAGCTCTGAATACGACGAGCTGAGTTTCAGCTGAAGAACGCCTTCTATCTCGCGTGCCGACACCTGGATATTTTTTCCGTCTTCAAGTACAAAATTGTGTTTTTGCCATACGTCGGAGCCTTTTTTACCATCTCCGGCTGCACTCATAATTGCCTGGCTGATCCCCTTTGCAAATGATCGCCGAACTGAAATATTTGTAACCGGAACATCACCGAGTCGCGCAAATGCGGCGGCCGCCTGGTTTTCAGCCGACGACTTTTCATTAGATTCAAAATATTCGGTGATCTGCTCCTTCCATAAAACCGCGCCGTTTTCATCAAACAACTCACTCGATACGGATGCACCGGTTGGAACCATCGCCGACACCGGCATCATATTAGCTTTACTGCCGGCCGCGGCAGCTGCAGACGCTCCTGAACCTGAACTTAATGCGGAACCGCTGTTAGAAATCTCTTGCCGGTTCGCGAACGACGACATGTAGTTCGAATATCTTGTTTCTCGCAGCTGGCTGGCTTTCAAACTCCTGATCTCCGCTGCTACCTGTTCAATTGAGCCGTTTTGTAATGCGGAGAATATCTCCTGGATGAGTGCCCCTTCCTCTGATGCAGCTGGGTCGTGTAACTGTTCCGCAGGCACATGCCGCTCCTGCTGCCCGGCTCTAAGCTGTTCTCCCTTCGCTGCTGCAAGCGCCCGTAATTCATTAACAAGACCTTCAGACTTTACCGGTTCCGGACGAACGGTACCGGAACCATCTCCACGGGCACGTTCATCTGTCATTCCTTTACCTTCCGCTGCTGACTCTCCGTTAATCAAAGATCCAATACCCGGTTGTTTGCCTTTTTCAGCAGATTCTTGCCCGGCAATTAAGCCATTCAACGGGTTCGGCTCTTTAGCATCACCGGCTGTTGTTTGCTGATTTACATCCTTTGAACCGGTTGAAACGGCATCACTCGCAAGTGCCGCAGCTTGCTGCTGCGCAGCTGCCTGACCAGAAACTGCAGCTTGTTCGCCTGTCGCACCGGAACTACTGCCGGCTACTTTTTCCGTTTCCTGGCTTTCAGGGTTGGAAGCAGCTGAGCTGCCTTCTACATTACTTTGAGCCTCAGATGCAGATTGCTGAACCAAATCACCGGCCAATTCTGTAGCTTCACTATCTGGTTTATCCTCTCCGCTTTCAGATGTATCCACAGGAATATCTCCCTGGCCGTTGGATTCCGCCGAACTCTCATCACTATTTGTCGCTTGGTCTTCATTCACATTGTCGCCTGACGCTTTCTCATCAGTTGATTCGACCGTTGCGTCTGCACCCTCGAGAAGTTTCGACAGCGTTATTTTTTCTTCCTTACTTCCTTCGCCTGATCCGGCCAGCAGATGAAGCGCAGATTGATCGCCTTCATCCTCTTTTGATGTGTTCAGCGTCAGATTTCCGCCTAATATATTAGCGGCTCCCGACTGTCCTTTTTTACCGGCTTGATCTCCAGCCTGCATGGAACTCATCAACAGTTTAAATAAACCACCCTGCTGCTTTCCAGATTCACGCTTGGTTTCCTCGCCACCCTGACCCGACACCACATTGTTTTTCCCCGTAATGGGAGATTGTATCTGGTTATTTATCATAACATAATCTCCTGCATTAGTTTGGTCGCACGTTCAGGCGACAGTGAGCGAAGCAGTTTTTCACGCTGTATGTTACCTGAGCTGCTGTAAATTTTCACGAGCTCATGCTGCGTCATCTGATTCGCAATGGGCGTAAGATCTTCTTCATCGAGATTAAGCAAACTTTTCACGCGCTCAGCAAATTCTTCCTTCGGCACGTCAGACGCAGCTAAAATGTCCACATTTTCTGCGCCACGTTTTACTTTATCGAGCTGGCTCTCTTCCGCACCGGATGCTCTCAGTGCATTTTCAAGATTGTTTAAACTGTTCTTAATTGAATCAAGTTGCTGGGTCAGTGAGTCATTCACTGCGAATAGAGAATCAATTTTCATCATCTCAGGGCCTCCAACCTGGCTAAAGACTGAATCGGAAGCCGCTTCATTTTCACCAGCAGGTATTGCATCAGGTCTATAAGTTGCAGACAAATCCGGATCGCTGCTCCTTTCCAAATCATCGGGCGGCATCTGTTGCTCGCGCTCTGCCTGTATCTGCTCATACTTTTCTTCATTGATATAAGGGTAGAGAAAGAATGTGGCAACCGTAATCACGGCAAATGACCCAATCAGAATTCCCGCAATTTTAATGAGTGCTGACTTATTCATAACTACCGGCTAAACGATTGTGTGGCTATTTCGTCCATCGTCTTCTGTTCATCACGCTGTAGCTTTCTGGAAAATCCGCTCTGTTCTGATTCTTTCAATTTCTCGAGTATATGCCTGTTTTTGTGTGCTGCTGCAAGATTCTCCCTTACTCTGGTGACCAACTTTTCAGCTTCTGCTGCTTCGCTGTTAAGCTTCTGGATCAGTTCATGAGCCTGGAGAATATGGCGCCCATGACGCTGAATTTTCTGAATATTCTGAGCTTCCCCTATGTTGTCGTTATTGAGATAGCTTTTTAATTTCGAGTGAACATCATCTTTCACGTCATCAATTTCCTTCTTCTTCATCAGCTCTTCAGCGAGCTTCTGCTTTTGGATTTTTTCCTCATGCTTTCGCACTTTCAAAACAGATTCCAGTGAAAATTTAAAAGCCATTGTGCCTGTGATTAATCAACAATTTTTTTCAGTTCACTCCAGAGGTCTGCTCTGAAGTCCGCTTCGTTCATATCCTGTATCAAAAATGATTCCAACTTTGGATGTTTTCTGATCGCTTCATCAATTTTTGGGTTTGATCCCTTTACATACGCTCCAATATTCACCAGGTCTTCCGCCTCGCGATAGGTAGCCAGGAGTTCCCGGGCTTTCATAGATATAGCCCGCTGTTCATTGGTTACAATATTTGGCATCACTCTCGAAATACTTTCAAGAATATCAATTGCCGGATAGTGGTTTTTATGCGCCAAACGCCTTGAAAGCACAATATGGCCATCCAAAATAGACCGCACCGCATCAGCAATCGGCTCGTTCATATCGTCGTTATCTACCAGTACCGTATAAATTCCTGTGATGCTGCCTTTACCCGTTTTGCCGGCCCGTTCGAGGAGCTTGGGTAGAATCGCAAACACGCTCGGCGTATATCCTTTTGTAGTTGGCGGCTCGCCCGATGCCAGTCCAATTTCCCGCTGCGCCATGGCAACCCGGGTAACAGAATCCATCATCAAAAGGACATTTTTTCCCTGATCGCGGAAATATTCCGCAATGGCTGTAGCAGTAAACGCCCCTTTAATTCGGCTCATCGCGGCCATATCAGACGTCACCGCCACAACAACCGACCGTTTCATTCCTTCCTCTCCGAGGGTGTCTTCAATAAACTCCTGTACTTCACGGCCCCGCTCTCCAATCAGCGCGATGACATTTACATCGGCTTCCGAGTGTTTGGCGATCATGCCAAGCGTCACACTTTTCCCCACCCCTGAGCCGGCAAAGAGTCCCACGCGCTGGCCCGATCCAATTGTATTTAGTGCGTCGAGTGCGCGAATACCGGTCAACATCACCTCTTCAATTCGGTTTCGTTCGAGCGGCGCCGGCGGGCTGTTTTGGACTGCTTGGTGTCCGCTGGCCTGAATGGGGCCGAAGTTATCAATCGGGCATGCATTTGCATCCACCACGCGGCCCAGCATCTCTTCGCCAACCGGTACGGTTAACGCCTGGCCAAAACTTTCCACCAGGCAGCCCGACTTCATTCCTTCAACCCTGTCGTAAGGCATCAGCAGCGTTCGCTCTTCCTGCAGGCCTACCACTTCAGCTTCTACTATTTTTCCTGTGATAGTGTGAATACCAAATATTTCGCCCACGCACGCCTCCAGACCGGTACATTCTATAATAGTCCCGATAACGGTTGAGACTTTTCCGTATCGCTTGGAGCGCGGACGGTGCGATTTAAGGTGACTGCGGATGTGGCTAAAATGCTTCGATATGTGAGCCGACCCTACGCTTTCCATGAAGGGAGATTCAGAGATTCTTTGAGATCCTGAAGCAGGGTTTTAAATTGATGAACAACGCTTTCCCGGCTGGTCTCAAGTTTAAATTCACCCGGATTCAGGGTTTTATCAATCCGAATATTAATTGTCGTCCGCGGGGCATTATCTTCTTTGATGGCAGTCACAAAATCCTCATCAGATTTTGATACCCATAGTACAGGCCGGGTTGAGTCATCGATACGCCGGATGATCGGCTCCAGCTCACTCTTCATTTTTTCGCGGATGGCAGGATTTTCAACCGGGATTTCCAGGATCGATTCTGCCAGCTCAAACGCGAGGTCTAACACGCCGGGATCGAGCATTTTCTGCTGTTCCTGCCAATCGGCATGGGCTTGATTGAGCTGTTCAGAAAGCCGTGCCGCTTTTTGATCCAGCAGCACTTCAGCTTCTTTAAAACCGCGGTCATGACCTTCCTCAACGCCGGCATCAAATGCTTCCTGCCGGGCTTCACGAAGCTTTGCTTCCCACTGCTCGTTGTTTTCCCGAAGGATTTCATCAACATCAATTTCGGGGACGTCCTCCTCAGGTTCAGAAACGGCCGCCGGGGCTTCATCAAACAGCATTCGGTAGCTGAGCGTATCCTGTGATTTTCTATCCCAGGTAATTTTGCCGTCGTTTATGATTTTACCGCTGTTCATGAGACCTATCCGCTATTCAACAATTTCTTCTTCTTCCATCTTACGGGTTGAAATCTGCCCGTCGTCTTCCAGCTCTTTAATTTTCTTGATGATTCGGCTCTGGGCGTCTTTCACATCCTTAAGCGGCACAGGACCAAGGGCTTCCATGTCCTCTTTGAGCATATCGGCCGCCCTGTTCGACATGTTTCCGAGGAATTTCTGAGCCAGTTGCTCTTCCACACCTTTGAGACCCATAACCATATCGGCTTTCTCCATCTCGTTGATGATAAGCTGAACGGTTCTGTCGTCGAAGTGAATGATGTCTTCGAACAAGAACATTTGTTCTTTAATATCGTCGGCCATTTTGCCGTCACGTGCCTGGATTGAATCAAGAACGTGGCGCTCGACCGTAATTTCAGCCTCGTTAAGAATTTGAGCCACAGTGGCGGTTCCGCTTTTCACACGATCACCGAGGGCATCCATTCCACCCATCTGCTCTTTGATGACCTCTTCAATTTCCTCGATCACTTCCGATGAAATTTTGTCCATGGAAGCAAGCCTGTACATAATTTCTCCCTGCATTTCCGGTTCGAGATGAACAAGAATTTCAGCAGCCTTATCCATATGAAGCTGGGAAAATATCAGAGCGGCAACCTGCGGATGTTCATTCTGGATAAAGTTTGCTATCTGAACAATTTTCGTTTCCTGGAACTCATCAAATACCGACGTACCGGACTGTGCCTTGAGTTTCCTGAGCATTTTCTCGGAATTCTCTCCGCCGCCCATTTCCGCCAGCAGATCATTGGCGTAATCAAACCCGCCCTCAAGAATGTATTGCTTGGCTTCCATCATCTTATAAAACTCCTTCAGAACGGAGTCTACAACCTCTGTCTTCACATTTCGCATTTTTGCGATCTCGAGCATAATCTTCTCGACTTCGGAATTTTTCAGAGATCTCATCATTTCTGATGCCGTCTGCTTACCGACCGTAATTATAAATACGGCCGCTTTCTGAGTTCCGGTCAACTTTGATGCGTCACCTATTAAGTCTTTATTTTTTGTTTTTACAGCCATATCGTTGATTAATCATCCTCCAGGGTCATCATCGCTCGAATTACGTGTGCAGCTTCAGCGGGCTTCAGCTCCACAAAATCTTTAATCTCTTCCATCACATACGCTTTCTGCTCAAGCTGCTTACGTGACTTATCTGTCAGTTTTTTGTCAATAAAATCTTCTGCTTCTTCGTCGCTCATTCCTTCAAGACTTTGTTTCTCTTCATCAGTAAGCTCCAGCTCATCCATATTTTTCTCCGGCGTAGGAGGCAGGCTCATAGCAACTTCAGGCTCTTCCTGTCCCATTCGCTTCCTGATGTTCATGATGAGCATAACAATGGTAAAGAAGCTGGCAAGAATCAGCACCCAGCGGAAAATCTCGTTCCAGGGTGTCGGCTGTTCATTGTAATAGCCATAAGAATCTACAGATGTCGGGTCGTGGAACTGAATTTGTGTAATCGTCAGCTGGTCCCCCCTATCTTCCGACATGCCGAGTGCTGTTCGGACAACACTGCCAAACTCTTCAATCTCTTCAGGTGCATACGGCTCAGCTACCATTACCTCTTCACCCTCTTCGTTGGTCTGCAGAATTTGTTTATAGTTTATAAGTACGGAGGCAGACAGTTTCTTAATTTCACCCTGGGTTTTCTCATACACCTCACGGGTTTTATTTACTTCATAATTTCGTGTTTGCGAGCTTGTTTCATTATCTCGCCGCGATACCACAACCGACTCGCCTCGCTGATCGATAGGTGTAAACTCGTCTACCGGAACCTGCTGCAGATTCTCTTCATTATTGGTTTCACTTCGCCGGTCTTCCGAAATCAACAAGCGGCTCTCAGGGTCGATGAAATCTGACTCGCGAACTAAGCGGTCGAAATCGTGCTCTGCCGACACCCGCAAAATACTGTTACCGTTGCCAAGCACGCGATCGAGCATGGTTTGGCCACGTTCGGTAAGATACGATTCCGTGGTTTTTCTAAGCTGCATTTGCAGGTTGCCGCTCGCAAAATCCCCTGTTCCATCCGACGGGGCAGATAGTCTGTTTCCGGCCTGATCAAGAATAGTAATAGATTCGGTGTTCAGGCCTTCCACGCTTCCGGCAATGAGTGCACTTATACCGTTCACCTGGTCTTTTTCAAGCCGTTTTCCCTGTTGGAGCGTAATTATAACCGATGCTGATGCCTCAACAGCCGACCGCTCGAATGGCGACCGTTCCGGAAGCACAAGGTGAACTCTGGAATAGTCGACCTGGTCGAAGCTGTTAATCGACCGTGAAAGCTCTCCTTCCAGCGCTCGTTTCTTATTCACCTGCTGCATAAAATCAGTCATTCCCAGCGAGTTGGCATCAAACAGCTCGTAGCCCTGAACCTCTGAATTTGTAGAACTGACAGATGCCAGTTTCATTCGCAGCTGATGCACATCTGAACTGGGTACCATAATAGAGCTTCCCTCACCCTCAATTCTATATTCTACACCCTGCTCCTCAAGTTGTGTGATAACTTCCTGCGCAGCTTCTGGCCGAAGCGATCCGAAAAGCAGGGAATAATCAGGCTTGAGAGCCCAGTAGAATACGAGGCCCATAACGATAACAACCGCCGTCACCATCCCTACAAATAGGGTGCGCTGTGCGTTGTTCAGAGGGCCGAAAAATTGTTGAAAACTGTCGGTTAGGTTGCTCATTTAATGGCGCTCTTATATTTGCATACGGCTTATTTCATTGTAGGTCTCAATCGCTTTGTTTCGCACTTCAACCATCATCTGAAAGCTGAGCTGCGCACGCTGCATTGAGATCATCACGTCGTGGACGTTTTCCGTTTCACCGGCAATGAAACTCTGAATATTTTGTTCAGATTCCTTCATTGTCTGGTCCACGCTGCCAACTGCTTTTGTAAGCATATCAGCAAATGATTCACCGGAGGGAGATGAGCCCTTTAATGAGCGTTCAGGAGAAATGTTTGTTTCCTGAATCGGACGTAAGCCATTTAGTTCAATTGGATCCATGAGATTATTCCGTTTCTGCTATAATTGATTCTTACACTCTGGTGTCAACATTCATGCCACGATCACCAAAGTGGTGCTCGCTAACGCCACCCTTCAGGTCGTACAGCTGAACAGGCTTTGAAGCGGTAAAATTTTTCTTAATCATGGACGATTCTTCCACCGACAGTTTAGGAGGCGCAGTTGCTGCTCCTGTTTTCCGCAGTCCGTTGGTCTGAATTCCCAGGTGTTGTTGTTGATGGATGATGGGGTTTGTAATCATCGGTCTTAAATTTCAAATGAACGTTTAATGATTTGTTTTTCCGCTTCCACGGCGCTTAAGTTTGCTTCATACAAACGGTTGGCACTCACAAGCTGCGTCATTTCATGCACCAGGTCTACATCAGGATATTGTACCATCCCGTTTTCATCCGCATCAGGATGAGTGGGATCAAATTCATACCTGTAATTTTCCTGTTCCGTAACTTCAAATTCCGGGCCTATTCCGCCGGCATTGTTCTGTACTGAAGATTGCATCGGCGACGGAGACGAAAAGTGTTTGTCGTTTGATGTTTTCAGCGTAGAGATGCTGTCTACCAAAAGGTTTTTAAACTTATCCTGGTGCACGGCTTTAGTTTGCACCGTTTGGGGCCGATACATATCATCAGAACCTTTAGGTGCAGATACACCGGCATTGGCAATATTTCTTGAAGCAGCGGCAATTTTTTCACGCTGAACAGCAAGACCGCGGCCTGCGGTTTGAAATGTTGAAAATACTCTGTCAGGTAGCATATTATAGTGGGGTTAGTCGTTATCGGTTAATACCGGTAATTCCGTTCTTCATCATCTCAAAATGATGTCGAAGCGATCGTGTGACAAGCTGAACACGGGCCTGCGTGTCGGCCATCTCAAGCAGTTCGTCCTCCAGTTCAATTTTCTGATCT
This sequence comes from Rhodohalobacter sp. 8-1, assembly GCF_038150125.1. Classification (NCBI taxonomy): domain Bacteria; kingdom Pseudomonadati; phylum Balneolota; class Balneolia; order Balneolales; family Balneolaceae; genus Rhodohalobacter; species Rhodohalobacter sp. 8-1. The sequence continues at coordinate 226,725 of NZ_JBBVMF010000003.1, read as the reverse complement.
GTTTCCACGATGCTTGGTGTCACTTCTTTCATTCCCCGGGCACCCTCGCTGTTTTTAACGCGCTGAAGCTCCTCTTCAAAATCAACCCGGTGCTTGTTAAAGCCCGGAGTATCGGCGTTTGCGATATTACCCGCCGTCACTCTCTGCCTTAGCGTATAGCTGTCCATCGCACGGGCTAAAAACTGACTGTGGTTACTGTCGACAAATTTCATAATGAATATATTGTAGTCTGTAATCTGGTTTGAGTCGGTCCGCGAGGCACTGCCCGGCGGAATGAAACAAGGAACAATTCCTTTTCAGTACTGTATACTGTATTCGTTCAATTGTATAATCTGCAAATGGCGTGCCAGTTGCTTTTTCATCTACAAATACGGAGCTGAGCTTGATTACATTTATCCCCTCATCCCTCTTCCGATACCTGACAGCAGAATTGACCGTCTGGCAGGCAAATTTTTCCATCATTAAATTTTCACTTAAGAGTAAAAAGCGCCGGCTGATAAACTCACCATGCCCCATCGCTCTCTTGAATAATCATTCAAAAGAGTTTTACCGTTTGTATTAAACCTTTAGATTAGATTGGCATGTTAATGGAGTTGAAACTAAGCACGATGGACAACCGCAAAATGAAAGATCATACAGCAAAAGGCCTCAGATCGTTGATATCTGAGTCCGACAATCCTGTATTTCTGTTAGAGACAGACCAGGACCTGATCTTTGAGGCAAACAGTGCTTCTATTGCTGCGTGTGGTCCCTACAATCCCATCGGGGAATCAATTAACAATGTGGTTCACATTGAACTCCCCGGCGGTCTTGTCTTCTTTGATAACCGCTGGCTGGAACCTAAGCGGGAACTTATTAGCCTGAATAAAAAAACATTTACGAAATTGGTATTACAACACCCTGCTTCTATACCGGATGAGAATACATTGTTTACGATTCGCAACATGATTGCGGTTCTGCTTCACCGCCTGCGGTCACCTATGACCGGGATGCAGGGATATCTTGAACTGGTCGGAAGTGTATCCGACGAAACAGATCAGCGCAAACTTTCCAAAGTAAGCGAAGGCCTCGACTACCTGTTTGAAATCATGGATGAACTGGAACTTCTTCATCACGCGGACGCATTCATTGAGGACGAGCCGGATTCCGAACTATCAAACGCGGAATCTGTCATTCGCGAAATCCTTTACACGTTCGACCCGGAAATTCGAAACAGAATTTCGGTAAGAAACAATAGTCAGAATAACTTTCAGTTTAACTCTGCCGAACTCAAGCAAATCCTGACACTGCTGATTGATAATGCAACAGAGCATTCATCAGGTGCCGGTCACCCCATTAAAATAGAGATCGAATCCGAGAATCGAATCAATATAACCAATTGGGGATCTCCGATTCCCGACGAGATTGCATCAACTCTTTACTACCCGTTTGTCACCACCAAAGCGAATAACCTCGGTATCGGGCTGAGTCTTGCCCAGATCATCGCCAGCCGAAGAAGGGGTATCATCTTATTGACTGAAAACAGTGAGGAAAACGGCATTTGCTTCTCTCTCTTCTGCTCTCCTGAAAGCTTGGATTGAACTACATAGGTAGGTAGGGTCAGAGCTCATGAAATAATAACTTGAATTCCATATTTTTTGTTTCTATCGGAAAGTTTGTGGGTACATGTTATAATCCTATTTTGGTCTGATTAAGCCAGGTGGTCAATAAGGAGATTATTCCAGCCATTTTATAGCACAAAACCTGTTGCTTTTGCAGATTCTCTGCCTTGGGCATCCTATTGACGGGGCACAAAACGGTAAAACACCGTTTTATTCCCCAAAGGGACTGGCAGATTGACAATGATTCGGCTGGGGTGTCGGGCGGCGTGACGACAAGGCGATATTGAAAACGACGAATGTACCCACGCCGCTCACTTGCTAACAAATGAGCACTCATCCTGCCTGCCCCTTGGAAAGATCGAGCCATTGAAGTTGATGGCGAAGAGAAGAATCTGCAAAAGCAATGGCCTATAATTTTGGAAAAATTTGAACATGTTCTGAGCGATTATTCACATATTTTGCCATCAACCCACAAACTTTCCGGTAGTACCTATTTTTTTAAAAAAAGTATGAGCTTTTTGGTGGGTACTCCTTCGGCGGAGGCAATAAGGGATGGTCAGTTTCGCTTTAGAATCAATCGATGATCAATTTATGACTCAGATACCCATCCCTCAGCTCTGGGATAAAAACCCATCGCAATATCTGACCGGAATCCCCGGCGCCCGATTTAATTCTCACTGCGAGATACTAACCATAAGCATCTCTTTTTGATCATTTCAATACCTGGCACCCCTTACCGACCCGGTCATTGAATAAACTGTTATTTCAATACTATTGAATACAGCGTCAAATTATCTTCAAGAATATCAAATAGTTGTTTATCTATTTTTAAAATCATCCGATAAATAAACTATTAATATCAAAGAGTTAACCTTCTCCGGATTGATGGAATAAAAAATGTTCTTACTCACTTTTCCCGGCTGAGCAGACCCCATAACACTCATTTTATGCAGACTGCAACTACTGACCAGAATAATAAGATTAAAGATTTCAGCTCTCCGACTCCCATCAACCGGGAAAGCCGGTTTGAGTACAATGAGCTCTTTTTCTCCATAACAGATCAAAAATCTACGATTACCTATGCGAATGATGTATTCGTAAGGATCAGTAAGTATAATGCAGACAATATTGTGGGGCAGCTCCACAAGCTTATCCGCCACCCCGATATGCCCCGGTCTGTTTTTTATGAGTTTTGGGATCATCTCAAGAAGGATAAGCCGGTGGCGGCTTATGTAAAAAACATGTCCAAAGACGGATCTTATTATTGGGTCATGGCTCTGGCCTTTCCATGTGATGGGGGCTACTTATCTGTACGCCTAAAGCCAGGCAGTGATCTTTTTAATAAGATTAAGGATATTTATAAAACAGTTTTAGACCACGAGCGAAAACAGGAGTCCATCTCTGATAAAAAAACCGCTATGCGTTCCTCACATGCACTATTTGTGACGGAACTGAAAAATATCGGTTTCTCCAGCTACGACGAGTTTATGTGGAATGCCCTCCAAAGCGAGATGGAAAACCGGGAATCTATTTTAGAATCAACCGGCGACGCTAACAAACGTACTGGAGAATACATCCCCGACGAACTTTTGGAGGTCGAAAAAATACTTCGCGAACTGGTGCTTGCCCTTGGACAGCTTCGCCAGATTCACACCTCGCTCGTGGGCCATTCCGATTATATTCTAAAGCTTTCACGATCGGTATTGCTTCTGTCCAAGAATGCCCAGATTAGTTCTGCCAAGCTCGATCAACAGGATCGTTCGCTCTCCGTGGTAGCTGAAAAAATGGGTGACCAGTCCATGGACGGCGAAACACATCTAATTGAGATGCAGAAGAATATTTTTGGATTGAGTGAACTCATCGGAAAACTTAATTTCAATATTATCTCTTCAAAGCTGCAGGCTGAAATGACAAAGCATTTTCTTGAGGAAATAAACGGTCCTGACACAGAAACCTCCGATCAGCTGATTACCCAGAGCAAAGCATTGGGCCTTCTTTATGATGCCTTCATCCCAAAAATTGATTCTATTTCTTCAAATCTCGGTAAACTTCCCGAGGCACTGAAACATCTTCTCACCGGCGTTCGCGAAATCGAGCGGTTCCTGCTTGTCCTTCGGTTTATTCATATTAAAGGCAAAGTGGAAATTGCCCGAATGAATGACGAGTCCAACTCATTCTCCAATACGTTCCAAGAATTGATTGATGAGGTAAATTCTGCGGAACAGCGCCTCGAAAAGCTCGGTGATATTATCCGAACTCACGAAAAAACAGGCACGCTGTATGCCGGATACAAAGGTAAGCTGACCGAACTTGGTGCCAGACTGAAAAATTACAGGAAAGAGCACTCCGAAGAAGATCTCAATCAGACACTGCTTGTCGGCGAGGAAGCTGCTTAGTGCTGGATCAGCTAATAACCTGTCCGCCGAAGATGACGTGACAGCGGTACACCTACTGGATCTGACAGCGTTAATATTGACGCTGACAGAAACCCGAAAAAGCGCCGGGAATTCTCAAGCTTTATTCGACAAATGAAAATTGAAATGACGCTAATATCGTGTCAGCGGTAAGTTCAAGTTGTCGCATTCGAGTCATCAGATGAACCAACCTTGAATACTATATTGACCCGTCATAGCTCGATTTTTTAAAAAACTCACCCAGAAAGCGTTCAGGGCTATATCACAGTCATGACACGAGTTTTTTTTGGTAAAAGTTGAGATCGAGATTAACACTCTACCCAACTACCCCACTTTTTCGTACTCTCCTTTCCTGATGCGAGTTAGTTTTTGCTCATCAATGAGTGTGTTCAAATACCGTTTCGCCGTCCGATTTGCAATATTCATTTTACCTGCCAGCTCTACCGCCTCAGATGTTTCGAACGCTGGTGGAAGCACATTATAAAATTTGTGATACCGGTCTCCCCTAGCATCGGGCTGTGCTTCAATAGGCAGCTGTTCAAATGCCCGAATTGTATGCTTAAGACAGGTATCGGCAATCCAAAGGGCGGCAATTAAATCATCATCGTCCGGCGTCAGAAATTCCAGTTCAGTGAGCAGCTTCCCGTCTTCGTCAAATTGGCGAATGACAGAAAAAATAATTGTGAGTTTAAGAGTGTAGATAGCAGCTTTATAATTTGCCTTCTTAAGTTCGGGCGGCAGCGCTAGTTCCTCAATAATCTCCATCTTTTCGGCAAATGTATCATCAATCATCTGCCACTGGTTGTCGGCCAGTTCCGCTATCAGGGGCTCTTCACGTGATAGGAGCCGGGTGTTTATGTGACCGAGCAAATCTCTGAGTTCGTCAAGCCGCTGATTGAGTGCGCGCGAAGCAGCATCGGGCCTATGACTTTGCCACTCTGCCTCTTTTTTACCGCAGTAAACCAGAAATGATGAAAGGATGGTACTGTCGAATCGGGACCAAAATGATCGGTAGTGATCAATATCTCCAACAATTCCGTTCGATAGCGTATATAGCCCGTCGCCTCCTCCCCGCTTGACCACCCGAAACGCCTCTCGAAACACTGCGTCCTGCAGGCTCCTGTCTTTTATCTCCGATTCATATGGTTCATCTGTAAATTGCGGCGTTGTCTGATAAATGGCATGCGACCGCCCCCAAAAACCTGCCCCTGCATCTTGTTTTCGGCTTGATGCAGCCTGAACAGAGCTCCACAATCCTGGTGTGCCGGGCGTGATCTTTCTTGATGGTTCCTCAAAATAACGAACCGCTTGTTTTGAATAGGTTTCAGCAGTTCCCGATCTGTCAATCAAAAAAATATTTAGAGATGCCGTATAAAATCCATCCGCATGCTCGGCCACCACATTAGGTATATGAGCTGCAATAGCCGGCAAAAATGACAGGAGAAATAAATCTCTGTTTACCGGATCCTTCAACACTTCGCAGCAACTGGCCAGGGGAACAGGTAAACAGCTATAAGCCTCTTCCGAGATCGGCTGAGAATCTGAAATCCATGCAGATTCATGCTGCTCAATATTCAAATCTGATCGAATCTGGTCGATCTCCGCTTTAATGGTCTTCAAATTTTTGAGCGCAACAGACCGCATCATTTTAGTGGGGGCAGAACCCGGGCCGGTTTGTACGGCTCTCAGCTTTTCAAGCGTTGAGAGCTTCTGCTCCTCCCAGTAACAGAGATCTTTGAGCAGCTTGTAGGCCTCGTCATCTAATCGATTTTCTTTTACCATCTTCAATCCTGCCATGTACCAAGTTTTACGGATATCCTGGCTAAGGTAGTCGGGTGGTTCCGGAACTGTTGTATATTGGTTTGTGCTCATCGGGACTTAGGTTTCCTGTGCATTCATTAAACCAAAATAACAAAAATAGTTCTGCAAAATTCTTTGCGGATAGCTTTTATAACAGCCCTTTATCTTTTGGCGATTGGTGTTTGTGTCGACAATATTAAAGATCATTTAATAACAGTCAACACCAGAATCTTGATTTACATTTTGATGCCCTGAAAAGCCTCTGAAAGGATCTGGCATAAAAGAATTGCTTATTTAGATTACAAAATTGTGAAGTCAAAAATAGAAAATTACTGCTTTTGATAAAGGAATATCCCTACACAACAAAACTCCTTTCTAACCTCAAATATTTGATTGTTCATGATGTATCATAATCCGAGCATCAAATTTCATCGCAAAAAAAAAGCGTTGCCCGGCTAAGAGCAACGCTTTAATGGGTTTCCCCGTCTGTTTATTCCACTAACCATTTTCAAGTTTGAAAGTAACAGGCATAGAATACTGTACGTTTACAGCAACTCCGTCTTTCTTGCCAGGAGTAAATTTTACTTCTCTCACGGCCTCAAGAGCTGCTTCGCCACATCCTCCGCCTATGTCTCTCAATACTTTTTCATCTCTAACATTACCATCCTTATCAACTACAAACTGAATGAATACGCGTCCTTCAATCCCCGATCGGGCAGCCGCTCTTGGATATTTAATTTCGCCATAGAGTGACTCAGCCCCGCCAATCATTTCAGGCATCTCATCAACTACGGTAAAAACTTCTTCGCTGCTTTGTGCCATTGTGTTTTCCGACGCTAACAAGGTAAATGACCCCGCCGCCAGCAATACCATCAAACCAGCTTTTAAATATGTTATGCCTTTTGTTATCCCGCTATCCATAGGTTTTTACTGTTTTTATTGAGTTTTACACGTTATTTATTTGACAGACCTGTACCATCCCAATTGTACTGTCCGTATTCCATTATCGGCTAATAGGATTTCCGCTTAAGGAAACTCTCCTCCTCAGCTAAATTTTAATGCTCTCATTATTTCTTAAAAATCACTCAGGTCATCATCATCCAGCGGAATGAGCTTATGAGCATCTGAAGTGCCCCCCTGTTTTCTTACGGGCAATGAACCTGAGGCATTCGGCCATTCGCTGTCACCATTTCTTCCGTGGCCATTGTTCGTGTTACCGTTCGCGGAATAACTTCTATTGGTCTCTTTACGCGCTCCATTCGTGTTTTTAAAAGAGGATGAACCTGACCCATTAAACGCCGCTTTCTTCATTGGGGCAGGCATCTTCAAGTCTGAACGGCCAGATGGAGTTGTTGATAAGCTGTTGCCGGATGCTCCACCTACGAGGCACCTGAGGCTGTTAACAATATGGTTGAGTTCCGTAGCCTGTGATGATAACTCCTGCGCGGCACTGGCTGATTCTTCAGAATTCGATGCATTTCCCTGCACAACTTTATCCATTTCGTGCATCACCGTGCTCATTTCTTCTATACCGGTACGCTGTTCATTAGCAGCAGCCGCAATTTCATTAACAAGTGTACCTACACTGGAGACACTCTCCTCAATTTTCTGCAGATTTTCAGATACCTCTGCTGCAACATTTGCTCCGCGGTCTGATGTAGCCTGGGAGCTTTCTATGAGCTCAGATGTATTCCTTGCCGCTTCCGCACTTCGTTGTGCAAGGCTTCGAACCTCTTCAGCCACCACCGCAAATCCTTTCCCGGCTTCACCTGCACGAGCCGCTTCAACGGCTGCATTTAGTGCCAGCAGATTGGTCTGAAAAGCAATATCATCAATAGTCTTAATAATTTTTGATGTTTCCAGCGATGAGTTCTTAATCTCTTCCATCGCCTGGTTCATACGCTTCATCGCCTCAACCCCGCTGGCAACCCGGGGTTCAGTCTCTTTCATAGCAAGATCTGCTTCACCGGCATTCTGAGCCGTCTTTTTGGTTTGCGATGCAATCTCTTCAAGGGAGGATGTTGTTTGCTGAAGACTGGCTGCCTGTTCACTGGAACTTTCCGCGAGCTCCTGGCTTGAACCGGATAGTTGATTTGATGACGAGTTCACCTGCTCAGCACCTGACGACAGTCGATCTATAATATTACTGAGCGCGCCATTAATTGACACACTCATGATCCACCCGAACAGTACAGCACCGCCAACCGCAAGGAAGACACCGATAGACAGGATCCAAATATATTGGGCTACAACGGCCTGTGTTTGCTCTCCCTGGCCTGCTGCTTCATCCTTAGCATTCTGTGAAAGCACAGAAGTATTCACCAAAATCTCTTCATACGCGTTATTTCTTATCATCTCTTCCTGATTCACGGTATTCCTCGCCTCAATCATGGACTGAACATTGGTCACGTTATCGTTCAGAGATGCAAGACCAATACCCAAAAACATCTGCAGCTCCGGATCTGTGGTTGCATCATACAGATCCCCGATTTCGTTCCTGTACTCCACAAACATTGCTTGAATACCTTCCAGCACAGAAGCATCATTCATCGCTTCCGCCCGCCATAACGCAGCCATAGCGCCGTTTAATCCTTTCATCAGGTCTTCGGCCTGATTAATTCTCGAGCGTGATGTCTGAATCCGCGAAGAACCTGCCCCTTGGTTAATAAGGCTTGTCAAATTTTGGTTATAGACTTCCAGGTAATCTTTCATACTAAGCTGAAAATCTTTATTCGACTGGTCACTTTGCTCTCTGTACCGAATGAGATCTCTTGTGGCTTCGTAATAAGAAAGTGCAGATTGCTGATATTGGGCTGATGCATTTTCGAGATCTGTCAGCCGTTTTTTCAATTTTGGCACATCACGATTACTGGCAAGCTCTCTTGCCCGTTCCAATTCTGCATCAATTTCAGAAAAATCACTTATCGCCTGTTCCCAATACTGTTCGTCAAATGTTTGGTTATAGCTTAGAATTGAACTCCCGGCCTGCCGAACATTTTTATCCAGGGCTGATGTAATACCTGATTCGGGCAGGTACGTATTAACCAGTTTATCTGAATTTGTATTTATTTTGGCGAGAGAAAAGATTGCGACCAGGCCAAGAAGCAGAGTAATGGCTGCTCCGCCAATCCCTAACAGCATTATTTTTTTACCAATTGTAAGCGAACCGCCACTGCTTGATGTAAGGCCTTCGAATAATTCTTTTAATTTACTCATGAACTCTGATGCAGGTTAACTTTTGTTAGAGGATTTTGGATGAGGCGATATATCAACCCCACAGATCAGTTTTAAAATTGGGTATATCGTATAATCAAATCATTATACTGCTGACCTGTAATACGCTTTATCGGCAAGTTTATAAAGCAGATAAGAGATTTTAATCTTAATCTACTTTCGTGAAATTGAGCGGCACTTTAACCCGGATACGTCACAAATAAATACAGATTATGCCACAGCCCCCGCCGCTTTTGTACTGCCATCCAGCACATCATCAGGAACATCAAACAGCACTCGCTCGACATCTACGATCATTTTTACCTGCTCTTTCACTTTTCCAATACCGGATAAGTAATCGCTTTGTTCACCGGCCCCCAGTGAAGGAACTTCCTCGATTTGATCGCCGTCTATATCTGCAACTTCAGATACCTTATCAACGATTACGCCCATGAGGTACTGATTTTCCTGAACAACAATAATACATGTCTCCTCGGTATATTCGATTTCTTTCAGGCCAAACCGGGATCTCAGATTCATCACCGGCACAATTTTTCCCCGTAGGTTCAGCACACCTTTAATGTATCCCGGCATACGCGGCACCGGAGTGATAGGCATCAAGCCGATAATCTCCTGAACCTTCAAAATCTCAATCGCATACTCCTCTTTTCCCAGAAAGAAACTGAGAAATTTTCCCCCTTCTACAGTATGCACTAGCTCTTCTACCGCCACGTCTTTTTCTTCTGTATTTTCCATAACTGTTTATCTTATATTTTTTCTTAAAATGTTCATCTGATTTTTTTCACACGTCCCATTCACCGGATAACAGGTCCTGGAACTAAGTATCTTACCGCTCCGGCTTAGTCTGTGAAGCTTATCGACTTTGTGCGATATACCTTAAACAAACCAAGCTCGTTCTAACCTATTAGCCGGGCATGTTTTTCAATGCCACCCGGTTGGTACCTGCCTTGGTTAACTTAGACAGAATCTCGTTTGATGGAGCTCAGTGAATGACTCTCATTAAATAATCGGCACCTCTTTAAATCACTCTTTCAGCTAACTGACAATATCTTTACAACCAGGCCATCGTACTTTTTCAGAACCCATTCAGGTCACTGTCGTCCAGCGGGATCAACTCCCTTGCATCCATTTTTTTCGGTGCTTTCAGCTCCTGCTTTTCTACTGGTGGCCTGTCGAAACCTCCGTTCTGAAAATCGTTGTACGTTGTACGGCTTCGTTCAATCGTTCGGGGCTGCTTTTTTTTCTGTTTTTTACCAACACTCTTTTGAGCGGAATCACCCACAAGCAACACAAGCTGATCAATCATTTGGCGCAGTTCGGCTGCCTGGGATGACAGCTCTTCCGCTGCGCTGGCTGATTCCTCAGAGTTTGAAGCGTTGTTTTGAACGGTTTTATCCATTTCACTCATCGCCGTATTGATCTGCTGGATACCAGTGGCTTGTTCACCCGATGCCGCCGAGATTTCCACAACCAGGGTGCTAACATCATTCACACTCTTGGAAATTTTACTCAGATTTTCTGCCACTTCCTGTGCCACTGAAAGGCCGCGATCACTTCTTTCCTGTGATTTCTCAATCAGTTCTGACGTATTTTTAGCAGCCTGTGCACTCTTATGGGCAAGATTTCGCACCTCTTCTGCAACGACTGCAAATCCTTTTCCTGCCTCGCCGGCCCGTGCGGCTTCAACTGCAGCATTTAAAGCCAGCAGGTTGGTTTGAAAAGCAATGTCATCGATGGTTTTTATGATTTTTGATGTCTCCATAGAAGCTGTTTTGATATCTTCCATGGTTTTGTTCATTCTCACCATCGCCTCTACACCTTCATCAACAAGCGGTTGGGCGTTTTTCATCGCTTTTTCAGCCTGAGCTGCGTTCTGTGCACTTTGCTTGGTCTGGGCTGACATCTGCTCGAGCGACGAACTTGTTTCCTGTAAACTTGCGGCCTGTTCACTGGCCCCTTCCGCCATCGACTGGCTTGACTCAGATAACTGCCGCGAGGCCGAATCTACCTGGGAAGATCCTCCGGCAAGAGACAAAATAATTTCTCCAAGTGATGAATTAATAGACCGGGTCATAAAAAAGCCGAGTAACACAGCTACGCCCACGCCCAGAAACAGAGCGATCATACTCGCTGTGGCTAATACTGAATTCTCAGCAACTGCTTTGTCTACTTCTGTTTTTGCCAGTTGGCTATTAATAGCAACCAGATCATTAATTTCACGGACATTCGCTTCTTTGGAAATTTTGTTGTTGTTCATGAATTGATCTCTTATCTGCGTCAACAGCTCTGATGAAATTTCCTCATCATTTGTTTGCATCATAAGTTGATCAACCAATGCCATGAACTGCAAATGGTCTTCTTTCCAGTTATCGAACGTAATTAAAAATTCATCCCAGCTTTTAGCTTCCTCTTCTGTTTGAGGCAAGGGCTCATAAATGGCCCATGCTGCTTCTAATTTGATCCATTCACTCTCAATATTTTTAATGACCGATGCGCGTTCATCCGACGATAACAGTGGGTTTTGTAACGCTTCTTCGCCCGCATTAATAGCAGTTAAAGACTGGTTCATCTTCATAAGAGACTCAACACTTGGCAAGCGCACAACCCCTATTTCATAAATTGAATTGTCGCTGCTTACTGCCCCGTAGTATCCAATTCCGCCAAGAACAAGCGTAATGAAAGCCAAAATGGCAAATGATGCCGTTAATTTTTGCCCGATCGTTTTATTGGTAAAAAAATTCAATTTATACCTTTTTGCTTTACTCATATGTTCACTCCAAAAGCAGATCTTTATTCTGCCATATTTTTGGTTGATAGTGATCTTCTCCATGCGGAGCACAGAGCCAATCGCTGATTGATGTTTACCTCAATGTAGTACAGCCCACATTAGCCGTCACTTTTTTTGAGATTCACGTTTTGCGTTAAACACAGAACCCACATTTATAGTCGTGTGGTAATTGATCAACCTGTGGCTCTCTGATATTTTTCGTCGTAAGCTTCAGGCTGACATACTGATAAGTACAATTATTATCGGCAGAAGTATGGACCAGCTAAACCACTTTTTTATATTTTAAGCTTTTTTTGTCTTATTACTTTTCCCGTCAAAATAGCAGCCATTACATTAATCTTTTCAAAACAGGTGCTTAGGGGAGTGCCGTTGCAAAGAACCTCAGCCTTTAGTCGATTTGTCTTTGCTGCGGAATGTTTTGCCTTTTCGGAAAAGGTTGAGGTTGAGGAAAGTCGTTGCAAAAAACCTCAGCCTTTAGTCGATTTGTCTTTGTCGCGATTTGAGTTGCCTTTTCAGACAAGGTTGAGGTTTAGGAATATCGTTGCAAAGAACCTCAGCCTTTAGTCGCTTTGTCTTTGTCGCGATTTGAGTTGCCCCCTCGGAAAAGGTTGAGGGTGAGGAGAGTCGTTGCAAAGAATCTCAGCCTTTAGTCGCTTTGTCTTTGTCGCGGAATGGGTTGCCTTTTCGGAAAAGGTTCAGGTTGAGGAGAGCCGCTGCCAAGAACCTCAGCCTTCAGCCGCTCTTTCTTTGCCGCGGAGTTGAGTTGCCTTTTCTGAACAGGTTAAGGTTTAGAGGAGCCGCTACAGAGAACCTCAGCCTTTAGTCGCCCTGTCTTTGCCGCAGAGTTGAGTTGCCCCATCGTAAAAGGTTAAGGTTGAGAGGAGTCGCTGCCAAGAACCTCAGCCCATATGAATACCTGTAAGTTCAATTATTTTTTCCCGAAGTTTTTCGGGTGTAAAAGGTTTGTGGACAAAGCCCGCACGGTTTTCATTTACCTGATCGATTCGCTGAGGATTACTTTCGGTAGAAATAATAAGTACGGGCAAATCTCTCGTTTCAGGCTTGCTGCGAACAACAGTCAGCATCTCCAAACCATCCATCACCGGCATATTTACATCTATAAAAAGCATGTCTATCCAGTTTTCTTCGAGCAAATCGAGGCCTTTTTGACCATTTTCGGCCTCGAATATGTCACCGATCGGAACACCACTCATACTTAGAGTTCTGATAATCATTTTTCTCATGACAGAACTGTCATCCACGACGAGAACATTTAAAGACATAATATCTTTTTTTCTTTGACGGTTAATTTATGATTGCCTGAAACGGCTTTCCCTTAATGCTGTTAATGATGGCATTTGAGATATTCTGAAGGGGCAACACTTCATTTACCGCACCTATTTTATATGCTTCTCTTGGCATACCGTACACTACGCAGGTTGCCTCGTCCTGTGCGATGGTATGTGCACCTGCATTTTTCATGGCCAACAGTCCTTTTGCGCCATCGGCTCCCATTCCGGTCAGAAGCACACCACTGGCGTTAACGCCAACCGATTCAGCCACGGAATTGAAAAGCACGTCCACACTCGGACGGTGATGATGAACGGGCGGGCCAGATTTAATACGAACGTGATATTTTGCACTTCTTCGCTCAACGAGCATATGAAAGTTACCGGGAGCCAGCAATGCCACACCCGATTCTACAAGGTCATTATCTTCCGCTTCCTTCACCCGAAGACTGCATACAGAATCAAGGCGATCTGCAAAACTTTTTGTGAACACAGGCGGCATGTGCTGAACAATAACAATTCCCGGCATATTGGCCGGCAACCCCATTAGGACTTTCTCCAGTGCTTTTGTCCCGCCTGTTGATGCGCCAATTGCAATGATTTTATCTGTTGTATGAAAAAGAGTGGGTTTAGGTTTTACCTGGGGTTTTGTATCAGTTGCATCTACCTGCTCGTTTGCGCCGGTATGTCTGTCAAATTTGGCAAGTGAGGCTGCCCTCACCGACTTTACAATAGCTTTAGAAATATTTTGAGCTGAATATGATGAACCTGGTTTACTTATAACATCAACGGCCCCCAGCCTGAGAGCCATTAATGCATTTTCACTATTCTTAGGCGTCAGCGAACTCACAACCACCACAGGCATGGGGTAGTGTTTCATCAGCTTGGCAAGAAACGACAGCCCGTCCATCCGGGGCATCTCCAGGTCAAGTGTAAGCACATCCGGCTTGAGCTCTACAATTTTCTCACGCGCCGCATACGGATCAATAGCTGTGCCCACGACCTCAATATCAGGCTGCCTGTTTAGCTCTTCAGTCAGCACCTTGCGTACAAGTGCGGAATCATCAACAATCAGTACTTTAATCATATATCAGCCCGCTGAATAGTAGATTGTTATTTCCGCAACCCCTTCATCAAGATGAACATGTACGGTTTCTCGCTGCATCGACTTAAACTCTTCTTCAGCCTCCTGTTTACTGCCAACAATTTTCGGCGTGCGGATGTAACATATATCTTCGCCTTTGGCAAAAATTGGAACAGTGTTTCCGCAAATAATATTCGCAATTTCCTTTAGCGCTCCTTCTTTTAGCTCGAGGCTTCCTTCCTCCATTCCGAGCATATTTTCGGCAATAGTGTCAAACAGGTCAGGTGTCACCCTGATTTGCATTCCACCTTTCGCTGCACCATCAAAATGCACAATGGCGCTGATACTGTTTTCGCCAAGATCGACGGAGTCATCTTCTATTTCCCACTCCTCGAGCGGAAACATATAGCAGGTGATTTCAAATGTTCGATAGGCAATTCCTTTTAGCCTCTCTTCATGAAGCATTTTTGTCATCGTTAATCCTTAATTATTTTTTTTCGTATCTGGTCTTCGAGTAAAGTGGTGGTAAATTCTTTGTGGACAAACCCCATGCCGCGTCTTAAAATGGCATCGATCCGTTTCTCATCATTTTCTGTTGATACAACAACCGCAGGAATATCCCTGAATTTAGGATTATCCGAGGCATAATCGAGCATCTCCATCCCATCCATCACCGGCATATATATATCCACAAGCATGAGATCAACATCATACTGCCTGAGCATTTCAAGGCCTATTTTACCGTTTTCGGCCTCATAAATCTCCCCGATATCGAGGTTACTTTCCGTCAGTGTTCGCTTGAGGATCACACGCATGGTTGGATCATCCTCCACAATTAGCACATTGTGTTTCATAAATAGGCCGGGTTAATAAGGTATTCTTTTCTGGGTATGCAAGATTATTTCAATCGTCAGTTTTTAAAAATAGTTGCTTTGAATTCGGTGTTTTCACCTGATACTTTGAAAATCTCTTCACGCAGCATCTCCGGCGTAAACGGCTTGTGTACAAATCCCGACCCAAGCATCTCTATTTGCTTTATCATACTTTCATTACTTTCGGTGGATACAATCAAAATGGGAATATGTTTTGATACAGATCTATTTCGAATTGTTTCGAGTACCTCCATACCATCCATAACCGGCATGTACAGATCCAGAATAATCAGATCAATTTTCTCGGTATCTACCAGCTCGAGAGCCTGTTCGCCATCTGAGGCCTCAAATATTCTGTTTATAGAAATATCACTCATGCTCAGCGTTCTCTTCATCATCAAACGCATCACCGAACAATCGTCTACGATTAAAACATTAATTTTCATAATAATACCCTTTAAATCATCAGTTATAGTCTATTTTAAACATTACACCTAACCTGGTCTCCCGAGGCACAGGTTGTCCCTATTGGAAGTTTATTTACGGTAACAAGTCCATCTGACAGCCTAAGAGCCATAGTCCGTGAGTTATTACCGCCAACATCCTGTTTCTCAATCATGAACCCATTTTTCCACAACAACTTTCTTAGTGTTGTGAAATTTCGCTTCCCAATTTTGAAGTAATCATCGTCATCGTTTTTCTTCATACTCGCACCACCGGCTACGCTTATTACAATATTTTTTTTTGAGGCTCCGTAATCGTAGCAAATACCAAGAAGTTGAGCCAGGCCGGAGTCCACATACATAGCCGGTTTGAGCTTCGCTTTTTCGGGGTCAGCTTTAGAAAGCGGCAACATAACGTGTAGCAATCCACCAACACCGGCAACAGGATCGAAAATTGCGATCCCCAGGCAGCTGCCCAGAGCATACGTTATAATCGTTTCCCCGGGATCGTCCGACACATGCATGTCACTTACTCCAACAATGGATTTCATTCAGTGCGACCCATAACTATTAACTATTGTTTTTGATATACAGCCGGACTAATATTTACAAACCCATGATCTTTCCCGGAAACACTTTCAGAGTGCCCCAAAAAGAGATATCCGCCCGGTTCAAGCAAATCATAATATCTTGATACCAGCTCCGATTGCGTTTGCCTGTTAAAATAGATCATCACGTTTCTGCACATTATTACATGAAACGGGCCTTTCATCGGCCACTTTTCAAGAAGATTCAGACGGCCGTAGGTAATCAGCTCGCGGATGGCCGGTTTTACTTTTGCTCCTTCATCATGAGCGTCAAAATATTTCCTGAGGAAATAATCAGGGAGCCCCTTCATTTTCTCAGTGGGATAAACTCCCGATTTTGCCCGCCTTAAAATATCGCGCGAAAGATCCGTGGCCAGCATTTTAACCGAAAATTGATTCTGAAACTCTTTTTGTTCAAACAGTGTCATGGCTAATGTAACGGGTTCCTCACCTGATGAGCATCCTGCTGACCACCATTTGTACTCCCTGCCACTCATGTGTGGAATCACATTTTCTACCAGGAAATCATAGTGCTGCTTCTCTCTGAAAAAGCTCGTCTTGTTAGTTGTCAGCACATCAACAAGCGACAAAAATTCACCGCCTGTTTCGTCTGTTTCAACATAATCCAGGTACTCTAAAAAACTTTCGAGCCCGAGTTTACGCACACGCTTCATCAATCGTGCACGCACAAGAGCTTCCTTGCCCTCATGCAGGTAGATACCGCTATAGCTGTGCAGCATTTTTCTCACACGGTCGAAATCGCCTTTGCCAAGTGAGATTGTTGAAAAATTATCTAATCTGCTTTCTGCCTGCATTTTTTCATCCTAATTCAGGGATATTAAATCCCGGGGTACCGCTTCACTATTTATCGGCACCCACTATTTTTCATTTCTGTTATTGTACCACCGCAGCGGTGTCCAGAATCAGGCCAACACGACCGTCTCCTAAGATGGCACCGCCCGAAATGTGCGGCATTTTTACCATCATATTTATCGACTTCCCTACGAGCTGCTGCTGGCCAATCACTTCATCCAGAAGCAGTGCGTACTGTCTGTTATTATTTTTGATGATCAGCATAGTGCCTTGAAGCAGATCTTCTATAGCACCGTCTATATTAAATAGCTTATGCAGACGAATCACCGGCACTGATTTTCCGCGGAACGACACATGCTCCGTCTCGCCCATTACGGTATAAATATCGTCGTCTTCTGCGCGAAATGTCATATCTATGTTAATAGTAGGAACAATGAACCGCTGCTCTCCCACTTTCACGAGCATACCGTCGGTAATAGCAAGAGTAAACGGGATCTCGAGAGATACTTTTGTTCCTTCGCCCGGTTTAGAGCTGACCTCCACTTTTCCCTGGAGCTGTTCGATCGACCGGCGAACAACATCCATCCCAACCCCACGGCCCGAAAGGTCCGTCACCTGATCAGCTGATGAAAATCCGGGCAGAAAGATGAGGCTGAAAATTTCACTGTCTGTCAGTTTCTTATCGGGATCAACCAGGCCTTTTTCTATAGCCTTGGCGAGTACTTTTTCTTTGTTAATTCCCTTTCCGTCATCCTCAATTTCAATGACAACCTTACCACCTTCCTGGTAAGCTCGCAGCCAGATATTCGCCGTCTCCTGCTTGCCTGCACTTTTACGGGTGTCAGGATCTTCAATTCCATGGTCAAGAGCGTTTCTTAGCATGTGAACCAGCGGCTCATTGATGATGTCGACCATATTGCGATCAATCTCGGTATCTTCACCTATTGTTGAAAATTTGACCGATTTGCCCGCTTTTCTGGCAAGATCACGCACCAGGCGGTTCATCTTATGGAAGGTGGCACGAAGCGGAACCATCCTCAGAATCAAACTGGTATCCTGTAGTTCACGTAAAATTTTTGATGTGTGGTTCACTTTTTTCATCAGGTCCGAATCATCCGAAATAGAGCTATCCTGTGCCACGACGGAGTGTGCAATCACAAGTTCACCAACCATATCAATCAGCCTGTCGAGCCTGCCCACATTCACACGAACCGTAGATTCTACCTCAGATTTCTGATTCGATTTATCAGGTGCACCAGCTTCATTTTCAGGAGCTGATTCATTATTTTGGCTGACAGACTGAGTGCTTTCCGCTTTCACCGGTGGTGGAACTGTGCCCCCTTCTTTTTTCAGTGCGTCGGCAGGCGAGTCGTTGTCATCAAAAATATGGTTCAAAACTTTCATCATGCGGTCGTATCCGTGCGGCTTAGGCAGCGGGTCTCCGGGCTGGCTGGTTTCCACCACTCCCAGCATCTTCTTCAGAATATCGATCGACTCCAGGGTGATATCGGCACATGCCATATCAAACTGCTGTTCTCCCTCACGCACCATGCTTAACAGCGTTTCAACCGAATGAGTGTATTCCGATATCGGGTCGAGCCCCATAAAAGCAGATGTTCCCTTTACCGTATGAAATGCTCTGAATACGGTGTTTATTAGCTCGTCGTTATTCGGCGATTCTTCGAGATCGAGCAGTGCACTTTCGGCGGTTTCAACCAGGTCGGAACACTCGGTTACGAATTCGCCAAGCATACCGGGCTCAGAATCTGTTGGAATTAAAAATACCTCGGGTTCTTCACTGGCTGATTCTGTTTCGGGTTGATGAGTTTTCTCAGCAGATGACTCATCAGACGCCCATCCTTCTTCACTGACCGCTTCAATGGCCTGTTCTGTTTTTTCCGAAATAAACATGAGCCATCCTTCTTCAGGAGACTTTTTGCCCGCAATCTCCTCAGCCTTTTCAGCTGCAGCTATCAAAGCCACCGATGCTTCACCAGATTCTTGCTTGGATAAATGCCGAAGAATTTTTGTAAGCAGCTCCAGCTCTTCCGTCTTGATGGTTTCTTCATTCAGCATCATAATATTCGATGCCAGATCATCAATCGTTACGCCTTTGATGCGTTCATCCGGCTCATCCGCTTGTTTCGGCTCATTGGACCTGTCATTCTTTGTTACTTCTTCCTCGTTAATCTCATCAAGTTCGATAACTTTGTCAGCTGATTCTTTTCCGCCGGATATTGCCTTTTCAAGATCGCTGCATGAGCGCTCAAAATCCTCAACAGGAATGTTACCATCGGCAATCATATACTCCCTGATGGTATTAACACCCTGCATTGTAGACGTCTTTACGCTTGTAAAATAGTCGTCCTTCTCGTAGAGATGCTTAAGACCTTTCCAGGCAAAGTTAATCAGGCGCTGCAGCTGAACACCCTGGTCGCCCAGCTCGCTGATAAACGCTTCAAATTTTGCTCCTGCCACCATCACATTTTCTCGGTCGTTTGGCCACACATCGGCCAATGCCCGAATAATTTCGGCAAGAACCTCTACATTTTTTTCATTTTGATCACTCATAAATACGTCCTTTATCTGGATTCGCTTAATGCCATGTTCACCCAAAATTCTCCGCTGGGGCCGACAAATTTCATTTTCTCAGTAGGGGGTTTACTTGGCATAAACAGCGTAAGGTCGCTCCCGCGGGTTGCTGTTGGCAATGAGGATTGCCCTCTGAACCCTACCGTTTCGATATTGGCTGCAACATCGCCGGCAAGTATGTTAGATATTTCTCCTACCAGGTCTCCCATATCATCACTTTCAAACGGAATTTCCGCCCCGATAAACACTTCAGACAGTTTAAGAGCAGTTTCCCGTGGAATTACAATCATTAGCGAAAGCGTATGCTGCTGGTTAAAAACCGCAATATTTCCGATAATTCCGTTCAGGGATTTCGCCTGTCCATTCTGCTCAATGTAGCTTGGCTCACTGCCAATGATAGAGGCGAATGTATTTATCACTGATTCTTTAACCAGCCCAATTATTTCAGTGGGGATTTCGTTGATGCCGTTTAGACTTTTAGGTATCATTTCTAAGATTTCTTTTTTACGATTTCAGGATACTTGAAAAGAAACTTTTTTCTTCCTCTTCCTCACTCTCTTCGCCAATGATATTCCCATCATCATCGAAATAGCGACTGATTGTTTTGTGCATCTTATCTGCTGTAAAAGGCTTGGTAATATATTCGTTGGCACCGCCTTCGTTCAGCGCTTTATCCACTTTACCCATAGATTTTTCTGCCGTCACCATAATAATCGGGATGTGATCGGTATCCCCCTTATCACGAACAGCCCTTGAGAATTCCACACCTGTCATGTTTGGCATGTTCCAGTCTACAAACATAATCTGAATCTCGTCGTTGAATTTGTCGAGGGCATCCTGTCCGTCCATCGCTTCCACATATTCAAAATCAGCCAGCATCAGCTGATCAAGTGCCCGCTTTACCGCACTTCTCATTATTTTTGAATCATCAACAACAAGCGCCTTAACTTTACCCATTCTTACTCCTTTCGTTCTATTAAATCAGTATTGAGTTGCGGATTTACCTGTTTCCGGGCAATTATTTCGGATCTTTGACTGCTTTTGTTCCTGAATGTCTCCTGGAGATGCAGTGCTGTTATCCTGCCCGTCGGCCCGCTCTATTTGCTGTTATTAGCTCCAGAATGTTATCGGGAAAGATTAAAAAACCTTAAGCTATGGCGATCTTTTTTACCGCCCGGGCATCTTAATGTCATTGTAAAATCTCCCGCCATAAAGCTTTTGAGGACAGAGAATTAATATTCAGAATGGTGAGTCGATAATAACTTATTAGTATCTCACAGAAACCACCGCCGACGTTCAGGTACAGAATGTTAAATAACTTTGTCCTTCCCGCCTCAGTATCGTCAGGTCATGCCGTAGAAGGCGTGCAGCCTCTCCAGGGATTCGCGCCTTATAACCAGCTTACACAGCTGGTGCCGACATTTCGTCTTGCAGAGGACGGGAGCAAACCGGAAGATGAAGAGAAGAAAAATATCAACGTTGAGGCACCTGATGCCGAAACGGAAGATGAGGGCACATTTCACGAATTGTTGAAGCTTTCTTTCAACGTGAGTTTCAAAGAGATGCTTGACTACTTTTTAGTGCCTGATCACGACAAAATCCATGTCCTTCAGGCGAAGTTCAGAAACGAACGGGAGGTTACCGACTTTACCATATTTGCGCCAACCGGAGAAATTCCGGCCAAATTTGAAAATTTCAGGGATCAGCTCCACGAATTTCAGATGCAGCTTTTTAAAACACCGAAAGGACTTCACTGCCATATCATTGCTTAAGGATGCGTCGAAGGGGGTCTAAAATGGTGATCCTGAGTCAGAAACGGGAGCGGTCAATACAAACTGGGGCGTTTTACGATCGCGTTTATCCATGATGATTCTTCCGTTAATCTGATCGCTTATCTGGGCGCAAATTTTCAGGCCAAGAAGCGCCGGACTGTCACCCTCAACATCATCCGTTAACCGCATGATTTCTCTTGATTTAAAAATCTCTTTGAGTGATCTGTCAGTGATTATATCACCCGAATTTTTTATGAGAAGAGCAAACTCTGATTCGTCCCGGTCTACCTCAACTTCAAGCGTGCCATTTTCAGATGAGAAGCCATCCGCTATCATGATAAGATTATAGATCATCAGCTTGATTTGAAACAGTTCAGCTTTGACAAATACCGGCTCGCCTGATTCAATAAAGGTAATTGACGAGGCCCTGAGCTCTGTAGAATTCGACACAATTTGCTTCACTTCATTCACCAGCCAGTTCAGCTCAACCACCGGCTGCCCTGATCCTGACGTACTGCCATCATAGGTGTCTTCTTTGTATATGTCGTGTAGCTGCTCGAGCAGGAACCCTATTTCATTCAGTCCGTCACCAATATTTTTGCTGTACCTTGAAAGCTTGTCTGCTTTTTGCTGGCCGTCAAGATTGTTGATGAGGAGTTCCAGGTAACCCGAAACTGCACTCAGCGGCGACATCACATTATGCATAAAGTGCCGCACCGTCCGATTCTGCAGCTGATGCACAGCTTTAAGATGCTTGTACTTTCGTTTGAGGCTTTCTAATTCGTAATATTTCTTATCGTCGGCTGCATGATTGTTCTTTTGCATATACGACTCGACAGTTCCCCGCCGTTTCTTTGGGCTATACTTCCTATCCATCATTCCTCAATAGTAAATGTATACAAATGCCTGTAGATCTATTTCAGTATAATTGCCGATATCTTCTGCGGCTGTACTGCACTAACCGACTTTGAAAATCACCAACGTCATGATATAAAATATTTCTAATATTAAAAAATCTTAATGACAATTATGTCGGCAGTAACCCATCTATACATCCGCATATTCTGCCAATCAGCCAAATATGCAGTTCGGTATACATCTTAATCTATATGTTGATGACAATCAGAAGTTTACAGGTAGATTAAGCTTTGATTATTTTTTACTCAAAAAAGCTTTGCGGCGCGGCACTTTACCTTTTTCGACTTTTCAGGCGTATGAACCGTCTTTTTCAATAAACAACGACTGTCATCGATAGCCGCTGATTTTTGCCGAAAAACAGGGCAAACCCATTTAAGAAGTGACAGGGATAATTAGAGTCTTTGCTCAAGAAATATTCCTTAGGACTAAGGTCTCCGGCCTTGTTGGGTAAAGGGATAGCATGGGTGCCTGTGCCTATGGTGCATCACAGCACGGGAGAAATCAGTTTGAGCGCTCACAAGGTGAGCATTCTCAAAGTGTACCCGTGCGGGCAAACCGTGCCCGGAAGCCATCATAGCCGGGAGTTTTCCCTACTATTTACGGTCCACCTGTCCCCTAGTTAGGGAAAAGTATGGGGAGTAAACGTCATGTTTAGAATCTGTCACTGGTAGCGAAAGGCAGCGTCCTTCGCGGAAGGAGTTTATAAGCCATCGTTTAAGATGGATCTAAGAACAAGGAGATGTCTCCGCTCATCCCGCTTAAAAATACATCGGGATTCAGTCGACATGAAAAGGTATTGCGGTCAGCAAGAGCGGCATACCTTACTGAGATTGTTGCAATACGTTGTTCCACGCCGCCTGCATGAATGGCTCCCAAAAATCTCTGTCACCGATAGCCGAGTCCGGCCAACGCTGAAGCTTCGGAAAGCAGGCGAAGGGCCCCTAATGTCGGCAGGAGTTTTAATAGAGTTTTTTTCAAAATAAATCGTAAAAAAAAGTAGTTTCAGGAAGTATAATTATCCGAGTTTGCAGGTGGCAATTTTGCATTATCATCAATTATCATTTCTGTTCTTGGCTTATCAAAATGCTACGCATATTTTAATGTGGTGTAAATAATCAGACGGATCCATCCTCACTATGAACAAATCGTCCGGCAAAACAACGGGTAGTGCAGAGCAACTTCTGCCGGAGCTGACCCGCGAGATCTTCCTGGCCGACAGCTACCATACGGCTCTGGGCGAGACGCTCAGGATTTTAGCCGGGCAGATGAAACCGGTGTATGCGGAGTGCAGATCAAAGCTGGCGAAAAGTTCAGTCTGGATCATCCTTCATAACTACAGAAGCAACTCGGGTCTTACTGAGGCAGAATCCCTGATCGGACTATCCGGAAACGGCAGCGAGTTTTTTAAACCGAGCCTGGAGGTAATTGATGAAGTCTGGATTGCCGATCAATCATTCACAGATGATGAGACGCTCCCTGAATCTTTGAGGCAGCAAAACCGCATTCTCTCCATTTGTCTGCAGGTGGCTTTTGGAAGTGGCAGAAATGATTTGATTCGTCTTTTTTACACCGATGAGACCAAAAAACTATCGGATCTGAAACGACATCTTCAGAAACTACTCCCCCAGCTGAAACGCCTTCTTCAAAAAAAATATGATGTAAAAGAGATCCGAAATTCTGAGCAACGCTACCGGACACTTTTCACAGAAGATTTAAACCCAAGCTTCATCGCCTCACCCATTGGTATCATAAAAGAGTGTAACCAGGCATTTATGACGCTCTTTGGTTTTAAATCGAAAAAAGCTGCACTTGAAAGTAATTTTAACGACCGGTTTACAAACTACATGCACCAGGTCTTTTTTTGGGAAAGCCTGCAGCAAAAAGAGCAGATTAACAATCACGAAATGCCTGCCTCCAGGGTTGATGGAGAAAACGTCTACACCATTTTAAAAGCGACCGGCAGTTACGACCAGGACTCAAACCTGACGGAAATTGTAGGCTACATACAGGATATCACCGACCGCAAAAAGGTTGAAGATGCCCTCCGGAAAAGTGAGGAGCGCTACAGGAGCCTCATCGAAACTACAAATGACTGGATCTGGGAAATTGATGAAAATTTCCATTTCACCTACTCAAGCCTGAAAATTCAAACTATTCTTGGCTACGAGCTCAATAATGTTTTAGGAAGCTCCATCCTCGACCTTACACCTGCCCACCAGCGCGAAGAAGTAGAAGAAGAGTTTACGGAACTGGCCATCAGGCAGGAGGCGTTTGTGGGCGTTGAACAGTATTTCGAGGATTCGGATGGCAACATCGCCATTTTTGAAACAAGCGGTATCCCCCTTTTTACCAACAATGGAATTTTTAAGGGCTACCGGGGTATATCCAAAGATATTACCGAACGAAAGAAAACGGAGCGGCAGATTGCGCGGATGAATGATGAGCTCGAAAATAAAGTCATTGAGCGCACAAAAATGCTCCGGATTGCCAATAAAGAGCTTGAAGCGTTCAGCTATTCAGTTTCTCACGACCTGCGTGCGCCGCTGCGAAGCATAGACGGGTTCAGCCAGGCTCTTATTGAAGATTACGGCGACACCCTCGACTCTACAGCAACAAACTACCTCAATCGTGTTCGGTCTGCCGCCCAGCGAATGTCTACCTTGATAGACGACATGATTAAACTGGCAAAGGTATCGCGGACCGAGCTGTCCAAAAAAAGAATTAATCTGTCAGACATTGCGGAGTCAATATCTAACTCCCTGATAGAAATGAATCCGGACAGGGACACAGAAGTCATCATCCAGCCCAATATGTATGTTATGGGGGATGAAAACCTGATGAAAGTTGTGCTACAAAATCTGCTCGAAAACGCCTGGAAGTTTACCTCAAAAGAGGAGACAACCCGCATTGAGGTCGGGTCAAAAAATGTTGATGATGAGATTGTTTACTTTGTGCGCGATAACGGTGCAGGTTTTGACATGAACTACGCGAAAAAGCTTTTCACTCCCTTTCAGCGACTTCACAAAGAGACAGATTTTCCGGGAACAGGCATAGGTCTTTCTACGGTTCAGCGAATTATTCACCGTCACCTCGGTAAAATATGGGCTGAAGGGGAACCGGGAGAAGGCGCTGAGTTTTGTTTTACGATGAGAACCAGTCCAAATCAAAGCATTGATTAGAATGTACCTTACTAATTCAGATAGTTATATATTTGCCGATAATCTTGGCACGATTCGCATACATCTGCGGCAATGTATTTTTAGAACTATACGTTATTATCAACTTAGAGTACATTCGGTAAAAAACAGATATCATCATATGAACAGCCCGTCACTATAATAAAATAAAGCTAAATAAATATGCATCCTTCAGATAAATCTATCCTTATTATTGAGGACAACCCCGACGATGGGGTGCTGACGATGCGTGCACTTAAGAAGCTAAACTATGCGAATATCAAACTTGTAGAAACCGGATCCCAGGCACTTGACTACCTTTACAATGATGAGACTATCGAAAAAAACAACCATTTGCCGCCCGACTTAATTTTGCTTGATTTAAACCTGCCGATCATTGACGGGTTTACCATCCTCAAGAAAATTAGGTCCTCCGGCTCTACCAAACATACGCCCGTAATTGTACTGACCTCCTCCGGTGAAGACAAAGACATCAATAAGAGTTACGACCTTGGGGCCAACAGCTATATCCAAAAGCCTGTTGATTTTATCGAATTCGAAAAAGCTGCCGTGCTGATTAGTGAGTACTGGCTCACGCTTAATGTCCCCCCGGTGTAAAATTGGGTATTGGGGAATCTTACTTAAGTATTCATGATTGAGGTAAATCTTTAGAAGTATTCTTTTCTCAGAGGGCTTTGTAAACCATCTCTTAACTCAGGCAAACAGTGAGAGTGCCAGCGCTATAACAGACATAGAAATAGCGCCTGTTGCTAATGAGATTGCTGTTTTATATTTCATGTTTTCAGTCTCAAGATCGGCCAGAACAGATGCTACAAGCGGAAAATTAACGCTCATGCCCTCAAATTTCAGAGATGTAAAAAAGGTAATCCTATCACCATTTTCGTCCCGGTAGCTGTATTTTTTATTGAAGTGATAATACAGGCGGCCAAATACCATGTCTTCATCTACACCCACCTCTTCCGCTACCTCGGCAATATCTATTGGAACCCGGATCCTCGCAATCCTGTCCGGCTCTTCAGTTGCATAGGCACGAAACGTATCCTGGTACCGGTTATAGATTTCTGTAAGTATTTCGAGATCTGTCGGAATCTTTTTCATGTCATATTTCAATTCTTTTGTATGGCGCAGCTTTCCGAATATTATACAGCCCTACTAATGCATCCTGGGCTTGTTCTTTTTTTACTTATCGGCTCTTTTTTCTCATAATTTAATTTTGTTGTACAATTCGCAGTGGATCATTTTTGGCGCTTTTTGAATGTAAGATCAATGCCATGAGCAAATTTCAGACATGAAACATGTAAGGAGCTTTCAAATCCCATCTGGAGAGAGGAAAGAATCACAATACAACGCAAAGCGTCCGTTATGGGGGGCATGGGTATGTTCGTTGAGGCCGTGAATCTGAAATAGGGATCTGATCCAGTTCAAGAAAACGGAATACACTCCTTTACCCCTTTTCGAATCTCACCAACGATCTTCACACGGTTCTAAATTTTCAGTATACTGTCATTTCGTTTGATCCCGGTATTTTCATCTACAACCATCTCATATGACCACTCCAAAAAGATCGATTAAACTTTTACTGGTTGATGACTCCGTTGACGACAGAGAGCTCATTTTGATGAATCTTCGCCGGGGCGGATATGTCCCTGACGTCCATTCCGTGGATACCAAAGACGGTTTCGTTGGTGCCCTTCAGGAGAACAGCTGTGACCTCATTATCTGCGACTATTCCATGCCGGGCTTCGATGGGCTTACCGCTCTGGCGATACTCAAGGAACATAATCTGGATATTCCTTTCATTCTTGTGTCGGGCGCTATCGGTGAAGAGCTTGCCGTAAAAGCAATGAAGGCCGGCGCTAATGATTATATGATGAAGGATAACTTGCAGCGGCTTGTGCCTGCCATTGAACGCGAACTGAAGGAGGCCAAACTCAGAGAAAAACATCGCCAAGCCCAGATTGAACGAGACCGGCTGCTCACCGTCATTCAAAATAGCCTGAATGAAATTTATATTTTTGATTGCCGGACACTAAAGTATCGATACCTGAATGAAGCGGCCCTTAACAACCTGGGGTATGATGAGGACGATGTTCACGAGATGACGCCCATCGACATCAATCCATACCTTGAAACACCCGACGATTTCAACCGGATTATTCAGCCGTTACTTGATGGCAAACTTGATAAAGATCTCTATCTCACAAAGCATATCCGGAAAGATGGCACGACCTACCCGATTGAAATTCATCTGCAGCTGATCCGCCAGAACGACCAGCAGTTTTTTACCGCTATCGGGTTTGACCTCACTGACCGCGAAAAAGATGCCCGGCGTATAAAAGAGCAAAAGGATATTGCCAGGGAGATGGCCGAACACTCTAAGCATAAATCGGAATTCCTGGCCAATATGAGCCACGAACTTCGCACCCCGCTAAATTCCATACTCCTGCTTAGCAAGCTCCTTTTAAAATCAAAAAGCGGGAATCTTACCGGGGATCAGCAAAAATATATCGATGTCATTCAGGAGTCCGGCAAAAACCTTCTCAGCCTCATTAATGAAATTCTTGACCTCTCAAAAATAGAATCCGGTGAGATGGAACTCTCTTTTGAGACAATTGAACTGAAAAGTCTTGTCGCAAATGTAAGCGATGTTTTTGAACCCATTGCAGATGAAAAAAAACTGGACTTCTCCGTCACGGTTTATGATAACTGCCCCAGCAGGTTGGTATCTGATCAGCTCCGGCTCGAACAAGTACTCAGAAACCTGCTCTCAAACGCTATGAAATTTACGCAAGAAGGACGCATTGATCTCGATGTTTTTACAGAAAAAACCTCTTCTTTGGTTAACGAGCATCAGATCATCTTCTCTGTAAAAGACACCGGCATAGGTATTCCCGCCGATAAGCAAGAACTGGTCTTTGAAAGTTTCAGGCAGGCTGATGGATCAACGCAGCGGAAATTTGGAGGAACCGGCCTTGGGCTCTCCATTTGCCGGCATATAGCCGAACTGCTGGGCGGCACTCTTACACTCAAAAGCAGGGAAAGCATGGGCAGCACGTTTAACTTATCAATCCCGCTTAAAGAAGCGGCCGATGCAGAGCCGCAAAGAAAACATGGACCTGAAAGACTTCATCAGCCCCCCGATTTTAAAGATGAAGCCGACAGGGCAGAGCGCATGACACTCATTTCCGATAACCGACATCTTATCAGCACACTAACCGAACAAATTGACGACCATTCCGGAACATTGAACGTTATAAGCAGCGGTAAAGATGCTTTACGAGAAGTAGCACGATATTCTCCTTCTACGGTATTGATTGACCCTTATGCGTCAAATTTTAGTGGGTGGAGTGTAGCTAAACACTTGTTGAACGATAACACTCATGAATACGCCATCTGGATGATTACTGACGAAACGCATCCTATGCCGGCAGTTGATATGAAAGGGTTGTCTGGTAAAATGTCTATGCCTCTCAGTTCGCAAAACATCCGGGCATTGCTGACCACTCCGCCGCCCGGGACCTCGGCTGAGTCTGATGAGACTGAACGAACCCTGTTGCTAATCGATGATAATAAAATTCATAACGAAGCACTTAGTGAGTTCGCCGAAGAAATTGTTGATCGCTGCCTTATCGCCACAACCGCCCGGGAAGCGTTTGAAACCCTGGAGGCTGCTTCAGTCAACTGCATCGTGCTCGACCTGACCCTCCCCGATGCTAACGGGCAGGACGTGCTGCTGCAATTGTCTGACGATCCTAAACTTGCAGATATTCCCGTCATCATTTACTCGGGCCGGTCTTTGACTAACCACCAGAAGGAAGAGCTTCTGACACACGCATCCGATGTAATTCTTAAGAATATTGGCAGCCACTCGCGATTGATGAGCCGTATTTCAGAATTAATTCAACCATCAGATAAAACCGAAAAACCGGAAGCATCCATAAGTACTTCGCAACAGCAATGGGTTCTTCTGGTTGATGACGATGATCAAAGTTATTTTTCCATTTCCTCACTTCTTGAAAACAGCGGTCGGACAGTTCGGCGAGCAGAAAATGGCCATGAAGCGCTCCGCATGCTGCAGACTCACAAAGAGGAGATTGGGCTCGTGCTTCTCGACCTGATGATGCCCGAGATGGACGGGTTTGAAACAATTGAAAAGATCAGGCAAAATCCATCAATGAGAGATCTCCCGGTGTTTATTGTCACGGCAAAAGCAATGAAAGGCGATCGTGAGGAGTGCCTCAAACATGGCGCAACAGACTACATCAGCAAACCCATCTCACCTGAAAAACTTGAGACCCTCTTATCGATCTGGGCATCATAACGACCGTTTAATAGGTATTCTTCGAACTCAGGTCAAAAGGTATAAATGGAACACCTCGTGGAAGAGCCCATGAGGTAATAACCTGAAATCCATAATTTTTTAAACGTATAAGCCACTGGGTGAGTGCCCCTTTCCTCGCAAGGAGGGACTTTCATCTCGTCCAACCCAAAGGGTCGGGGAATTAAACCGCTTATGAGTAAATATCATCGTCATCATTAGATGAGTTGCCAATCAAAACTAAAAAGGTCGCAGGCCTGAAAAACTCAGTCTGATAAAGAAGAAACTGGTCATAACTAATTGTTACTACGATTGATCACTCAGTCACCTTTCCAACAGATAATTACTGATATATCCGAGACTATTACGGAGCCTACCCCATACCGATTCTAAGTCATTTATTTTCATTAATTTATAAGCCATAACACCCCACTTAAGACCAAATCTTTTGCAGTCATAGAGTTAGTAAACACTTTATAGGCGAAAACAGTGGAGACTTAAGAAACTAATCTTAAATTCTAATTTAACTGCGCAGTTTTCACTCCGATAATAATCACCGGTAGTGACTAACCATTGTCATTTAAAGGTCGTCGAAAGGACGATATTGCTCATTTAACTGTTTATAAAGGTTCTAATATGCTTTCGGAGAAAAACAGACGAGTTTTAAAAACAGGCCATCCTGTTCGCGTATTAATTGTTGAAGATTCCAGAGATGATGCGGATTTAATGATCCGGCATCTGCGAAAAGGAGGCTTTAAACCAAAGTCACACAGAGTTGAATCAGCTGCAGGTTTAATATCAGCCATCCGGAAAGATCGTTGGGATATAGTGTTATGCGATCATAATATGCCCGGTTTTGACAGCGTGGAGGCTCTTGACATTCTGAATGATTCTGACCTTAACATCCCGTTTTTGCTAATTTCAGACGCTCTGCCGGAAGACATAGCCTCAACGCTCCTGGAGAACGGGGCAAAAGCAACCTTATCAAAACAAGAAATGGGGGCCCTTGTCCCGGCTGTTGTAAAAGAACTTCAACAATCGATATCTAAAAAAGGAGAACATAACGGTAAAGAAAAAACTAAATCCGGTTCTAATACGTCTTCCATTAGCCTTTTTGAGGCAAAAAAGGTCCCCGAGGAGCTTACTAACACAATCGGTAAAGCCAAAAACGGAGATGTCTCATCAACTAACGGTCACAGCGGTAATGGGTCATACAACCATCAAAAAAACCCCGTCAAAAATATCCTTATTGTTGAAGACGAGATGATTCAGTCTATTCTATTGGAAAAGCTAATCAAAAGTCTGGGGTACAAAGTAGTTGGCAAAGTAACGACAGGGGCCGAGGCCATAGAGATGGCACTTAAGCTCAAGCCCGACGTCATCACCATGGATATATCTTTACAGGATGATATTGATGGCATCATGGCTACAAAATCCATCCAGGATAAAAGCATGATCCCGGTTATCTATATTTCCGGCAACAGCGACCAATACAATTATAAGCGCGCAGAAACAACGAACTTTATAGATTTTATTCCTAAGCCTGTAAATAGAGAGTCGCTGGCTAAATCATTTTCTAAAGCTGAAAACATTACGTTCGACAAATCGTCTTGAAAGGTTTATTAAGATTACCTGGTCATGCCGCACCACAATGCGGCATCTCCCATCCTGATTCGGAACTGTAAGCTCGGCTAGTGACAGATTGTAAAAAACCAGGAATGGCTTAATGAACACCCCTCCGTCAGCCGGCGGACTACCCCCCTTCCGGATCGGATACCGCATCCTGTCACCTCTGAAATGGTGTCGCCCTGCTTTTTTGGACAACATTAGTGGCTGCCAGTGACAGATTGGAAAAAGGGTTACTCTTAAGCTTTTAAAGACGATTTCATTTTTAGAGCACATGCTTTGTTTTTTTACCAACGTTAATAGATTTCGCGCCTTTGCGAAACAAAAAGCCCCGACAGGGGCGACAGCTCAGTAGCCCCGCCCAAGCGCCGTGTTGTTTCGGCGCGCAGTGCGGGGTAAGAGAAGGCAGTCGTCCCAAGCACCCCGAGGCGATTGATTCCGCAGAAGAAATGAATTCAATCGAAGGGGAGTCCGAGTGATGTAAGCCGTGGATGCATCACGAGCTGAATAGGTGCTTTTGATGAACTGCCTCGGGGCAGAGCCCACGAGGTATCAATTTAGAACTTACAATTTATCGGCCTATGAGGAGCATATTTTTGGGGGTCGGGGAATTAAACCACTTATGATTAACAGATTGCTTCCTATCGCTCAATGTGGAGTAACTACCAGTTTTTGCCCCCCCCGCCTTCCTTGCAGAATAAAAAAGACCAGCCTAAAAGTCCTTAAGCCTTTTTACCTTCGCATGCTGATAAATATTTCTTGGTGATATATCCAGTATAGTTGACCCCCACCTGAAATATGCCTTACTTTCGGTGAAATGTTAATCAATGCTCTCTCCGTATGAAACACAGATTACTGATCCTACCCATTCTACTGCTCTTATCTGGCTGTACTATTTCACAAGACTCATCAGAATTTCAGAACCTTGGGCTGGAAGAGATAAACATCAGTGAACTTCAGGAGAGATATGAATCAGGAGACTTGACCTCTAACCAGGTGGTTCGAGCTTACCTGAATCGCATTGAAACAATCGACCAAACCGGGCCTTCTCTTAATTCAATTCTTACGGTGAACGGCAATGCACTTGACATCGCGAGCCGGCTCGACCAGGAACGGCGCGATGGTAATGTCCGCGGGCCTCTTCATGGCGTACCTATCCTGTTGAAGGATAATATCAACACGGCGGATATGCCTACCACAGCCGGATCTCTGTTTTTGGAAGGATCTATACCACCGACTGACGCATTTATTACCGATAAACTTCGCGATGCCGGGGCTGTTATTTTGGGGAAGACCAATTTAAGCGAGTGGGCCAATTTCCACAGCAGCTTTTCGTCAAGCGGATGGAGTTCGCTGGGCGGCCAGGTGAACAACCCGTATGAAACGTCACGGAACCCCTGCGGATCGAGTGCGGGATCAGGCGCGGCAGCATCAGCAAACCTGGCAACGCTGACCATCGGCACCGAAACCAACGGCTCCATTGTGTGCCCGTCCAACGCAAACGGAATCGTTGGGATGAAGCCAACCGTGGGTGTGTGGAGCCGCGGCGGAATCATTCCGATTTCATATACCACAGACAGCGCCGGCCCGATGACGCGAACCGTTCGCGACGCCGCAATTCTGCTGGGCGCACTGGCAGGGCCGGATCGCAGCGATCAGCTTTCTGTTGATGCTGCTGATCACATTCATAACGACTATACGCAGTTTTTAAATGAAGACGGACTCGAAGGAAAACGAATCGGATTTTACACCGGGCCAATGGGTAATCATTTCCGGGTGGATACGCTCATGCTTGAAACCATGCGAACCCTGGAAGATCTGGGAGCCACAGTAATTGAGATTGATGACATCACAGAAGAAAATATTGGCGGCGACGCTTTCCAGGTATTGCTCTACGAATTCAAAAACGGCGTAAACGATTATTTGGAATCACTTAATAACGATGCGATTGTTGCCTCGATGGAAGAGATGGCCAAGCAGATTTTAAATTCCGACACCATGAGGGACCGCTTTGACTACGACCTGATTTTAACGGCTGCTGAAAAAGGCGGCCTCGATTCCGAAGAGTATCAAAACGCCCGTGAGCGGATGCTGCGGGTCAGCCGCGAAGAAGGAATTGATCGCGTGATGGACGAAAACAACTTGGATGCATTGGTATCGCCAACAGGCTCGCCCGCCTGGAAAACGGACCTCATTCTCGGCGATAACTTTCAGCTATCCTCCAGCTCACCATCCGCCCGCGCGGGCTACCCCATTATCTCCCTGCCGATGGGATCTATTGACGGACTACCGGTTGGCGTCTCATTCTTCGGCCGCGCCTGGAGTGAACCGGTACTGCTGGAAATTGCCTATGCGTTTGAGCAGAACACGGATCATAGATTGGTACCGCAATTCAAAGAGTAATTAGTTCAGCAGTTCCGTTGCCTTTTCGACGAAGATTGAGGTTTTGGGGAGTGGTAACAAATAGCCTTAGCCTCAAGTAATTTCGTGTGCGTAGCGAACCGTATTGCCCTTTCGGAAAAGGTTGAGGCTAAGGCGTGCCGAAACAAAGAGCATCAACCTCAAGTAATTCCGTGTGCGATACGACCCTCGCTGCCCTATCGGGGAAGGTTGAGGCTGAGTGAAACCGAAACGAAGAACCTCAACCTCAAGTAATTCCGTGTGTGATACGAACCGCGTTGCCCTATCGGGGAAGGTTGAGGCTGAGTAGAGTCGTAACCAAGAACCTCAACCTTTAGTAATTCTGTACACGATGTGAACCGCGCTGCCCTTTCGGAAAAGGTTGAGGCTTAGGCGTGCCGAATCAAAGAACCTTAGCCTCAAGTAATTTCGTGTGCGTAGCGAACCGTATTGCCCTTTCAGAGAAGGTTGAGGCTGAGGAGAGTGGTAACAAAGAACCTCAGCCTTTAGTAATTCCGTGTGCGATACGACCCGCGCTGCCCTCTCGAAGAAGGTTGAGGCTGAGTGAAGTCAAAACAAAGAACCTCAACCTTAAAACGGCACATCATCTTCATCAACGGGCGGGCCGAGATCAATCACATTATCATCCGGGTTTACCGAATCATTAGATCCACCGGCTCCCCGCTCTACTTTCCATGCTTTTACATCCGTGTACCAGTTGCCTTTGTATTCGCGGCTCTGAATATCGATAAAGGCGGTAATCTCCTCACCTTCTTTAACGTCGGCCTGATCGATCTGCTCGCCCCACTGAGTAATGCACACTTTCCGGGGATACTTGCCCGGCGTTTCGAGGATGAAGTCCCGCTTTTTCCAGGGGCCGTTTTTACTTTCGCCGGATTGTTCATCCAGCACTTTCACTACTTTTCCTGATAATTTTAAATCCATTCTACTATATCTGTCATTCAATTTCTTAAAAAAACACTGCTCTTAGCATGCCGGTTAACCCAACTTATGAACAGTGGATCACATTCGGTTTAAAGATCTTCATTCTTGACTCCAATTCAAATACGAATCCGGCGTTGTGGATGATTTGGGATAAGGTCAAGGTTGTGTAAGGACGACGGGTTTGGATAAATGAATTGATAACTTAAAAATCTGAATGATTTCAATCGTAATCGAATCCGCCGCAATTTAGCTTATACATTGTTGAGAACAGTGTTTTTTACAATTATTTCATTCAGTTTTTAAGTGTCTGATGCAGCAATTTCAGTCAAATCAAACATGACTTTTTGACCATTAGTTTTGATTATGGTCAACTCTTGATCATTTAGTTCGGTCGATCTTATTTCATCAAATCTCACCGATTTGCCCAGAAAAGAATTCATTCGGATAAATGCTCCCTTTCTATTCCATTGAACATAGTTTCTAAACCAAAACATCATGCTGAAAAACAGTGCTTGTAGAAGAAATCCGGTGACGCTAATCCATTTATTTATTTCCGAATTCTCGAATGGAATCAGTTCAAATATTACAACACATAAACATACGATTGATAAAATGACAA
Organism: Rhodohalobacter sp. 8-1; assembly: GCF_038150125.1. Classification (NCBI taxonomy): domain Bacteria; kingdom Pseudomonadati; phylum Balneolota; class Balneolia; order Balneolales; family Balneolaceae; genus Rhodohalobacter; species Rhodohalobacter sp. 8-1. The sequence goes on along the minus strand of NZ_JBBVMF010000003.1, from coordinate 191,413 downwards.
CCGTGACCAAAAGCCAACTTTTATTCAGGTTGACGAAATATATTCTCTTCATATTCGTCTTGATTATGTTATTGTCAACGGTCCGGAGTTAAGAAATGCAGGGTTATTCGGAGCATTTACTTATTCGTTCCACCTTTTTTCTTAGGAATTTTTTTATTCATCCAAAAATTATCTTGTTTCAAACTATAAATCTTGAACTTAATGCATTCCCGCGCATAAGTTATATACGCTGTTTTGAACGTTAAATTTCGTGGCCTATTAAGCCGTCATTATTTAGTTCTACGTAATTACACTTATCAAAAAGGGTTTTAAAGTTGATTATGTTGTTTCTAAATATTTCAAATAGATCTTTATTCTTGATGTTTCCTGTGGTTATTAGCAGGAGTTTTTTAGGCTCACCATTGATCATATGTGAATAGTAAAAATCTAAATCTTTAGTTATTACTATCAAATCATTCTGATCTGCGTATTCTGTTATTTCTTTATCAGAGGATTCGTCACCTGCTGGTAAAGAGTCAACATGACTTGATTTTATGCCTTCTTTCTTAAGTATTTCACAAAGCAAAGGGGGTAGTTGTGCATCAACTAAAAACCTCATGCCGTTTTAAAATAGCTTTTTGATTTAGTGATTTTTGAAGCATAAGCGAGGCAGGCTTTAATGTCCTCATTTTCCAGTGCAGGATAATCTTTTAATATCTCCGATTCAGTCATTCCTGCTGATAATAGATCAAGAATCAGTTCCACGGTATACCTTTTATTTCTAATGGTTGGTTTACCGTGGCATATTTCCGGATTTAGAGTAATTCTGTTTAATAAATTTTCCATACTCCAATTTACGTTATTTTTGAGATAATGGTTTTTAAGATGTCATTGCTTTCTTTATTAGCACATTGACCCCATTTGCTATAGCCGATGTTACTTATAGCCATTTTTATTTTTCATTCATTTGGTCTCCATTCGAATACCTTTTCTTCCAATGGAATCCAAGTCTTTAGTCCATTTCCAAATCTGTTCAACGAAGCCGGTTCTGATTCGATTTCAAGTTTTGATTCGTGATGTGAAGGTCCAGTTCCTTTGTTAGTTGCTTCGATTTTCAAAGCAGAATGTCCATTTGGTTCAATGCAATAAGCTTCAATCAAAAGGTAGTAGGCCCACTTGTCTCCTTTTTCTCCAAGTTCATAAGTGGCTTTTTCACTAACCAATTTGGGGAATTCAGTTAGCTTACTCGGGAATCTTGAAACACATCTGAGTAGTCATAAAATTCCAAAGTCGTTGAGCAGAGTTCGTTACTAAAGAATCCTTGGAAATGAATGGTGTCATCTCCTTGGTCAATGACAAGAACTCTTATTTTAATCTCAGATTTCATTTTTCTCGCATGAAGCATAACATCAACATACTACCAACATTATTCACGTTATCACCGAATTAATAGTACTATAATGATAAAACCGAAGCAAATATCAAAGGCCGAACATCAGCATACGCTACAGACGTAATAATAAGGACACTCTGAACGACTCAGCTTATTTTCACCAACCGTATGTCAGCCTGGAAAAAGCGTAAAACTCAATACCACATACGCTATGTAGCCCAACAGCAGAACTCCGCCTTCCCACCGATTCAGGCGCCGGCCCGTGAACAGGAATACCAGGATGAGAATGGAGATTCCAAGCAGCACCCACTGATCAAATGCGAGAATCCTGGGGTTAACGGTCAGCGGAGTGATGAGGGCCGACACGCCTAAAATGCCCAGCAGGTTAAAAATATTGCTACCCAAGATATTGCCGATCGCCACATCAGCATGTTTTCGGAAGGCTGCCAGCACCGAAATCGACAGCTCAGGCAGCGAGGTGCCCACTGCCACAAGCGTTAGCCCGATCACGGCTTCAGAGACATTGTAGGATTCCGCAATACCAATCGCTCCTTTCAGCAGCACATTTGAACCGCCAATCAACAATACCAAACCACCCACAATGGCTGCCACCGTCCCAAAAACTGAGGCCGGTTTTTTGTCTACTTCTTTCGCTTCTGCTTCATAAACCTCAGCCTGGGGACTCTCCGGATTCTTTTCACTTATGTAGGCCCACGTCAGGTACGCAGCGAGCAGCACTAATAATATGATGGCATCCACCCGGCTGAGCAACCCGCCAATGATGGTAATCATAAAAATAACAGTGGCCGCCAGCACCACAAGTCCGTCACGTTTCAGGGCCGACGGCTGAACGGTCATGGGCGTAATGAGCGCACAAACACCCAAAATAAGAAGCACGTTGCTGATGTTACTCCCCACCACATTCCCGATGGAGATATCCGGATTTGAGTTGAGGGCCGCCTCAACTGACACCGCCAGTTCCGGCGATGACGTGCCAAATCCCACAATCACCAAACCGCTCAATAAGGGAGAGATTCCCAGCCGGTCGGATGCTGATAACGCACCGCGAATAAGAGTTTCGCCGCCAATGGTTAGCAGTATTACACCCGCAATCAAAAACAGGATATTCATTATAGATTCTAAGTTAGTTTTATATCCACATCACACTACGAATAATTTCAATAAGTTTTCTAATTCCGTTAGGGGGTGGTTTAATCGGAGATCGAAGAAAATTTGCGGCGAATGCTCCTAAGAATACCACCCCTGTCCCCTCCTTACAAAGGTGGGGAACGCACTTATCTGAATTTCAAAGTGATAATGTATACATACTGCAACCGACTTTAAAACTTTTGGATGCAGATTTCATCAAGCCGAAAAGAACGTAGTCACTTCAGATACCGTTAACTTTTAAAACAAACAAAATCAAATACTATCATGAAATACAGATATTTAGGACGATCGGGACTCAAGGTATCAGCACTCTCTTTTGGCTCGTGGGTTACGTTTGGTGACCAGGTAGATCAGCAGGTGGCGTACGACTGTATGACCGAAGCATACGATGCCGGCGTCAATTTTTTTGATAATGCAGAGGCGTATGCCGGGGGTGAGTCTGAAATCATGATGGGCAACATCATCAAGAAAGCAGGCTGGAAGCGGTCGGACCTCGTACTCTCCACGAAATTATTCTGGAGCGGTGACGGTCCGAACGATACCGGCCTCTCCTACAAGCACATCATTGAAGGTGCTGATGCTGCACTCAAGCGTATGAAAACAGATTATGTGGATCTAATCTTCTGCCACCGGCCCGATATTCACACGCCTATCGAAGAAACAGTTCGCGCAATGGATCAGGTTATTCGCTCCGGCAAAGCATTCTACTGGGGAACGAGCGAATGGAGTGCGGTTCAGATTCAGAAGGCGTACCAGGTTGCGAGAGAATACGGTCTGCGTCCGCCGCTGATGGATCAGCCGCAATACAACATGTTTCACCGCGACAAAGTGGAAAGCGAATTTCAGCCGCTCTACGATGATATCGGACTCGGCACAACGATCTGGAGTCCGCTGGCAAGCGGCCTGCTTACGGGCAAATACAACGATGGCATCCCAGAAGACAGCCGGCTATCCATGGATCAGTACGAATGGCTGAAAGAATCACTCCTCGATAGCGAGGAAGGCAAAGAAAGGCTGCGAAAAGTTGGCGAGCTTGCAGATGTTGCTGACGAAATTGGCATCAGCATGCCCCACCTGGCGCTTGCATGGTGCCTGAAGAATGAAAATGTGAGTACTGTCATAACCGGAGCGTCCAAACCGGAGCAAGTACAGGAAAACATGAAAGCCATCGATAAAGTGAATCTTCTGACTGATGACGTCATTGAAAAAATCGAGTCTATCTTGGATAACAAACCCGACAAGCCGCAAGATTTCAGGCCGTCGGATGATTAAATATGTAAATTAAAGAGCATCGGATCCTAATCAATGTCATCGCGGACCTGATCCGCAATCTCCCATTCATGCACAAGCAATACGTCTTACCACTGGCAGAATCTACAGGCCGAGCGAGAATTGGGGATGCCGCATCGGGGTGCGGCATGACTTAAACTGACCCGCATCCATACCAACATCATCGCGGACCTGATCCGCGATCTCCCATTCATGCACAAGCAATACGTCTTACCACTGGCAGAATCTACAGGCCGAGCGAGAATTGGGGATGCCGCATCGGGGTGCGGCATGACTTGAACCGACCCGTATCCATACCAACGTCATCGCGGACCTGATCCGCACTCTCTTTCATGCACAAGCAATACGTCTTACCACTGGCAGAATCTACCGGCTGCCTTATTGCCGGAGATTACTCACGGATATAATATGCCAACAGCATAATGAGGGGGTGAACAATTACCAACCGTATCCATGCCGCCCACGCCGGTATGCAAATTTGATCGGACACGCATCCATCCATCTGTATGTGATGAATATGAGCCGGAATAAATACAATCATCAAAAGTATGATCCCATAAGCCGACATTTTCCGGTAAGTGGCCGTCATCAAACCGAACCCTAAAATGACTTCAAGGGCTCCCGACAGATAGTTGAAAAGTTCAGGCAGTGGCAAATAAGGGGGAATTAGCGGGTAGTACCATTCCGGGTTGATAAAATGGTTTATTCCCGCCAGCACAAACAGCGTTCCCATCAGAAATCGTAAAAACTTTTTCATTGACAACCCTTCTTTTTTGACATAATGATCCTTTTCATTACAAAACATTCTCACGAAAATTGTATCTCAGATGCAGTTAAAACAGAAAATTAGATTTTTTTAAGAACAGAGGCAACCCTTTTATTGAAATGTATGTATTGGCTAATTAACCAAGGTCTCAGGTGATTTTATACCTGAATATTAATTTTAACCATTAATTAATTTCGATTTTAGTATAAAACAATTAAACCATTAATAAAGTAAAGGAACTTTTCACGCTTGTCTTCTATTTAATCTTCAAGGAAACTAAAGAACTTTATTTAACCCCAACCAATCAATTATACAATGAAAAAAGCTACCATATTTAAATTGTCAACAGCAATTGCTTCTGCTTTGTTGATTCTACTAACGACTGGAAGCGCTCTCTTCGCTCAAAACGGTGAGACTGAAGATTACCGCGCGTTTTTAAGCGGCGCAAATGAAGTGTCGCCTGTATTTACAACCGGAAGCGGATTAGTGGCCCTTGAGCTTGACGGTTCCGTCCTGACCATATCCGGTTCTTTTGAAGGACTTTCTACACCGCTTAATCCTATTGGCGGCACAGGAGCCCACATACACATGGGTTTCACCGGACAAAACGGAGGTGTTGAAATACCTTTGAATCCCACACTAACTAACAACGATACTGCCGGCACGTTTAGCGAAACAGCAACTCTGTCCACAGAACAAATTGATGCACTGAGAGCCAGGCAGCTATATGTTAACATTCACTCAGAGACATATCCGAGTGGTGAACTCAGAGGACAAATACTGCCGGTTGGTAAAACCTACTTTCAAACGTATGCATCAGGCGGCCATGAGGTTCCTTCGAATGTAAGTACTGCCCAGGGCGGACTCTCTCTTGAGTACGACGGAACCGATCTTGTTGTTACCGGATCGTTTAATGGTCTTACAAGCGATTATATCGTTGTTGGCGAAACAGGCAGCGGTGCACATCTCCACACAGGCTTTGCAGGACAAAACGGCGGTGTTGAAATCTCACTTACTCCCACACTGAGTGATGATAACCGAAGCGGAACGTTTTTAGCCGAAAACAATACATTTACAAATGTGGATGCTGCAATTGTTCAAACACTTGTTGATCGCGGCCACTATTTGAATATTCATTCGCAAGATTATCCGGCAGGCGAAATTCGCGGACAGGTTGTTCCTGAAGCGAATATTTACTTTTATGCGCCATTATCCGGGATGAACGAAATACCGCAAAATACGAGCCAGGCAACAGGTGCTGTAATGGTTGAGTGGTATGCTGAAACAAGCACAATCAACGCAACGGGTTCCTTTGGGAATCTGGGATCTGATTATGCAACCGAAATCGGCTCACACCTCCACGTAGGTCTTGCCGGCCAAAATGGTGGAGTTGAAATTGGACTAACACCCGATCTTGACCAAGATTCCCGAGGCGGCATTTATCTGCCCACAGCTAATGAAGCCACATTGACCATGGACCAAGTTGGGCTTTTAGTTAGCCGGTCTCTATACGCTAATATCCATACTGCTGATTATAATGGCGGCGAAATCCGCGGACAGGTTGTCCCACTTGCCCAGCACTACTTCACAACTTCTCTCACAGGACTCTCTGAAGTTGACCCTGTGATGACTGGAGCCCAGGGCGGAATGGCTTTTGAATTCAGAAACGGAAATCTAACTGCCACCGGAAGTTTCAGCGGCCTGGAAAGTAATAATATTGGGTCAGCCGGCTCACATATTCATGAAGCGGCGGCTGATGATAACGGTGGTGTAATTTATCCCCTTACGCCAGAGCTGGATGACGAAACAGATGCACGCGCCGGAACATACAGCGCAGCAGACAATACATTTAATCTCTCTGAAACGGAAATTGGTCAGCTTGTTACAGCAGGGCTCTACGTAAATGTTCACTCGGTAGATGATCCCGCTGGCGAAATACGCGGCCAGATCTTGCTTGCCCCTAACGTAGCACCGGAAACCGCTCCGGCCATCACGTCCCCTGCTGATGGAGCTACAGTTGTTGTTGAAGGCGAAAGCACTGCTGATTTTATACCTGCTTGGACATCGTCTGAAGACGCCAATAGCGACCCGGTTGTGTACATCTGGGAAGTTGCTCTCGACAGTGAGTTCGGGAATATTGTATTTTCAGCCAATGCAGGGAGCGATCCATCACTTCCGCTAACGATTGGTACTGTTGACGGACTTCTTGCTTCACTCGGTGTTGAGGAAGGTTCATCGGCTACGATTTACCACCGGGCTACGGCGTCTGATGGCAGCGGACTGAATACGGGTGCAGGCTCAAGTGTAACACTCGAGCGCGGTGTAGTAACCTCATCAGAAACGGATTCTGAAGTTGTGGGCCAGTTTGAGCTGAAGCAAAACTATCCAAATCCCTTCAATCCTACGACAAACATCACGTACTCTCTGCCGCAACAGGCCGATGTTGAATTAAGAGTATTTGATATGGTAGGTCGCGAAGTAGCAACTCTTATCAATCGTGAGCAGGCTGCCGGATCGTACACGGTCAATTTTGATGCATCCCAGCTTTCAAGCGGAATGTATCTCTATCGATTGAATACCGGATCCACAACCATCACACGTAAGATGATGCTGATTAAATAGAATGCATTTAATTGCAGGCCACCATTGGCTGCAAAATTCAATAAAACTTAAAACCCGGGCTGATCTTAGATCGTCCGGGTTTTTTTATGGCAATGCATTCCATCTTAAAAAACATGGCATGTCTCTTGCCGGCTTCATAACTCTTAATCTTCTCGAAAACTTTTTAAGAAACGTAGCTCAGAGCCACCTCGAGACATGCTATGTTTAGCTTTGGCAAAGGCATCCGATCGGAAAGAAACATGGCATGTCTATTGCTGACAATTTAACTCATGTTATTTTCCTAAATTTATGAAGAAACACAGGTCAGAGCCACATCGAGACATGCCATGTTTGTCACTCGTAACGTAACGACTCCACCGGGTCCATCCGCGCTGCTTTGATGGCAGGGAAAATACCCGAAAGCACGCCAATCAAAATAAGTACGCCCCCGGTTACGATGACTGACATCGCCGAAATCTCAGGACTGCCAAGAAATTCTCCGGCTCCGTCATTCAGGTTCAGATACAGCACGAACTCAACGATAGCTGTTGAAATGGCTAGACCAAGAGCTCCGCCGAGAAGCGAAATAAAGATTGCCTCGAACAGAAACTGGCTGATGATGTGAACCTTGCGGGCGCCAATTGCCTTTTTAAGGCCAATCTCACGGGTTCGTTCTTTTACGACCACAAACATAATGTTTGCCACCCCTACGCCGGCTATCATCAGCGTAAAAAAACCAATGGTGAACAGGAAATACTCCAGACCCATTGCGACCATTCGCGTCTGTTCTTCCTGCTCAATGAAATCCCACATTGGAACGGCCTCTTCATCATCCGGGTGAAAATTATACTTGGCCGACAAATAGTTAATAATTCCCTCCTTAACCTGCGGCTGCAGTTCAGGAGACGCAGGCCGGACTAGTATCGATCCTACGTTCCGGTTACCATACAAGTTTCTAAACGTAGGATATGGAATAATAGCCCGAGTGGCATCGGGGCCGTTATTCATAGATGTCTGCATCTTTGGCTTCATCACGCCAACCACCGTAAACGGGACGCCATTGAGAAGCACTTCGCCCCCGATTGGGTCATCTTCTCCGAAAAGAGTAACTGCTATTTCATCACCGAGAAACAGAACTTTCCGACTCTCCTCAATGTCAGCTGCGTTAATAAACCGGCCACCCATTGCCGGGTACATGGTCCTCATGAGTTCAAAATCGGGACCCACGCCCTCCATGAATGTCGTCGTTATGTTGCCATCTCGTTCGAGCCGCGTTCCGTATCGGCCATACTGCGGACTTGAATATTCAATGCCCGGCACCACCTGGCGGATCCGCTCCACATCTTCTTCTATGTATCGAATTGGCCGTCCCATGGGTAAGCCATTGTAGTTCATTCCGGTCTGTCCTCCGTACACAATCATCACCTGGTTTCCCGCACCAAGCATTCCGTCGAGCAGGCTGGTTCCAAGTCCGCGGCCGAACGCCAGGAGAATTATCACCGATAACGTTCCCCAGGCAATGGCCGTAAGTGTAAGAGATGACCGCAACTTTTGGCGGTACAGATCTGCAAAAAATTCACCGAAAAGATTTTTAATCATACGTCATTACCTCAGGCAGTCTATGATGGAAAGATTGGCTGCACGCCAGGCCGGGAGCAACCCGGCTGCAAACCCGGTAAAACCGAGAACCACAAACGCGATGATGCCCACTTCGGGCGCAAAAAACGGTGTGCCCACAAAATCTTTGATGGGGAGATTCTGTGTGGCCTGAACAAGTCCCCAGCCCAATAAAAACCCGGCGCCGGCTCCCGCTCCCACAATCAGGAAGGTTTCAAGGAAGAATTGTCCCATAATGGTGAATCGTTTTGCCCCAACCGAGCGACGGATACCGATCTCTTTCATTCGCTCCTGCACAACCACAAACATGATATTTGCGACTCCAATACCGCCCACGGCAAGCGTAAAAAAACCGATCAGGCCAAGGAACGCGTTAATGGAATAGAATAGAATATCGATAAACTCCCAGAATTCGTTGGTGTCCCAAAGCCCGATTGCATTACGATCGGTCGCATCAAAGCGGTACTTGGAACCAAAAACTTCATAGACCCTGTCCTGCACAAATTCTGCCTGCTGAATGCTTGCGGGCGTGTAGATTATGTTATTCAGGTATTTTGTACCGGTCATAGCTGAAAACGTTGTGGCCGGTATAAACGCCCGGTCGTGATCGCGTTGTGAATAGGAAGAATTCTGTGTTTTCTCCTGCATCACGCCGACAATCGTAAATGGCGTTTGCCGAACAAATACTTGTTTGCCAACCGGATCCTCATCACCAAACAGATTGTCTGCCAGCTGATTCCCCAGGAAAATGACCCGTCGCTGCTGGTCAATATCCGCCTGGTTCAGCCATCGCCCGCCCGATTGAGGAAAGATATTTCTCATGTCGCTATATTCGGTATATACACCGCCAACGTTGGAGCTTCGTATATTTTCGCCCTTTGTAAGCTGCATGCCCTGAATATATTCGGGCGTCACAACTTTTATTTCGGGAATCCGGTTTCGCATCATATTCACGTCGTCTTCTCTGAAGCGGACAGGCCGTCCAATACCATATCCCTCAAACGCTTTTGTAGTCTGACCAGGAAACATAATGGCAATCTGGTCGCCCATACCGCGCATATTTAGCACGGTTTGATCGCGAAAACCAAAACCGAATGCTAACAGCAGGATCAGTGTGGCGGTGCCCCACATAATCCCAAAGACGGTGAGGAAGCTTCGCAGCCGCTGTTGATTCAGGTTTCGGAAGAGCTCGGATATTATCTCAAAAAGTCTCATCTATTTACTCCGGGCGATTTGGTCAGCGGATGGTCAATGTTTTGGATTCGGGCTCGAGGACCGTATCCCCGACGGCAAGACCTGAAAGCACCTCTACCGTAATAGCATCACTGAGGCCAAGTTCTACATCAACCGGTATCCGCTCACCGGGCTGGGCGCCGGGAACGTCAACGCTTGCGGTTCCATCCTCATTAAAGTTCACAAGACGTTCCGGGATCACGGGGACATCAATACTTCGCTTGATGATAATATCTGCATTGGACGAGTAGCCGGCCCGCAGTGTTGTGTTGCCTCGATCCGTAATGGCAATCTCAACCGGGAATACAGTTGCATTATCTTCCTGGCGGGCTTTCAGTGAAATCTTGGACACCTCACCCTTTACAATCACGCCGGGAAGAGCGCCAATTTTAATTTCAACAGGGAGTCCAATGGCAATTTTACCAACGTCAATTTCATCCACTGTGCCCTTAAAGAGGAGATTTTCCATTTGTGCGATGGTCATCAGAGGTGTTCCGGCCTGGTATGATGTCAGTGGCACAATCGGATCACCAACCTCAACCAGCTGCTCGAGAATATACCCGTCAATCGGTGCCCGTATGACAGATTCAATAAGTTTATCCCCAATCGTGATGCGGCCCGACTCCAGGAGCTCCAGCCGTTCACGGCTGATCTGCTCCCTGATTTTCACGTCATCCACCTGCTCTTTTACCTGCTCGTACTCACGATCAGACACTAAATTTTGTTTTTTAAGCTGTTCAGCCCGATGCAGTTCATTCTCAAGGTTTCGTTTCTCAAGAAGCGTACGTTCGAGGTTTCGTTGGGCCTCGGCAAGTTCAATAGGTGTCGGATCAGGCCGGACTTCTACCAGCGGATCCCCTTTTTTTACATACTGCCCTTCTTCTACAAAGATAATGTCCACCACACCGGGGATAATTGACTTGATCTCAATTTCCGTTTCCGGCTCGATGGTGCCAACGGCGAGCGCTTTTTCCACGATTGTACCTGTTTCAACAGTAATTGTTTGAATAGAGGCACTTTCGTCGGTTTCGGTATTTGAATAGCTATAGACGAAGAACCCGCCGATGCTGATAATGAGTAAAAGAAAAGTCCAGAATAGAGCACGTTTTTTTGTAGAAGTAGCCATAAAGATGTGAGGTTCGTTGTTAAAAACTTATACATGGCTCCTACGCGGGGACTTTGACTTTGTTACTGTAGTTGTAAAATTATTTTACATACTTCCATAGTCATCCCGGTCCCGGAGCCGGGATCTCCTATTCTCGTTCGAACTGTGTACATCGTCCTTGGCTACTCTTTTCCTATTGGCACAGACAGGAGATGGCGGGTCAAGGCCCGCGATGACGTTGATATAGTTATTAGCCAATTTAAGTCATGCCGGACCCCGATCCGGCATCTCCCATTCTTGTTCAAACTGTACTATCTGCCAGTGACTATACTTACCTCTTGACTTAGATGTGAGATTCCGCATCAAGTGCAGAATAACACCATTAACATCAAAGACATAAAACTGTAAGGAATCCCTGTTTTTATCCTCATACAGATATGAGAAAAGGTTACGTCTACATAATGACAAATAAATACAACACAGTATTTTACACAGGTGTTACGAGTACGGTGCCTAAACGAGTCTACGAACATAAAACAGGATGTGGTTCCGAATTCACACGTAAATACAACCTAAATAAACTCGTTTGGTTTGATGAATACCCTACAATTCTTGATGCGATAGAGGCTGAGAAACGGATTAAAAAATGGAAAAAAGAATGGAAGATCGCGTTGATTAGGAGTATTAACCCGGAGTTTGAGGATCTATATGAACAGATTGTGTGAGGCTGTGATTCTCAATCTAGCAGATTCATGCAGCACTCCGATGCGGCATCTCCCATTCTCGTTCGAAACATAGGTTTTGCCAGTGGCAAGATTTCCTGTTATGCACAGATGGGAGGTCGCGGATCAAGTCCGCGATGACGTTGATATGTTTATAAGCCTTTTACGAATACCCAATCCACACAGCAATCACCATGGCAACAGCGGCAGCGGCCAGGAGCTTCAAAATAACCGGCCAGACAAACTTAAACCATTTCGCGTACGGAATACCGGCCAGGCCCAGGATACCCATCAGAACCGCGTTTGTGGGGACAATCATATTCATCAGCCCATCGCCGAACTGGTAGGCCAGCACGGCCACCTGCCGGGAGACACCCACCAAATCTCCAATCGGCGCCATTAGCGGCATCGTGACATACGCCTGGCCACTGCCCGATGGAATAAAAAAGTTCAGTATGCTTTGAATAAAGAGCATGCCCACAGCTGAAAGTTCTGCCCCGACATAGGAAAGAGGTGTGGCCAATGCATTTACCACTGTGTCGAGAATCATGCCATCTTCCATCAGCAGTGCAATGGCCCGCGCAAATCCAATTAACAGTGCCGTGCCGGTCAGCTCCGCTGCGCCTTCGCTGAATGAGATTGCGGTTTTATTTGCTCCCTTTCCGCTCAACACTCCCACCACAATTGCCAACCCTACAAACATGGCCCCGAGTTCGGTCAGGTACCAGCCGGCTTCTTTTATGCCGATAACCAAACCGATCAGTGCAAGCCCGGTAGCGGTTAGGATCCATTTCCGGCGGGTCGTCATCACAGGGTAGTCATTTGTCTGATCTATCTGCTTATCTTGAACGTCCGACATGTAGCTTTTTGTAGGATCGGCTTTAATCCATTTTGCGTAACTCCAAACGTGATGAAACCCTATAGCAAGAAACACAGGGGCAATGGCCAGGCGAAACCACATGCCGCTCAGCGGCTGCAGACCCGAAATCTCCTGGGCAATCACAAGCGTGAACGGGTTCATAAACGCCACGCCGTACCCAATTCCATAGCCTACTACGAGCGTGCCGATTGCCGTGATGGCATCCATCCGTAAAGCCGTGCAAAGACTGACCAATATGATCGCAAACGGCACATATTCCTCTGCAATTCCAAGCGTGGCAGATGCGGCCGCAAAAGCAAACATCATCAGAAATATCAGCCATGCCGGCCTGTCACCAAAGCGCCGGACTATCAGGCCCAGAAGCGCATCAATCGATCCCGTATCGCGGATTACTTTTATGGAGCCGCCAATGATCAAAATAAAGAAGATGATCCCCTGCGCATCAGCCAGTGCCCGCGGAACAACGGTGAGCAGCGCCAGCGGATTCAGATACTGCTTCTCTTCAACCTCCGTAAATGTCCCCGGCTCCACGACTTCCCGGCCTGTTTCGGTTAGAGAACGCTCAAACTCTCCGGATGGCACCACCCACGTGAGGACCAGCGACACAACCATCAAACCAAACATGAGAACCAGTGTGTGTGGAAGTTTAAATTTCATGATATCGATTCTAATACATTAAGTGCATTGAGGCGAGAAATTCTCCCCTCGAGGGGAGATCTTCTGGTTTCAATAACAGTATCCATCATTTGTTTGCATCCCGCTTTATCTCCACAAGCGTAGCACCCCAGCTACTTCTGTCGGTTGCCAGACTGTATGACACAACGTGTGGATTTCTATCAAGCAGGGCATGAACCCCGCGCCTAAGCGCCCCCGTACCTTTTCCATGGATGATCCGAAGCGAGGTGATATCCTTTTCCAGGCACGCCTCGATGTATTCCGGCAGAAGATCGCCCAGTTCATTTGGGCGAAAGGTGTGCAGATCGAGTACGCCGTTGATTAGGACTTTTATGGGGTCGGGTTCGTTGGGCATGGTTACATTTTCTGATCAGTAAAGTTTAATTCAGAGAATTAAAAAAGCACTTTTAGCATCATTAGCGAAGGATTCAATTTGGCCAAATGATCTTCTCAATAATTTACTGATGTCTTTAGTTGAACAATTTCCTTTCTCTATCCAGATCACTTTCGGTGGCGGGCCGTACAAAAAACTTTTTTGATGAAAATCGCTGTCTTTGGAAACAATGATCAATTCATGTTTTTTAGCATACTCCCATATCTCGCTATCTGAAGCTTTTTCCATGTCAATATCTTTAACATGTAGCGAGCCAGGAAATAATTCTTCCAGGAGGGCTGTAAGACGAAAAGATAAATTTTGATCGAAAAGTAATTTCAAAGCGACGACTTGGTCAGTTTACGTTCGCGGTCCGCTGCAAACTGAAGTGAGGCACGAATATCCTCTTTTTTCAATTCCGGAAAATCATCGAGTATCTCTTCTTCTTTCATCCCGGATGCCAGATATTCCAGAATGTCGTACACCGTGATTCGCATTCCTCGTATACATGGCTTTCCACCACGCTTACCCGGTTCAATTGTAATTCTTTTTTTGTAGTCTATGGCCATTACCGTGGTTTATTTGCAATGTTAATGCATCATACGATTAACGGTACTAAAAAAGATCAAGTATTCCAATCTGTTACAGCTCCCGGCTTAGCCCGGATTATTCACCAAGAAATTTTGTCGGGAGCAAGGCGTAGGGAGAAAAGCGGCGGAAAAGTACCTGACGTACTCAGAGTACGCTTTTTTTCCATACAACGAAGCTCCCGACAAAATTTCGCCGCAATACATGTAGCCCAAATTTGGACTACTATCCATTTTATATATGTGTAATATTTTTAGTGTATTACATTGGATTACACTTATCATCGTGAATAATCCGGGTTAGATGTTTTGTATCCATTTAATTCCTCAAGATGCCAAAAAGAGTTAGTCTTAATTTTCATGCCTTTCATACACTTTTAACACTGGAGTGATATACTAAATATTGCAACATCATTGAATCTGTTGCCTAATTTCAGATGTGCCAAGCACGAAATAGTTGGCCTGCTATGAAACACACCATCAAGAGTACGCTTTTCATCATTGCTTTACTCATAACATCACCCGTAAATGCCCAAATCAGCCTTGATGTGGGCGGCTACCTGCAAACGTGGTACATCGCCGATCAGCAAATAGAATTGGCATCCGGGGAGACAGCAAACACGAACGGTTTCAGGCTCAGACGTGCACGAATTACCGCCCGGGGTGATATCAGTGAACGGTTCAGCACAACTATCTGGACCGACCTTGCCGGCTCCGATAATATCCTGTTTGATTTCTATGCAGACGCGAAACTCCATCCTGCATTCAATATACGTGTGGGTCAGTTCATCATGCCGGGTCAGTCATACGATACGGCTCGACTTGTCTCATCGAAGCTGATTTTCTGGGAGCGTCCGGGCATTTCAACGGCACTGTCATCGGGAATGGGTTACGATGCGTTTCGCGATATTGGTGTGATGGTTTACGGTCGCCACAAAAGTCTCTGGTACGGTGTTCATGCAGGGAACGGGACCGGTCGGTTTTCACAAGCCGAAACACATATCACTGAGCGGAAACCCGGTGGCGGTCTCTATGGCGCCAGGCTTGATTTGGAGATAACTCCGGGCCTGACACTTGGCGGACACCTCTCCACCAACCAGCAGCGTGATATCGTGGAACGTGGCACCGGGCCGGTTGATATCAACCGGACATCAGCATCAGTCCGGGTAGCAACCTCCAACCTTGGCATCGACCGGCTCTACACGCAGTTCGAATACATGGGACTGCAAGTGAAAGATGAGAGTCATGGGATTCAAACCGGGCTTGATGGCAGCTACAACCTCGATGGATTTTATGCTGAGATCGGCTATGGCATCACCAATGAGTGGCATATTCTTGGACGCTTTGACCGCATGAATCAGAGCCCGGGGCAGGGTGCCGGTTTTCCTGCAGATGAATCTTTCCACAGAGAACAAATCACCCTCGGTCTGTCGCGTTACCTGTGTCGTGATGACCGCGAGATTGCACGGGCACATCTAAACTATGCGACGGGCAACTCCTCACCGGGCAATCTGGATTCCCACGCTATTGTAATAGTGATGCAGCTTCGGTTTATTCCGCTGTAATTTCACTACATTGTACCCGATCATATAAATGGGTTAAGCAAAAGCCTTGTTTTGAAAAGCCCTCTCAAACACTTTTATAACCCGATTTATTAACGTGCTGTCATTTTTAAAAAAGAAAGGGGTTGAACTCTCTTTAAGAACGTACCTGGTAACGGCACTTTCCTACATGGCGCTTGGTCTGTTTTCGTCACTTATTATCGGCCTGATTATACGAACAGCCGGCCAGCAAACCGGCATTGAAATGATGATCCGGATGGGACAAGTAGCCATGGACCTGATGGGTCCGGCCATCGGCGTAGCCATTGCGTACGGTCTAAAGGCCCCGCCACTGGTGATGTTTGCATCCGCTGCAGCCGGAGCGTTTGGCGCAGTAAGCGGCGGGCCTGCCGGGGCGTACGTAGCCGCACTTTTAGCCACTGAATGTGGCAAACTCGTTGCGGGCTCAACCCGGGTTGATATTATTTTGACACCGCTCGCCACCATTGTCGTTGGTTTCTTTGCGGCTGAATATCTTGGTTTTTATATCGACCAGGGGCTTGTGGCATTCGGCGAGCTGGTCAACTGGTCGGTAGAGCAGCAACCATTCCTGATGGGTGTTCTGGTAGCGGCACTTATGGGATTGGCGCTCACTGCCCCAATCTCCAGCGCGGCCATTGCCATCATGATCGGGCTCGATGGGCTGGCCGCCGGGGCTGCAACAGTCGGCTGTTCCGCACAAATGGTGGGATTTGCGGTCAGCAGCTACCGCGAAAACGGGGTAGGTGGTTTTATCGCGCAGGGCATCGGCACCTCCATGCTGCAGATCGGCAACGTGCTGAAACATCCCCTCATCATAATTCCGCCAACACTGGCCGGCGCAATACTCGCCCCGCTCTCCACGCTGGTGTTCGGGATGCAGAATACTCCGGAAGGCGCGGGAATGGGAACGGCCGGTTTTGTCGGGCAGATCTTCACGTTCACCTCCATGGGTTTCAGTTGGGACATTCTGGCAATTGTGATCATGCTTCATATCATCGGTCCTGCAATTCTTTGCCTGATGATCTCTGAATTCATGCGCCGCAGGGGATGGATTAATCCGGGGGATATGACACTGAAGACGGAATAATCTAAAATATAACATTCAGGTTTATCCAGAAATCCTATGTATGAAATGCCGATTTATCCCAAAAACCTGTTGCAAAGTGAAAACTTTGGATATATTTTTTCGAAATGTTAAAGCGAGTAATTCAAAAAATGACGCCAAAATTTGTGCTTAGTTGGTACAAAGAAAGGCAATATTACAGCATCATCAGTGATTTTGACATCACTACCGAACCCGATCTTTTGGTTGCAATGGAGTTGGCAGATAAAGAGCGCGTAACTGTGGATATTGGGGCTAACATCGGATTATACACGGTATATTTATCTCCTGCTTCCTCGAAAGTAGTAAGCATCGAGCCGGTACCCTTTACATTTACTATGCTTACAAAAGTGATAGATCGCTTTAAACTATCAAATGTATCAGCCGGTCAATTTGCCATATCTGATTCGGTTGGTGAAGCCCGCATTGAAATACCTGTTCAAGCGGGTGCAAGAAATTATTACCGGGCGTCTTTGTTGGATGTAAGAGAAGAAGATGATTCAAAATTCTATCACAAAGTAAAAACAAAAACAATCGATTCACTATTTTTAGATGACGCTACGAAAATATCATTAATAAAATGTGATGTAGAGGGCCATGAGCTCAAATGTGTAAAAGGGGCTGGTGAATTTTTAAAAAGATCGAGACCATCCTGGATGATCGAAGTTTCTGAAGATTTAGATGATCATGAAAGTTCAGCTTTTCAACTTAAAGCCTTTATGGAAAGATTCAATTACAAAACGTATCTGTATGAGAATGGAGTTCTTCGTGCTAAAAAAGAAGGAGATAAAAGTATAAATTACTTTTTTCTGCAAGATGTTCACCTCCAGAAGTTAAAGAAATCCCCAATTAAAGTGGTTTTGTAAAGGATGAAAATATTATTACGCTTAAAACCTGACAGTTTGGATATCCAATCATGATTGAATCCATCGTCCATTTTTTTGATGATGTCCCCACCACCTTCCGCGCCGGAGTGCTGATCGGCGGAATCTTTATTTTCTGGGTGATGGAAGGCGTGATCCCGCTTTTCCAGTTTCGATACAATAAATACCGCCATGCCGGCATCAACCTGCTTTTTACGTCGTTCACGGCCATCATCGGATTTGGCCTGGCCGGCGTTCTGTATGCCACATCCACCTGGGTAGCCGCAAATGAATTCGGGCTGCTTTACATCACTGAGCTGCCGCTTTGGATTAAAGTTATTCTCGGTGTGATGCTGCTCGACTTCGTGGGCGCCTGGCTTATACACTGGATTCAGCATAAAGTAAAATGGATGTGGAAATTTCACCTCATCCATCACAGCGATACCACTGTTGATGTAACCACCGGTCTGCGACATCATCCCGGCGAAACAATCTTTAGAATCTTTTTTACCATCCTCGGCGTCTTTTTGATTGGCATTCCCATCGGCATCGTGATGCTGTATCAGAGTCTTTCGGTTTTGTTCGCGCACCTGACCCACGCCAATATCAACATGCCTCGGAAAGTCGATCGGGCGCTGTCGTATGTCTTCATCACGCCAAACATGCATAAGGTTCATCACCATTACGCCCAGCCGCTTACAGACACCAACTATGGAAACATCTTTGCCATCTGGGACCGGCTCTTTGGAACCTACGCAGAAGTGAACAGCCCGAATGATATCACCTATGGCATCGACACGCACATGGATCCCGAGGAGAATGAAAATTTTGTAAACCTGCTTAAGATTCCCTTCCAGAAGTACCGGCCGCCTACAGGGAAGGATGAGAATCACAACAGGAAAAATGAGTAGCCGCTTTTTCCATTCATTTGACATTTGACTCATCACATTCACTCATCCATCCGGACGGAGTAATTTTGTCTGAATTCGTGTTATCTTAAGCAATAAACCACTCAACCCAATCCTCTTTGCTTGAGTTTACCCGACACGTTTATTAAGACCCTGTTACAGTATCATAAAGATGCTTCAGCCTGTCCGCCGCCGGATCGAATTATTCGCTTTTTCAATAACTTGCTGGGCTTAATTTTCCCTGAATTTTCTGAAGAGCGGTATTCTGATGAGGAATCCATCAAACTGAAACTGGTGGAGCTGAAACAAGAACTAAGTGCTATTCTCAACCAGAATAGTGAGTGTGTACAGAGTACGGACAAGGCTATTAACGATCATGTGTTTGATGAACTGCCACCCATTCATGCGATGCTTCTTCAGGATGTTGTGGCAATGTATAAAGGCGACCCGGCTGCCAAATCAAAAGCGGAGGTTATCCGGACCTACCCGGGTTTTTATGCGCTTGCGGCCCATCGGATTGCCCACTGTCTGCTGAAAAATGGCGTTAACCTGATTCCAAGAATTATTTCGGAGCATGCACATCGTCAGACCGGTATTGATATACATCCCGGAGCGGAAATCGGGGATCATTTTTGTATTGATCACGGCACAGGAATTGTCATTGGCGAAACCACGACAATAGGAAACCACGTAAAAATTTACCAGGGTGTTACCCTCGGCGGACTGAGTGTAAATAAGGAAGACGCAAGCAAGAAACGGCACCCAACTATTGAAGATCATGTGGTCATTTATGCAGGAGCGTCCATTTTGGGCGGGGATACAGTCATTGGTGAAGGAAGCATCATCGGCGGAAATGTATGGCTAACGAGGAGCGTGCCCGCACAAACTAAAGTCTATTACCAGGCTAAAATGACGAATACAGACGGCGAGACCGACACGATAACCTTCCGATAAATTAATAGCTTTACAATGAAACTCGAAGAACTCATCGGCAACACACCTATAATAAAACTGGAACGCATTCCTGAGAACCCGGATGTTACGATCTACTGTAAGCTTGAAGGGCAAAATCCCGGCGGCAGCGTGAAAGACCGGGCAGCCCTTGGCATGATTAACGGAGCCCTGGAGCGGGGCGACATCAAGCCGGGCGACAGGCTGGTGGAGGCAACCAGCGGAAATACCGGCATCGCCCTGGCCATGATAGCGGCAATGAAAGGGTTGGACATGACTTTGATCATGCCCGAAAGCGCCACCGAAGAGCGAAAGCAATCAATGAGAGCGTTTGGTGCCGAACTGATTCTCACACCTGCTGATAAAACCATCGAGTATTCCCGCACCCTTGCCCAGGAGATGGCTGATGAGAAGGGCTATTTCATGCTGAATCAGTTTGGCAATGATGACAATTTTAAAATGCATGAGAGAACCACAGGCCCGGAAATCTGGCGTGATACCGGCGGCAAGGTTACCCATTTCGTGTCGTCGATGGGTACAACCGGCACCATTATGGGCGTTTCGCGCTACCTGAAGAGCCAGAATTCAGAGATTCAGATTGTAGGCACCCAGCCAACAGAAGGGTCGTCCATTCCCGGAATCCGGCGATGGTCAAAGGAATTTCTGCCTACTATATTTGATGCAGACCGGGTCGATCGCACGATTGATGTGAGTGAGGATGAGGCAACCTCCATGACCCGGCGGCTGGCGAAAGAGGAGGGAATCAGCGGCGGGATGAGCAGTGGCGGTGCGCTAACCGCTGCTTTAAAAGTTGCCGACGAGATTGATGAAGGCGTGATCGTCTGCATTACCTGCGACCGCGGTGACCGGTATTTAAGTTCCGGGTTGTTTGGGTGATGGATATAGATAATAGATGATAGATAATAGATACCCCTGTACCCTGCACCTTGTACCTTGAAAGCGACGCCGCGCTACTTATTCATTCCTGACCGCATCAGCCGGCTCAACTGCAGCAGCTCTGAGTGATGGATACCAGCTGGCGGCGAGGCATAAAAACATCGTAGTTCCCATCACCAGTACAATATCCCACGGGTTGATGGAGATCGGATACGCACTAATGATAAATGCAGATGATAGCTGAACAAGCTCAAACTCCTGCTGTGCAAGCGCCAGGCCAAGGCCCAGCAGCCCGCCGATCCCGCAGCCTATCACGCCAATGAGAACACCCTGCATCCGAAACACTTTTTTGATGTTTGCCTGGGTCATGCCCATCGAGCGCAGTATCCCGATATCTTTTCGCTTCTGGAGTACAATCATGGTGAGAGAACCCACAATGTTTAGAGCAGCAACAAAAATTATGAGCATCAAGATAATGTATGACCCCCATTTTTCGAACGCCATCACATCATACAGCGGACGCTGCAGATCGTACCAGCTTGAGACGGAAAATTCAGAGCCGAGAATCCCCTGAAGATCTTCTTTCACTGAGGCTGCTTTATCGGTATTTACAAGTTTCAAATCGTAGCCGGTCACTTCATTTCGCATATTGAACAGGCGCTGGGCTGCTGATATGCCAATATAAATCACATCCCCTTCTAGTATTTGCTGAATCGTGTAAATTCCGCGCACTTCAAACCGGCTCGATCGCGGTGCAGAAAACTGGGTAAGTGCCCTGCGCATTCCTATAGTGCTCAAAAGTGCCGCTTCCGTACCGGGATCTGCCCCATAACGATTACTTAAAGATTCACTAAGTACTACGCCCGGACGCCCCTGCTGTACCGACAAATCGAAAACTCCCCGCCTGACGCTGTTCTCAAGTTCATTCAGGCGAATGTAGCCGCCCGGCTCGACACCCCGGGCTGTTACTACCTCATTCTTGCCGTCTCGAAATGCAAGCATTACCTTTCCCTCGATATATGGCGTGAGCTCTAATACATCCGGATGAGTCCTTACCGAATCCATCACAGCAGCATCATAGGCCATTGCATTGCCATCGGCCATCTCAATGCGGATGTCCGGATCAAAAGAGAGCAAAAAGCCGTGGATCACCTCAAAAAAACCGTTAAACACCGAAAGAATAACAATTAAAAGAGCCGTGCCTATTGTGATGCCAGCAATACTAATTCCGGTTAATATTGATATTAATGATACATGTTTTCTCGAAAACAGGTATCTACTTGCGATGTAACGGACAACATTCATTCTTTAATACTTGTATTTATCCATAGCTTTAGGTTCCTTTTCAGAACGAGAAGCTTTGCCCTTTAATATTAGAGTGAGCAACCGTCTATCAACCAAATCCCTACAGATGTGAAAAAGCCGACACTTAAAATCGAAGAAATTCAAGCCATATCCAACGGAACTCACGGAGACATTTTTTCGGTACTGGGTATGCATTCTGTAAACGTTAACGGAACGGAGAAGCTTGTCTTTAGGGCATTCAGACCCGACGCCGAATCTGTGCTGCTAAAAATACCGACTCGCGACACTCCCACAGAAGTAGAGCGTATTGAGGGAACCGATCTTTTTGAGCACGTTTTTCCGCGCCGGAAAAACCGCTGTGACTATACGCTTGTTATAGAGCCGCGTGATGGCGACACATTTGAAATTCATGACCCTTATAGTTTTGGGTCCGTGCTCTCAGAATTTGACCTTCAGCTCTGGGGAGAGGGAAATCACCATCATGCCTATGAATGGATGGGCGCCCATAAGAAAAAAGTTGAGGGAGTGGAGGGAACACACTTTGTAGTTGTGGCTCCCAATGCAGAGCGTGTCAGTGTTATTGGCCCATTTAATAACTGGGACGGGAGAACTCACTGTATGCGGAAACATCCTGCTCAAGGGATCTGGGAAATATTTATACCGCTCATCACAGATGGTGACATTTATAAATATGAAATAAAGTCTCCGTTTGCTGAAGCCCCACTCAAGAAAGCGGACCCCTATGCTTTTTACTCTGAAATGCGGCCGGGTACAGCGTCAAAAGTTTACGAGAGTTCGTTCACCTGGGGCGACTCCTCCTGGATGAATAAACGGATGGATATTCAGGCGGATGATCAGCCGATCTCCATTTATGAAATACACGCCGGATCGTGGAAACGGCATCCGGATAGGGACCCGGGGTTTTTATCTTACCGAGAACTGGCGGAGGATCTTGTTCCGTATGTTAAGGAGATGGGATTCACCCATATTGAACTTATGCCTATCGCTGAGCATCCATATGATCCCTCCTGGGGCTACCAAATAACGGGCTATTTTTCGCCCACCAGCCGTTTCGGTGATCCCGATGACCTGCGTTATTTTATTGAGGCGTGCCATAAAGAAAATATTGGCGTTTTTGTTGACTGGGTACCTGCGCATTTTACAAAAGATGAGCACGGACTCCGGCGGTTCGACGGCACCGCTCTTTATGAACATGAGGATCCGCGGGCGGGCGAGCATAAAGATTGGGGAACGCACATTTTCAATTTCGGGCGCAGCGAAGTGACAAATTTCCTGATCTCAAACGCAATTTACTGGCTCGAAGAGTTTCATATCGACGGTATTCGGGTAGATGCGGTGGCCTCGATGCTTTACCTCGATTATTCACGGGATGAGGGAGAATGGATCCCAAATCAGTATGGCGGGCGTGAGAATCTTGAAGCGATTCATTTTCTGCGGCGTGTTAACGACCTGGTGCACGATTACTACCCGGGTGTTCTTACCATGGCGGAAGAGTCAACATCCTGGCAGGGCGTCTCCCGGCCAACGTCATCCGGCGGGCTTGGGTTCGACCTGAAATGGAATATGGGATGGATGAACGACACGCTCGACTATATTGAGAAAGATCCGATTTACAGGCGTTATCACCAGGATCAGCTCTCTTTTTCTATGATTTATGCCTTTACAGAGCAATTTCTCCTGCCACTTTCTCACGATGAAGTGGTTCATATGAAACAGTCGCTCATCGGTAAAATGCCTGGTGACGACTGGCAGAAATTTGCTAATTTGAGGCTGCTGTACACCTACATGTATGGTCATCCGGGAAAAAAACTTTTGTTTATGGGAAACGAATTTGCGCAATGGAGCGAATGGACTGAGGCCAACTCCATCGACTGGCACCTGCTGCAGTGGGAAAACCATAAAGGTGTTCAAAATCTATTGAAAGACCTGAATCGTCTCTATAAAGCGAGACCGGCCATGCACGAAGTTGATTTTAAATGGGAAGGATTTGAGTGGATTGATATTAGTGATGCTGACAACAGCATGCTCTCTTTTGTACGCCGCGGGAAGAATCCGGGAGACTTTCTCGTTTTCATTCTTAACTTCACCCCTACTCTTCATAAATCCTATAAATTTGGTGTTCCAAAAGCAGGAAATTATTCGGTACTTTTAAACAGCGACTCAGAATTCTACGGCGGCAGCAATGCCGGTCCGGGAATCATCCAGGGGATTGAGGGTGCATGGCACAGCCAGCCCGCTCATATCAACATTGAAGTACCCCCCCTGGCCGGCATAGTTTTAAAACCTGAATAAACTGATTCAAACACATGAGATTTCCGAGATCTTGCGGCACGTTAGTGCACCCCACGTCTTTTCCCTCTAACTATGGCATGGGCGACCTGGGGCACGAAGCATACGAATTCATCAACTTTTTGGAAGAAACCGGCCAGACCATCTGGCAGGTTTTGCCGTTATCCCCAACCGGGTATGGAAATTCGCCGTATGCCAGCTACTCTGCTTTTGCCGGCAACCCCTACCTCATCAGCCCCGACAAGCTGGAAGAGAAGGGCTATATTTCAACTGATGACCTGTCCAAGGCACGTTTGCCAATTACAGTGGAAGCAAATTACGAGGCATCCTATCAGAAGAAAGATGAGCTTTATAAGAAGGCGTTTGAAGAATTTCGGTCGTCCAATTCGAAAGAAGATCAAAAAAGGCTTAAAGCTTTTAAGGAGCGCAATAGTTATTGGCTCGAAGATTATACGCTGTTTATAGCCTGTTCGAATTATAACAATCGGGAGCCGTGGAATAAGTGGGATAAAGACCTCGCACAACGAAAATCATCCGCTCTGAAAAAAGCAAAAAAGAGATTTGCCGAAGTTATTGAATATGAGACCTGGCTTCAGTTTGAGTTTTTTGAACAATGGAACACCCTGAAAGACTATGCCAATTCTAAAAATATCCGTGTTGTAGGCGACATTCCGATTTTTGTTGATCACAACAGTGCTGATGTGTGGAGCCACCCCGAATATTTTGCGGTAGATAAACAGGGTAATCGGAAACTGGTTGCCGGTGTTCCCCCTGATTATTTCAGCGACACCGGCCAGCTGTGGGGCAATCCCCTATACAAATGGGAGGCACTTCAAAAAGACGGCTTCTCGTGGTGGATAGAACGCTTTAAACAGATGTTTGATCTTTTTGATGCCATTCGGGTCGACCATTTCAGAGGATTTGATGAATATTGGGAAGTTAAAGCCTCCGAAGAGAATGCGATAAACGGGGAGTGGGTAAAAGCACCCGGGGTTGAGCTCTTTACCACAATTAAAAAGAAGTTGGGCAGCTTGCCTATCATCGCTGAAGATCTTGGACTGATGACGCAAGGAGTTGAAGATTTACGTGACCAGTTTAATTTTCCGGGTATGAAAATTTTACAGTTTGCTTTTGATTCCGATTCAACCAACAGCTTTTTGCCCCATAATTACTCTCAAAACTGTGTCACTTATACCGGTACACACGACAATGACACCACGATTGGCTGGTACAAATCGGCTCCGGAAGTTGAGCAGCATCGTGCAAGGGAATACACACGAAGCGACGGCCAGAACATACAGTGGGAGCTAATCCGCCTGGGAATGTTTTCCGTGGCCGATCAGGCTATCTTCCCCCTTCAGGACTTTATGAATCTTGACTCTTCTCACAGAATGAATACACCAGGAACCGTGGGCGATAACTGGAACTGGCGTTACACACCCGATATGCTCCAAAATGTTGATACGCAACAAATCAAGAAAATGGCAGAAATGAGCAACAGACTCCCTTGACAGGCCGTTTATGACGCCTGTGATCTGCACTTTTATTCAAAAGCACGGTTTTGTATCTTATGAAATTCGCACTAATTACAAAATATTGAATGTCATTTCATTTAAGTAATCTTCCAGAACGCTCTCAGAAACCCCGTAACACCGGCATTACTCTCGCAATCGATACCGGATATAGTGTCCGGCAAGCCGAAGATTTTTGTGACGTAGCCTCGCACCATGTGGATATCGTAAAACTCGGCTGGGGAACGTCGTATGTGACAGCCAACTTAAAAGATAAACTGGCCGTTTACCGAAATCATGATATACCGGTTTATTTTGGCGGCACTCTTTTTGAAGCCTACCTGTTGCGGGACGAACTTGGCAAATATTTAAAATTCCTGGACCGTTATGATATTAACTACCTCGAAGTGTCAAACGGTACTATTCGTCTCTCAGAGCATAAAAAACTTGATATCATTCGTGATTTAAGCAGAAATTATAATGTACTTTCTGAGGTTGGAAGCAAAAACCCGGATGACATTATGCCCCCTTACAAATGGGTAAAGATTATTGAAAATGAACTTGACGCCGGATCTTGGAAAGTCATTTGTGAAGCAAGGGAAAGCGGAACTGTAGGAGTGTTTCGGCCCAACGGCGAAGTACGGTCAGGCCTTATTGAAGAAATAACCGATCAGATTTCGAAAGATAATCTTATATTTGAAGCCCCCCAGAAAGACCAGCAAATCTGGTTTATCAAAAAATTTGGATCGAACGTAAACCTTGGCAACATCAAACCGGACGAAGTTATTTCCGTTGAGACGCTGAGACTCGGATTGCGTGGCGATACTTTACTCGATTTTTACTCTCTTGACAGTCCCGAGAACCAGCATCACTTGTTCAGGGATGATCAATCCGACAGTTCACAGGAGAACCTTTAATAACCGAATAACTCCACTATGAAAATTCTATACGCAGCTACCGAAATCGCCCCGTTTGCCCGAATGACTTACACCGCAGATCTATTAAGATTTTTGCCGGCCTCACTCCAGGACGAGGGCTTCGAAATTCGAATTCTGCTTCCAAAATTCGGGTCCATCAATGACCGCCGAAACCGGCTTCACGAAGTGATCCGCCTTTCAGGAATTGAAGTAGAAGTGGGTGGAGAAGTCGATACCATGAAAATAAAAGTGGCAAGTATTCCCAACGCCAAACTTCAGGTCTATTTTCTCGATAATGATAAATATTTCAAGAGAAAAGCGATGTTTAATGATCCTAAAACAGGTGAATTTTACGACGACAATGATGAAAGGCTGGCGTTTTACAATAAAGGCGTACTTGAAACTGTTATCAGTCTCGGATGGGAACCGGATATTATCCACTGCCACGACTGGCCGGCCGGATTGATTCCGTTACTTGTAAAAACAAAATATAAAGACGAGAAGATTTTTAAAGACACCCAAGTAGTTTATAATCTTCACCATGCTGAAAACAAAGGTCATTTCGATAGCACACGCATCCTGGAGCTTTTAGGGCTTCCTGATGATGTAGATATCGACAGCCTGACAGAGAACGACTCAGTAAATCTATTAAAGCTCGGCCTTGCTCACAGCGATCATGTTGTTACAGGCAACCACCTCAAAGATCAGTTCGACGATCTTTTCAAAGAACTAAATATTAATCCCACAAAAATTCAGGGTTCGCCCGAAGATGTATCGAAAAAATTCTCAGACTACTACCGGTCAATCACCGGAAAAGAGGACTAATAAATTATCCTTATTTCAACCGACCGGCGACACATCCGTGTGTTCTCGTATTAAAAAAGGCAGTCGATCAGCGATCACTGCCTTTATGGTTCTTGCCCTGTTTTTATCCATTTCTTCATGTGAAAATGAAGGGATTGTAGGAGGTGAACTCACCGATGGCGAGGAGCGTGTGGCAACTACAACCTACGCTGTGGATGGCCTTAGCATAGTATCGGATAACGGCTTTTCAGGCCAGCTTGCGTACTCGGCAATGGGTATCGTTAACGACCCTGTTTACGGAACAGTGACTTCTTCCAGCCTGTTGAAGCCGTCAATCACTCAAGCCGAGATTGATAGCTTCTCCGACACTTATTCTTTAAACATAGTATTGCAGTTTAACCCCCGCGGTTACGGAGATACAACCAGCACATCTCAGTACAATATTTATGAAATAGACGAACGCTGGAGAGGCCGGGAAATCCAATATAATAACCCGGTTGCAATCGATGAATCAACACTGATCGGCTCGTTCCAGGTTTCTGATGAAGACTCCCTGAAGGTTCCCGTCAGCGCATCCTTTACAGAACGTTTTCGCGAGTTTTTTAACGACTCAACAGCGATGCGAGATTCCCTATACAGGTTTCAGTTCCCCGGCTTAGCAATCGTGCCCGCGGAACAAAACACCAAAATAGACTTTCTAAGACACCAGAGAGCTGTAGACGATACATCGAGTACGCCCGTTACCCGTTTCATTGTTGAAAATGCCCAGGATTCTCTCGTGGCCACCCTGCCCGTACTCGATCATGGAAACTCTATGAGCCGGACAAATATTCCTGACAACACCGATGGATTTGTTTTGCACAATACAATGGAGAACATATTAAGGGTAGATTTTGATTTTGAATCGGAACAGTTTGCAGGCAAAGAAATTGTTAATGCACAACTCGTTTTTAACGTAGATCCCGGCCCACAGAATACAGCTCCAATGGGATTTACCAGATTGGAAAATAATTTCCTGAGGGGACACACATTTGAAACGGACCCTCTGTCGTTACATTCTGAAATTTTTGTCCGGCAGGCTACCGTAGGGGCAACACTTGATGAAGACGATGACGTTTATCGAATAACGATTACTCAGTATTTAATCGACCAAATTTATGGACAATCGGATTCAACGCCGCTCTACATCACCAACCAGGCGAACAATGGCCTTTATGTTTCTACCAAACTTTTAGGAACAGATGCTCCAGAAAATGTGAGGCCGCGATTGATCATTACCACTATAAATCCCGATAATTAATATGCATCTCAGAGCACTTTTTTTATACGTACTTTTTCTACTGCTGCCTGTTGCAGGCTTTTCGCAGGTTATTGAGGAAGGTCTTTCCAGGTCAGGATCAATTTATTCAGGAATCGGGCTTGGAATGCCGGTTGACATCCACTCATCCAATACCAATGGGATGGGGCTGTCTGGTGTATCAACATATTCACCTTTTGCACCCAGCATATCCAACCCGGCCCAATGGGGAAAGTCAGAATTTTCTCAGGGTCAACTCACTCTTGGACTAACAAACTTTCGGGCATCTGATAATTTATCAACCGCACAAAATTCCAGGTTTACATTCGAAAGTTTCCAATTCGTTTTCCCGCTGCTCCGCAATCAGCTTGGTGCGTCTATCTCCTTCACACCCGTTACGCGCGCAGATTTTGCCCGTGTGAACCGCGGAACACTAGATAGCGACGGATTTGATACACCAGTAGAATATATTACCAATACAATTGGAACGGGTGGTATAAACCGCTTTGAACTTGGCCTGGGCTATCAATTTAACGACAATATCAGCATAGGTTATGCTGCTTCAGCTTACCTTAGCACGCTCTCAGAAGAGCTCACCACAAACTTCTCTGATTTGGGATTCCAGCGAACGGGTCAGCCACCGGTTATTGATGAAGAAATAACTGGCGCCGGATTTGGAAACCGTTTCGGGATTTATACCCAGTCAGATCAGTTATTCAGAAGCAATGACCGGTTGTCGATTTCAGGATCAGTTAATCTGCCTGTAAATATTACTACCGAAAGATCCTTTGAAACATTTCGTATTGTTGAAGGTTCAAATGAACGAATACGGCTTAATAACTCAACTGCCGGCTCTGATGGCACATTAAAGTTACCATTGGAATTTAATGGCGGGGTTACGTATTATTTAAATCCCTATCACAGTTTCTCAGCAGAGTATCTGTTTCAGAACTGGAATGAATCAGAGTTCAGCTATAATCTTACTGAGAAGGGTTATTATAAAGATCGTACAAAAGTTGGCCTTGGATATCAATATCAACCATTTATGGACCAGCAATCCAGCGGGTTCTTCTCTAATTTCAGATATAGTATTGGTGCCACGTACGATGATGGACATTTAACCATTGCCGGCCAGGATATTGAAACGGCAATGCTTCACGCCGGTTTAACTATTCCATCAGCACGAAACCGATCTTCTATTGATATTAGCTTTAATTATGGAGTTCGGGGAACAGAATCTAACAGTTTAGTTAAAGAGAATATATGGGGCTTTAAGCTCTCATTAAATCTTGCTGAATTTATGTTCCTGCAACAACGATTTCAGTAGATAACCATTACTTATTTGCTTTAGAACCAAGATCACAGACCTATGAAACAATACATTGTAATCATCCTATTTATAGCGGGCTTCTCTACAACTGCCATGGCCCAAAGCGAGCCTCCTTACGGCATGAGCGAGATTGAAGCATACTCCATTTTTTATGATAATTACCGACAAGGTGATTACAATATGGCCCTTCAGTTTGGCAAATGGATGCTGGAGAAAAAGCCACGCGAAATTGAGGGATTTGGCCGATTTAGCCTCCCGACACAGTATGACCGCATGAGACGAATTTACACTGAAATTGCAGAACAGCAGGAAGATCCATCACTCAAAGAAGCCTACTTCGACACTGCACGGATTGTGTTTCAGGATGCACTCGACACATTTAGTGAGGAAGAAATTGATCGGTTTGAATGGAAATTTAACCTGGGTCAGTTTTACCAGCGAAACTCAAGTTTTATTGAAGACGGGATGGATAAAGCATACTCAATGTATGAAGAGCTTTTTAATGAAAATCCCGAACGTTTAAGCGAAGCATCCGACGGATATTATGCACGCATTCTTCTTCAGAAGTACGTAAACGACGGCGAGCGCGAAAAAGCACTTGAAATGATCGACATCATCGAACCGCTGGCTGGAAACAATCTGCAAGAAGCCATCAGTGACGCTCGTGACGAATTATTTTCCGACCCTGTGGAGCGTATAGAATTTCTTGAAGGGCAGCTTGCAGATGATCCTGAAAACACTGAACTCCTCAACGAGCTTGCAACACTTTATGAGGGTCAGGGAAATCGTGAAAAAGCGATTGAAATGGCAGAAAGACTATATGAGCTGGAGCCCAATTTTGAAAACACACGACAGCTCGCAAATATCGCAATGGAAAACGCGGATTACAGCCTGGCAAACGAGTATTTGAAAGAAGCCGCTGAAAAAGCACCTGATACTACCACTAAGCGTGATATTACTCTTGAAATAGCGGACACGTATCAGAACATGGAGAACTACCGACAGGCGAGAAGATATGCCCGACAGGCATCAGAGCTGGACCCGTCCTGGGGACAACCTTTCATAAGGATCGCCAGAATCTATGCGGGAACCATCTCAAGCTGTACGGGCACCCGTAAAATCGACCGGGATGATCGACGCGTATACTGGCTGGTACTCGACTATCTCGACAGAGCCCGGAGTGTAGATTCGTCTGTAAGTAATGAAGTACAGAGGCTTTACAATGCATATGAGCCCGTACTGCCAACTGATGAAGATAAGTTTTTCCGGGGCTGGGAAGCCGGAGATCAAATTGCCATTGATGGCTCACAACATGAGTGCTATTCATGGATAAATGAAACCACAACTGTACGATAATTTTTTATCTCTCTGATTCCTTTCTATATTAAGTGAGGTGGTAAATAAGCCACTTCACTTTTCTCCAATCGCTTCTCACTTCTTTTTAACCCCCATTGACTAAATCGGGATACCTGAAGCAACATTTTTACTAACATCAAACTTACTGTATGGCACGTTCAAAAAAAGGTAAAGGACGGCACCAAAAAAAATCCAATACCAAAAAAGGGAAAGGCGGCAACGTATTTACCCCCAAGTTTCACACCAATCAAAAAACACGCATTGGCGGTCGTTATAGCGGTGTGCTTGAAATTAATCAAAAGGGATATGGCTTTATCCGTAAACTGGATTTTGAGTTTAGCGACAGCAAGGACGATCCATTCCTGAAGCCTGATGAAGTTCGTCACCACGATTTACGATCGGGACTGATACTTGAGGGAGAATTTGAAGAGGATCAAAGCGGAAACCGTCATGTTCACTCTATTGAAAAAGTGAATGGCAATCCGGCCGAATTCTGGCAAAAAATAAATCGGTTTGAACTGCAGACCCCAATCATGCCGGTTGAGCAAATTAAGCTTGGTCACAACCCAGACGATCATGAACTGCGGGTGATGGACCTTATTTCTCCTGTAGGCCGCGGCCAGCGGGCGTTGATTGTTGCACCTCCACGAACCGGTAAAACAGTATTGCTTAAGAAAATTGCCCGGAGCATCAGTGATAATTACGACGACATCAGCACAGCCATCCTATTGGTTGATGAACGCCCAGAAGAGGTTACGGACTTCATCAGGTCAACTCAGGCTGAAGTATTCGCGTCATCAAACGACAAACCAACCGAAAGTCACGTAAGGATTTCAGAAATGGCGCTTGGTTACGTAAAGCGAAAGGCGGAGGCTGGTCAAAACGCAGTTCTCCTTATAGATTCTCTCACCCGGCTGGGCAGAGCTTACAATGCCGCGCAAACAAACAGCGGGCGTACGCTTTCCGGCGGTCTCGACATCCGTGCCCTGGAAATCCCCAAAAAGATTTTTGGATCGGCTCGGAAAATTGAGGGTGGCGGATCTCTAACCATTATCGCCACTTGTCTTGTTGAAACCAACTCACGAATGGACGACCTGATTTTCGAGGAATTTAAAGGAACCGGCAACCTGGAGCTTGTTTTAGACCGTGAGCTTGCTAACGACAGAATTTATCCTGCTATAAATATTGCAGCTTCCGGCACACGAAATGAAGACAAATTTATCACAGACTCGCTTGAAGAACGAAACATGGTTCGCAGATTTCTGCTCAAGAAATCTCCCAAAGAATCCATGCAAATGCTTCTGAAAGTGATAGAGAGAACGGAGAGTAACGAAGAGCTTTTTGCCCAAATCGCTGCTACCACTTAACATTTGTATTTACAGATCTTTCAGCTTTAAAAGGAACTCCGCAAAATCAGGGGAGTCGTAAGCCGCCATCCCCTGTTTTTCCATAGCTATTTTGCCTGATGGTGTGATCACGTAAGTGGTAGGCACAACATTGCTGGTAAAAATAGCCGGATCTTTTCCTCGGAAATGATAAATTGGAAGATCCAGATCCCGTGATACCATAAACTTCTTTGCGTCATCGAAATTCTCATCCAGTGACACGAGAAGAAACACCACGTCTTCATCGTTTTTCATGTCCGAGTAAAGAGAGGCGATAGATGGCATTTCGGCAATACAGGGCGGACACCAGCTAGCCCAGATATTCAAAAACACTACCTTGCCGCGATATTTGGCAATACTTGTGGTTTCAAAACTATCATCGGCGAAATAAAACTCAGAACCGGCATCACGCATACTATCCTTATCAATTTCAAATGATGGTGTGATAAGCCCGGTTGCCAATAAACCGCGCTGGGCGATGCCAATGACCTGAGTATGATACCCTGTAGCGTAAAGTGTTCCTGCGATGAGAATTAGCAATCCCCACTCAATGATCGATCGATTCCAGCTCTTTTCGGTTTTGTTATTTTCGTTATTTTTGCTCATCCGGTGTTTAGAATAGGATTATGGACGAATATTAATCTCAATTTTGTCAGATTCACCGGATTCCTTCTGCCGCGTGATCAACGCCTGGCGAACGCGCTCCCCAATCTGATTAAATGATGCGGCTGCAGCTGAATCAGGTTCTGCTTCCACAACAGGGGTACCTTTGTCGCTTGTATCGCGAATATTTTCCTGCAGAGCGATCTCCCCAAGGAACGGCACATCAAGCTTTTGGGCGAGTTTCCGGGCACCGTGTTTTCCAAAAATGTAATATTTCTTTTCCGGCATATCAGGTGGCGTGAAGTACGACATATTCTCGATAATCCCCAGTACCGGAACGTCTACTTTACTGAACATTGCAACCCCTTTCCGTGCATCATCAAGTGCAACTGTTTGAGGTGTTGATACAATGACAGCTCCGGTCAGAGGGACGGTTTGTACAATGGTTAGCTGAATGTCGCCCGTGCCCGGAGGCAGGTCCAGCACGAGATAATCAAGTTCTCCCCACTTTACTTCCTGCATAAACTGTTTCACGGCACTGGTGACCATAGGACCACGCCAAATCATTGCCTGATCGGTATCAACCAGGAACCCCATCGATACAAGGTGTACACCGTGCTTGAATACAGGGACCAGTTTTTTATCGGTTGTAATGTTTGGCCGTTCAGTTACGCCAAACATTGTGGGCACACTTGGGCCGTAAATATCTGTATCAAGAAGGCCAACGCTGTAACCGGCTTTTGCCAGTGAAACCGCAAGATTGGCGGCTACCGTAGATTTTCCCACGCCACCCTTTCCCGACGCAACGGCAATAATATTTTTGACGCCGGGCAGTATTGGCTGCTGTTCCTGCTGCTTTGGTGCAGCGTCAGCCGGCTTGGCGTCGCCTTCAAGCTCTCGCTTTTTAGAAATATTAATGCCAATGGTTATGTCAAGTACAGCATCTTTATCAACAAACTTATGAATGGCTTCTGAACACTTTTTTTTCAACTCAGCAGCCAGGGCTTTGTTTTCCTCAGGCAGTTCAAGGGTAAACGAAACATATTTTTCCTGAACTATTAAATCCTGGACCAGATCCAGAGAAATCAGATCTTTGTTGTAGGTGGGGTGCAGCACGTGCATTAGTGCCGATTTAACTTGCTCTTTCTTTATGGACATAACCTCAGTTTGTTCTGCAGATTTAACTTATCTTTAAAAATACGGATTTAATCGCCCTTTATAAACGAGAGATATACCCGAAGTGTTCGCATCATTCGCCTGTTTGATGAATAAAATTCATCACATTTATTTATTAGTTCAGGCAGGGTGGTGCACAAAATCACCGTCATATTCTGAGCAGTATAAAATATCACTCTTTTATACTCATTCAGCCATAATATGGCCTAATAAGAATATCGCACAGATATAAAAAATCTCTCCAATGTTCCGTACCTTTACGTCCCAATTAAACTATAGACTTAATATAATATTCGACACTGCATATGGCAGATCGCACAGTTTTTTATCCCAAACACGTAGACGCAGGTGCTAAAATCATCGATTTTGGTGGATTCGACATGCCCGTTCAGTATGAGGGAATCAAGCAGGAGCACAATGCCGTTCGCAATCGGGCCGGATTGTTTGATGTATCCCACATGGGCGAGTTCTTCGTTGAAGGAGAACATGCACTTGCGTTAATTCAGAAAGTGACGATAAACGATGCATCCAAGCTGACTCCCGGGAAAGCGCAGTACAGCGCCATGTGCTATGAAGATGGGGGTATTGTGGATGACCTTCTTGTTTATATGCTCGCAGACAACTCGTACATGCTGGTTGTTAATGCCGCCAATATTGAAAAAGACTTGAACTGGATCTCAAAAAATAACAATACCGGTGCCGCCCTGACCAATCGGTCAGATTCCATGGCGCTTCTGGCTCTTCAAGGCCCAAAGTCGATTGATATTCTTAAGAAACTGGTAAATTTTGATCCCTCTGATATTCCGTTTTATACATTTAAAACAGGCAGTGTAGCTGGTGAGGACGAAGTCATAATTTCGGCAACAGGCTATACGGGTGAACAGGGGTTTGAGCTTTATATTGATACTGAAAAAGCTGATGCGCTTGCTATTTGGGATCAAATAATGGAAGCCGGCGAGGAATTTAACATAGAACCCGCAGGCTTAGGCGCCCGGGATACTCTGCGTCTGGAAATGGGTTTTGCCCTCTATGGAAATGACATTACTGCCGACACCCATCCGCTTGAAGCTCGTATGGGTTGGCTCACGAAACTGGATAAAGGTGAGTTCATTGGCAGAGATGCCCTTGTGGAGAAAAAAGAAGCCGGGCTTTCCCGTAAATTGATGGGCCTTGTGATAAATGAACCCCGGAAAGTTCCGCGTTCCGGCTACAGCGTTCTTGATACAGACGGAGAAAAAATTGGCGAGGTAACAAGCGGTTCGCAATCCATCACGCTGAACAAAGGAATCGCACTTGCTTATATTGCGATTTCGCATGCTGTCCCTGACACGGAACTCTTCGTGAAAATCAGGAAAGACCGGGTTACTGCTACGGTTGTGAAGCCACCATTTATAAAAAACTAACAAGAAAGACAGAATCAAATGGCAAATTTAAATACACTTGACGTTTTCTTCTCTTCACAAACCTTCCAGGAAGAGGAACTTAGAAAAAAAATTGTAGTAGTAATTGACGTCCTTCGCGCATCATCTACGATTATTACCGCGTTAATGAACCAGGCTAAAGGCATCATCCCTGTGGAAGATATGGGTGAGGCCAGCAGAATTTCACAAAGTGTGGACTCCGACAACTTGCTCCTCTGCGGTGAGAAAGATGGGGTGAAAATTGAAGGATACGACCTCGGAAACTCACCGCTGGAGTATTCCGTGGATCGCGTTAAAGATAAAACCCTGATATTTAACACCACCAACGGAACAAAGGCGATCAAAAAAGCTGTCGGGTCGTCAAATCTTTATATCGGTTCTTTTTTGAATTTATCCACTATAGTGCATACCCTGAATGAAGAACAGAAAGATATCGTGCTGATTTGCGCGGGATGGCGCGGACGAATGGCAATTGAAGATCTCCTATTTGCAGGAAATGTTATCTATAACCTCGGAAACGGAACCCTCCCGCATGAAGCCCGGGACGGCTCAAAGGTGGCCTTTGGGCTATACGAGAAATTCAGAGAGAATATTTCTGATGTCATTCACAGATCCAATCATGCAGAACGCCTGAAGGAGATCGCCGGCGATCAGGATCTTGATTATTGTGCACAGCGCGATATTTGCGATATACTACCGGTTTTAAATGACGGTATCATCACCAATTTGTATGGCTAAGAAAAAAAACAAGACCTCTTTTTTAAGTAGTTTCGACACCACCCGTAAGCTTGAAGTAGCCGGTATTCTCACGATTTCCGTGGCTGCCCTTATTTTACTCAGTATTGCATCCTATCACCCCAACGATTACGGAGCCGTAAAAACGATGAGCTCCAGCGCTATCTTCTCGGTTGATCAGGGACCGTCGCTGAATATCCAGAACTGGCTGGGTGTCATTGGCGCCTATATTTCGTACCTGTTTGTCCACGTACTGTTCGGATACACGAGCATATTTATTCCGGTGATGATCGCATCCGTCGGATGGTGCCTTTTTCGGCAAAAAGATGTCCGGGATCTTGGCTGGCCGCTGGCATATGGGGTTTGGGTGATGCTGCTCGTATCAACACTTTTTGGGTGGATTCATAACGAACTGGAGCTGGTAACAACCGTTTGGAGCGGAAATTTCGGCCTCGGCACGGCCGCCATTCTGCAAACGATTCTTGGCATCGGGTCCATAGTGATGCTCGTGGTTCTTCTTTTTGTATCGGCACTTATACTTGTTGACCGCGACCTCCAAAAAACGATCGACACATTTAAAAGCTGGACAACCGGACTTCGTGGTAATTTAGAAGAGCGAAAAGAACGAAAGCAGCAAGAGAAGGAACAGAAAGCCGCTGAAAAAGAGAAGCAAAAATCTATTGCACAACAGCAAAAAGCGGAAGCGGCCCTGAAAAATGGCCGAAGTCCAAATTCAACCGCCAAGACAGAATCTTCTTCATCGATAGATGATATCGTCGAACGATCACAGGAACAGGATAAGCAGCGGGTTGAGGAGATGAAGAAACAGCAGGCTGACCTTGAAAATCAGCCGCCACGTGCAATTCTTGAAAAAGGCGAAGAAAAAGACGTTGATGATGACGATGACGTGGATCTTGCAGTTTATGTTGGCGAGGGCGAGGAAGAGGCCGGCGGTAAAGAACTGGATCGCAAAAACCGGGATAAAGCAAAGAGCACGCCGGTTATAAAATATAAATTCCCGGGAATTGACCTGCTCGACAGCCCTCCGAATGAGGGAAATGAAGTGGATCTTGAAGAGATTAAGCTTAACAAAAAGATCATTCTTGACAAGCTGAAACGCCACAAAATTGAAATCCTGGCCATCAATGCCATTGTAGGCCCAACGGTTACACTTTATGAGCTGGAGCCGTCACCTGACGTGAAAATCAGTAAGATCGAAAGCTATGCTAATGATCTGAAAATGGCCACAGCGGCACACGGGCTTCGTATTATTGCGCCTATTCCGGGGCGGTCGGCTGTCGGGATTGAGGTTCCCAACAGCTCTCGCGAAACGGTATTCATCAAATCGGTTATTAATACCAAGCGTTTCGTGGAATCAGACATGGAACTACCCGTTGCGTTTGGTAAAACCATTGAGAATGATGTGTTTTTGGTAGACTTAACCAAAATGCCCCACCTTCTCATTGCCGGGGCCACGGGATCGGGTAAGTCGGTTGGTATAAATACCATCATCACCTGTCTGCTCTACAAGTGTCATCCTGATGATGTGAAATTTGTTCTTATAGATCCCAAAAAGATTGAATTATCGCTTTATCGAAATATTCAAAATCATTACCTGGCGATTCTGCCGGGTGCTGAAGAGCCGATTGTTACGGACACAAGTAAAGCTCTTGAAACACTTGAAAGCGTTACAGAAGAGATGGACGAACGGTACGAGCTGCTGAAAATGGCGCTCGTCCGAGATATTAAATCCTATAACGACAAATTCAAAGCCGGTGAACTCGACGAGGAACTGGGCCACCGGCATCTGCCCTATATTGTTGTAATTATTGATGAACTTGCCGACCTGATGATGACTGCCGGTAAACAGATCGAAGAACCTATCGCGCGCCTTGCACAGCTTGCCCGTGCCATTGGCATTCATCTCTGTGTAGCTACCCAGCGGCCATCTGTAAATGTTATTACAGGAACAATTAAAGCAAACTTTCCCGCCCGGATTGCATACCAGGTAGCTTCGAAGGTCGATTCCAGGACAATTCTCGACACCGGCGGTGCCGATCAGCTTGTTGGGCGCGGCGATATGCTTTTTTCAAGCGGTGCCGGCATGACACGGATTCAGAATGCGTACGTTTCAACCGAAGAAGTTGAGCGTATTACACAGTTTATTGGCTCGCAGCAAGGCTTTAAGAAACCTTTCCACCTGCCTAAAGTAGAAGATGAAGAGTCGGGCATCCCCGACCCGCTGGACGATATTGATGAATTGTTCAAAGATGCTGCGAAAATTATAGTCCTTCATCAACAGGGCTCCGTTTCGCTGCTTCAGAGAAAGCTCAAAATCGGGTATAACCGTGCCGGGCGCATCATCGACCAGTTGTTCAATGCGGGTGTGGTTGGCCCATACCAGGGCAGCACAGCTCGGGATGTAAAGATTAACGAAGAAGAGGAGCTGGATGAAATATTTGATGAACTTGGCCTGTAAAACACTTGCATTTAGCGTTATTACTGCGCTCCTTTTAAGTGTGCAGCCACAAACCATTTCTGCCCAGGACACCCAGGTTTTCGACCGGCTGAAATCGATGTTTGAACAGGGAATGATATTCCGTGCTGATTTCACACATCGCTATGAGGACTCTTTTACCGGTGAAACTCAGCAGAATGAGGGAAGGATCTGGATAGGCCGAGATCAGTATAAAATTGAAGGGAACAACCAGGTAATGGTAGTGGATGGTGATATTTCACGCGTGTACGATGCCACCAAAAATCGTGTTATTATTAGTGACTATGTTGAGGAGGAAGACGATTTTGCTCCCTCCAGGATGCTCCAGGGAGTTGATACAAGCTATTCGATTAGTGAGTCCGCTATTTCCGGCAACAGAACTGAAATCACGCTTGAATCTGACGACCCGTTTACCGTCTTTCAAACCGTAACAATTACGCTAAACAGTAACGGACTGCCAACAGTGATCCAGGCTACTGATCAGGCAAACAATCAGTTGACGACCCGGTTCGAAGATGGGGAGTTTGTTGAACCTGATGAAAACTTATTTGAGCTGAACGAGCCACAAAGTGCCGAAATAATTGATCTGCGATATACAGACTCATGAACAAGCGAGTGCTGAATGTAGTAGTTTCACTAATTGTAGCCGGAATATTTATCTGGCTCGCCGCTCGAACGGTAGATCCTGCAGAGTTTCGCGAGCAGTTCTCACAAGTATCTTTTTACTGGCTTCCATTTTTCGTGATCGCGCTTCTCATCAGTCACTACTTGCGAGCCGAGCGATGGCGCCTTCTCCTGCATAAGGATGTAAAAACCAGAATACCGCGTTCAACTCTTTTTGCAGGTGTAATGTTTGGTTATTTTATGAACACCCTGGTACCAAGGCTTGGCGAAGTCTCCAGGCCCGTCTATGTGGCAAAAAAGCACGGGATCAGCTCCGGAAATCTACTCGGCACCATTGTATTAGAGCGTTTCATTGATGTATGCAGTATGTTTTTACTGATGGGGATTGTGGCACTCACACTAACCAGGGAGTTCGATTTACTAGAAGAGCTTTTCGGTATCAGCAGCTGGACCTGGTACACTTACCTTGTTTTACCTGCAATTCTGATTTTCGTCATCGGTTTGATGTGGGCCTTTTATAAATTTTTGGCCCACCTCGATCACAGCAATAAAATTACAAATCCATTCTTGCAGCGTATTGTAGAGATTAGCCGATCGTTTGGTGAAGGGCTCGTTTCGATTAAAAATATCGATAACTGGCCGGTTTTTCTGCTTTTGACTGCGGGCATCTGGTTTGGCTATATTCTGATGATTTACATTCCGTTTTCGATGCTCCAACTGGGTGAAACTTATGGGCTGACGCTTCAGTCTGCAATGGTTCTGACTGTCGTTTCTTCTGTTGGCGTTACAATTCCAACGCCGGCCGGAATTGGCTCCTATCACCTGTTGATGCAGCAGAGTATGTGGCTGCTTTATAATGTGCCGCTTGCTACAGGACTCACGTTTGCAACCGTTGCCCATGCAGTGACTATTTTGCTCATACTCTTAGCCGGGCCATTTTCTCTTTGGTTTGATAAGTATTACACACTCAAGAAGGGCCTGACCCGTTGAAGAGGCTGGGAACATTTTTTAAATAAAGTACATGCATTTGCTCCTATAATCTGAGTTCGATTTTTATAAACAGTTTTTATGTCAGTGGTGGGTAACTCCTTCATCACTATTTAAAAAAAGATTATTAATCGAACTTAAATTTTTAGGGTAAGAAGAACCCTTGAAAATTCATATTTTACCGGATTGAACTTTGAACGATATCTCAATGCAAAAAAACGCTGCCACATTTTTATTCTTACTACTTCTCTTTATGGGTTCTGCGATATCGCTGAACGCGCAACAGACCGATCCGCAGGCTCAGCAAAACCTTCTACCTGAAATCGACCCCCAGGATATTGAAATCCGAAGCCAGTTCCAGGCCCGGTTTCCCGGATTGCGGCGCCAGCCTATTCTTGGATTCAATCCAAAACCGAGGGTCTTTCAGATAAATCCTAATCGCACTCCATTTATCGAATCAGAGGAAGCCATTGCAGCGTCAGTACCTGTGGGTCAGCTCGACCGTCCCGACGCCCCCACCTACACGCCCCTTTCCTATGTTGATCCGGCCACTGGTTTTGCACGGCTTGGCATCGGAACTTACGTAACGCCCGAGGCTGATATTTACGCAATTAAAGGTTTTGGAAATAAGCACTGGGTGTCGGGCAATCTCAGCCATCGCTCATCAAATGGTCATCTTGATGAATTTGACAGCTCATTCCGTGATCTTAACGCTACCATCAGAGCTCAACTTCGCCTGTCTAAAAGTGCGCTATTAAAATTAAATAGCGGTGTATTTTCAGCTTTCAACTATCTGCCTGCTGATCAAGTAGGTGGAACTCCCCTTCAACAAGCAGGAGCGCGATCAAGCCGTACTGGCGGAAATTTTGGCGGAAGTTTAGCATTTAACAGAACATCAGTCACAGGATTCCAATCAGATTTCAACTTCTACAGCCACCAGTTTGATGTTTCAAATCCTGGCGGCCAGACATCAGAGGGCACTCCGTCTGAATGGGGAGTTACTGTGGACGGAATCTACTCATGGGCCGGTTCACGTACTGAAGAAGTCTTTTCCGCTTACGCTAATATTGATGCCGGCTCGATTGACGTGATTGGTTATGAATCCAGCGGCTGGAGTGTAACACAGGCAGGCGCCCGGTACGAGCGGCTCTTGAACTATCAAACCGATATTGATGCCTCATTTGGCGTGGCCCTGGTGTCTGATGCATCTAACGAATCCAAGTTCTACATTGCTCCAAAGTTAGACGCCCGGCACACGCTGCTTGATGGAATTGATCTTCGTGCACGTATTTCCGGAAGCCCCAACTACAACTCATTACTGGACCTTCAAACGATAAACCGATTCATTGGCTTATCAACGCCGTTATCACACCAGTATACCAGCGAATTGCGCTCCGAAGTCATCATAGAACCGCTAAGCGGCACTATGTTTACAGGCGGCATTCAGTTTCAGCATATTCGGAACCATACTTATTTTACACGAAATCAGATAACAGACGCCCAAGATATTACTACCCGGTATTCTTACAGCCCGCAGTTTGAAAACGCTAACTTCTTTAAAGTTTATGCTTCCTTTTCGCAGCAACTGGCGGCTGAAAAATTCTGGGTCAGCGCCGATGCATACTGGCAGCGTCCGCGGTTGTCGGGCAACGATAAAATACCTTATACTGAATCCCTCGGTTTAACGGGAACAGCATCGGTTCGCCCTGTTCGAGATCTAGTAGTAGAAGGATGGGTTGATTATTCAGGAAGCCGGTTTAATCCTGTTGGGAATGATCTGGACCCCTACTTTTTGCTTGGTGCTCGTTTTGAGCTTGCCCTTGCCGGAAACGCCGGGATTTACGCCAAGCTATTGAATATCAATGATGTAGACTATGAAATCTGGCAGGGTTATCGCGAACGGGGATTTCAGGCCTACGTTGGAATTACATATCTCTTTTAAATAAAGGCAATGGAACCACAGTTTATAAAAAGCTTTATACAGGTCGTCAAAGAACAGATAGTAAAAGAAAACCGTGTTCAGATTGACGGGCTGGGACAATTCCATAAAGTTCACCAAACACAGACACAGAAAAAATTAGACGATGGTCGTGTAGTATTGATGCCGCCCAAAGATAAAATTGAATTCAAACCGGAAATATCACACACGAATGACGATCGATAGAGAAGAGCTGATCAGCTTACTGGAAGAAAAAACCGGAATGACACGTGAAGATGTTGAAGCTCAACTGGATGAGCTTATATCGCGAATACTGGATGCATCAAAGCGCGGCAAAGCCCTTGAGATA
The DNA here is from genome assembly GCF_038150125.1 of Rhodohalobacter sp. 8-1. Classification (NCBI taxonomy): domain Bacteria; kingdom Pseudomonadati; phylum Balneolota; class Balneolia; order Balneolales; family Balneolaceae; genus Rhodohalobacter; species Rhodohalobacter sp. 8-1. The sequence goes on along the minus strand of NZ_JBBVMF010000003.1, from coordinate 148,172 downwards.
AAAGGCTTTGGACTTTTCTATTTTGATGAGGGTGGTAAACTCACATTTCGGGCATCCGACAAGCTGGATTCAGAAATCAATTTCTCCCATGCCGGTATGGAACCAGTAGAACTGGAACCACCCAAGCCCGGCGTTGCTCCTACATCAAAGAAGCAACCTGAAGAAGAACCTGAAATGGAATCAGCCGATCAGGAAAAAGAGTCTGATAGCGACCAAACCGATGCAGATGATGTGTTTGGTATTGGAAAAACACTTGCCGGCCACGTGGATGATGAGGACGATGATGAAACTGAAATCTTAAAACCCTTTGGCAAACTGTTCCAGGAAGAACCGTCAGAATCTGATGTAAAACCTGAACCGACGCCCAAAGAAGATATCAATAAAGCCGGTACAGCCCCTGCTAAAAAGGCCAGTGATTCAAAACGAAAAACGGCTTCAAAATCGCGCGACCCGATGAATACGATCATTGTTGTGGTGCTAGCCGGCGTGTTTTTGTTTGCTGCCTATTTTGTGTTTACGGAATTCATCAACCCGCCCGAGCAACCTGAAACCTCTCAGCAGCAGGACGTTGAGCTGGAAGATCCGCCGGTAACCGCCGAACGCGATATTACGGCATACACGGAACCTGAACCACCTCAACCAGTACAAGTACCCGAGCCCGAGGATGATCCGGAGCCACTCGATGACCCGATCGACGAGGTAACTACAACAGATCCTTATGGACTGTATGGTGATCTTGCTGAGCCTGAGGGAGATGTATTCACCATTGTGGTGCATTCACTGCGGGATCGCGGCGTGGCCGAACAAACAGCCGATGAACTCCGCCAGGAAGGATTTCGCATCACGGTGAACGATCGAGTGGTCGACGGACAAACTTATTACCGGGTTGGGATCGGTCAATTTCCCACAATCAGAGAGGCACAGCAGGAAGCAACCACACTTCCGGAGCCATTTAACAACGATAATTTTATTCAACGTATACAGTAAATATCATCTTCATGAACATAATTACAGGACTGTTATTCCAGGCTACCGAAGCCGATACCCTTGCTCAAATGCTAAACGAGGACACGTCTATGTCTTTCTTAGAAATTCTGACGCAGGGCGGTGTTTTAATGATTCCGCTATTTATACTTTCGGTGCTCGCTATTTATGTGATTGCTGAACGCTGGCGAAAACTCGAAAACTCTAAAATGGACGTGGCAGCAATGCTCAATAATATTGAGTCTCTGCTTAAATCAGGCAGCCAGCAGCGTGCCATCCAGTATTGCGAGGAGTTTGATAAACCGCTAGCCCGGATTCTAAAATCGGGAATTCGCCGTCTCGGCCGACCCATTCGTGATATCGAAGAAGCGATTCGGAATGCCGGTAAAAAAGAAATCTATTATCTTGAAAAACGGATGAATTGGCTCGCAACAATTGCCGGTGTCGCGCCGTTAGTGGGATTCACGGGTACGGTGACCGGTATGATTCAGGCGTTTATGGACATTCAATCGCTGCAGGGTAATGTAAATCCCAGCGTATTAGCAGGCGGCATCTGGGAGGCTTTGATTACAACTGCCACTGGTTTGATTGTGGGCATTATCGCCTACGGATTCTATAACTTTCTGCTGGGTAAAATTAACCGAATGATATTTGAACTTGAGAATGCATCGGCTGACTTTGTCGATCTTCTCCAAACTCCTTCGCGCAAGAAAAAGCAGGAGGCGTAGTAAATGGATTTCCGAAAAGACAGCGAAAAAAATGAGCCCCTGTCGATGTTCTCTCAATCATCGCTGACAGATATTATTCTGTTGCTGCTGATTTTCTTCCTGTTGACTTCATCATTTGTGACCAATTTTGGCATTAAGGTAAACATTCCCCGTGCTGAAGCCGGCACAACTGCTGAAGCTCAACAAATTTCAGTAGCGATTACAAGCGAAGGAAATTTCTTTGTAAATGGTGAACAGGTGTCGACTGGTAACCTCTCGAATGCGATTCGAAATGCGGATCAGCAGCGGCCAAACAGCACACTTGTTGTACGGGCTGACCGTGATGCCCGCGTAGAAGATGCCGTACGGGCAATGAACATCGGGAGGGCTTTAAACCTGAACATAGTTATGGCAACTGAACAAGAGTCTAATTAATGCTTAACTGGATTAACAGATTTATCGATAACGAGGACCTCTTCGGATGGGCCATTACGGCTGGATTACATCTGATTCTCCTCATTTTTGCCATCATCTACACTATTAATTTTGATGTGGAAAATCGCCCAGCTTATATGGAAGTAACGCTTGGCGAATTCCGCAGCGGCACAATGGCGCAGCAGGCTGAACAGCAACAGGAAGAGGTTGCTACCCGCCCAAATCCCGCCGAAGAAGAGCCTGATGATCCTGATCCCGAGATTACTCAGCCTACAGAAACGCCCCAGCAGCCCGAAGAAGAGGCAACAAAGCCTGTTGACCTTACGGATCAAAAAGAAGAAATTCAGGACGAAGAGGTTATAGAAACGCCTGAAACTGAGATTATAAATCCCGAGACGCCTGATGATACCGAGGAAGTTGAAGAGACGGAAGTCCCTCCCAAAACCGAAGAGGCTGAGCAAATCCAGGAAGGCGTTGCTGAAAGCGGTGATGAACGCGGCCTTGAAGGAGATGTAAACGTTGACCAGGGAACAGGCAACACTGAGGATCGATCATCACCCTATCAACTGCAATGGGAAGGCGATCTCGATCGGTCACCAATGGTTCAGCCCCTGCCGTCGAACCCGACCAATAACGAAGCTGTTATTACCATACGGTTTGAAGTTAACCCTGATGGATCCCTGGGCCGTGTGTTTCCACTGCGAAAGATGAACCCAGAACTTGAGCGTGAAGTCATGAGAACACTTAGAAGCTGGCGATTTTCGCGGCTCCCCCAGGGTGTACCTCAGGAACCGCAGTGGGGAACTATTACTTTTCGGTTTGTGCTTGATTGACATCTCACCTGTCTTTTAAAACTATTTTAAACAGGCAGCCTCCTTCCCGGCTATAGTGTCATGTCAATTCACATTTGTCGAATAAAGACCTGACATCATTCCCGGTTCTTTTCCGTCCCGACAGCGGTCGGGATGTCAGCGTCAAAAAACCAACGCTGTCAGATCCCCCATAGGGATCCCTTCGGGGCACTGGGTGCTGACAGGTTGCTTACTACATTTCATTTATGACTTAACACTGGTCATTATGTCATTATTTAATAGATTTTTCTCCATCATTTCGGAAGCTATCAATAAATATTTTTGTTACAGATACGGCGACAATTAACTCCAAAAGACGTTTTACAATCCCTTTTACTTATATGTCACTAAAGAAAGAAATTCAATTCAAAGACCGCCTCATTAAAGGTATACACGAAGATGGAGCATTTAAAATCTCCGTTGTGAAAACCACCGACGTCGTTCAAACTGCACAAGAGAACCACTCCTTATCACTGCTAAATACCGTACTTCTCGGAAAGGCGCTAACAGCTTCGATGTTGCTGGCATCTGAACTAAAAGGCGAAGAGAGGATCAAACTCCGCTTTGACGGCAACGGACCGGTAGGCATGATTGCCGCCGAAGCCAATCGGGTTGGCGAAGTTCGCGGGTACGTACAAAATCCACAAGCTGAGCTTGACTATTCTCAGCCGGATACGGACATCAGTGACGGGCTCGGTATAGGCCTGCTCACAGTCTCCAAAACACTCTATAATGAGGCAGAGCCTAAAACAAGCACAATCCAGCTCGTCAACAGCGATATCAATTCAGATATAGCCCACTTTATGGCGCAGTCAGAACAGGTGCTTTCCGGTATTCTGCTGGATGTATCTCTCAATGATGACGGAAGCGTGAAACAAGCTGGCGGCGTTTTGATACAGCGTTTACCCGATGCTGAAGAAGACGTGATGACTACATTACAGAATACTCTAAAAGAGCTTCCTCCTGTAGCAGATTTACTTAACGAGGGCCACTACATCGACGATATCATGATAAGCTCATCAGCACCTTTCAACGTAAAAGAACTAGATCGACAGCCGGTTGATTTCTTTTGCAGATGTTCGCCTGAGCGTTTCAAAAATGCACTTTCCATGCTGAGCTATGAAGAACTCAAAGATATGGAAGGAGAAAGCCAGGAAGTGGTTTGCCACTATTGTGGTAACAGCCTAACCATTCCAAAACAGGAAATTCACGAGCTGGCTGAATCCGCAAAAGCTAAACTCAACTAAATGAATTCACCTGCAATAGTAGTCATTATTGGCGGCGGTTTCGGTGGTATTTCAGTCGCAAAAAGCCTGAAAGCCACCGGTTTTGACGTCACAATTGTTGATAAGAGAAACCACCATTTGTTTCAGCCGCTTCTATACCAGGTAGCGACGGCAGCTCTGTCTCCCGGTGATGTTGCAGTCCCCATTCGTACGATATTCAGTTCAAACGATAATATTAGAACGGTGCTTGGTGAAGTTGAAGCAATCGATAAGGAAGAAAAGTTGTTACGGTTTAAAGGCCGCTCACCCCTTAGTTACGACTACCTTGTTGTAGCCTGCGGATCACAGTACAACTATTTCGGAAATAATGAATGGGAGAAGCATGCTCCCGGCTTAAAGAGTATTGATGATGCCATCGCAATCCGGGAGCGAATACTTTATTCACTTGAAATCGCAGATCAGCTAAACTCTGATGAAGATAAAGAGCCATACTTAACCTATGCAGTTATTGGCGCGGGTCCCACGGGAGTGGAAATGGCCGGTGCTATTGCTGAAATTGCCAAGCGTAACATGATGCGCGACTATAGGAATATAGACCCGGATAAAACAAAAGTTTACCTGATTGAAGCCGGCCCAAAGGTATTGCTGGGGTATCCCGATTCGCTCTCGAAAAAAGCACAGCAGGATCTTGAAAGCATGGGCGTAACCGTCATCCTGAACCAGCCTGTAACAGATGTTAAAAGCGACAGTGTTACCGCCGGTGATATGGTTATTAATACACCAAATATTATCTGGGCTGCCGGAGTGACATCCTCACCTGTTTTAGATTCTCTCTCTGTTGAGCAGGACAAAATGGGACGTGTTTTTGTCGAAGATGATTTGTCTGTTAAAGGTTTTCCGAACGTTTTTGTGATAGGAGATGCGGCCCACTCAAAAGATTCAGATGGAGAACCGCTTCCTGCATTGGCTCCCGTGGCACTACAGCAGGGCAAATATGTAGGGAAAAAAATAAAGGATATGGTTGAAGGTGAGAAAACAAAACCTTTTAGCTACACTGATAAAGGGTCAATGGCTACGATTGGGCGCGCCAAAGCTGTTGCTGATATAAAAGGTTTTAAATTCAGCGGAGTCGCTGCCTGGCTGCTGTGGTCTCTCATACACATCTTCTTTTTGATTGGATTCAGAAACAGATTCCGTGTATTTGCAGAATGGGTGTGGCACTATATAACGTTTAAACGGGGAGTACGAATTATTACTGATAAATTTTCGCGCGCGGAATCGGATTCAGGCAAACATGATCTGAGAAACGGTAACTGAGTTAAGTTAACTCACAGATCCAAAGGCTTTTGGTTTTACAAAAAACACATCCGTCAACTTTTCTCACTTTACTAATTAACGTGAGTTCATCATAAGAGTTTATTGAAGAGTGTCCCCCTTTGAAGGGGGCAATGGGGGATGAACCGCAGTGAAATTAAGGGTAAAATCTAATTATTAGAGTCAAATCAACGCTCAGCGTGTCATCCCCCTCGGCTCTTTCGAGCCTCTTCCCCCTTCAAAGGGGGACTTTTTCGGCTCAATTCCTTATCTCGAAGTGACAATAATTAAGAGTCAGCAAAAAAGCTCTACACCGCAAAAGATGAGCCGCAACCACAGGCTTCGCTTGCATTGGGATTTTCGAATGTAAACCCTCTTGCATCAAGTCCATCCGGATAGTCAATAGTTATTCCGTTCAGATAGATAATGTGTTTTGGATCCACAATTACTTCAAGACCATGACTTTCGTAAATATCATCGTCGTCAGTTTTGATATCAAAGCCCAGCTTATAGCTTAGCCCCGAGCAACCGCCGCCTTCAACGGCAACTCTCAAATAAAGCTCAGAATCCAGATTTTCATTCTCTTTAATTTTCCGGATCTGAATTGCAGCCCGATCGGTAAGAGTTATCGGGTGTTCATCTACCTCACCAGATACCTCTGGAAAACCGGGAAGTCCGTTTGCCTCATTGGTGTCATCTCCATCGTCATCAATCAGGGATGAAATAACGTCGTCAAGATTTTCTTCTCTAACAGCCATACTATAAAATCACGATTTTGTTCTGTTTGAAAACGTATAGTAATCAATATCATTTTTAGTGAAAAGACTGAGTATACCAGCGCTCACTAAGTTAACCAAAATTTTTGACGCCCTGTAACTAGTTTGATTAATCAAATTGGCAAAGCTTTTTACGGTAATTTCTCCATATTCGTTTAGATAGCGAAAAAGCATCTGCTCGTTCTTTCCATATTCAAAAGTCACACCTTTGCTTGAATATTGCTGTTTCAGTATCTCAGTCAGTTCATCACTTGCCAGCATACTGGCGTCTTTTCTTCTAACGTACACCCGCCGCTTTTTCTTGTTCTTGTTGTATATGGGCTTATTTTTAGATTCCGGTACACGTACAACCATCACGTCAACCGGTCCGAAATGGACGAGTTCTATTTTGATGGGAACTTCCGGAACGCAGTGATCGTAGGCCGCCTGAAACAGCAAAAATTCTTCCTCAAAGTATTCTCTGATACCTGGAATAGTTCCGTTATCATCCACGCCAATTAAAATTGTTCCTCCGCTTGTATTGGCAAAGGCTGCAATTTCGCGCGCAATCTTTTTAGCGGTTGGTATTGTGCGTTTAAATTCGAGGTGAGTGCTTTCGCCGGTTTGTACCAAATTCTTTAAATCTCCGGGACTCATTTCGGAGATCACAATTTCACCGTTGGGGAGCTTCATGTTGCCGTCTATTTGTATTTTATTTAACATCTCATCACAAGCTAAGCTCCTGATGGAGAATGTTAAATCATCTTCTCTTCCTTAGGATTACGTGTCATCAGCTCAATTAGTGCGTCAGTCGGGTCCATATTTTCAAAAAGTACTTTATGAACCGCACTGGTAATCGGCATTTCAATACTGTTCTTCTGTGCCCATTGATTCACTGAATCTGTTGTCTTAACACCCTCAGCCACCATGTTCATTCCTGTAATTATTTCATCAAGTTTTTTGCCCTGGCCGATGTTATAACCCACATATCGGTTTCTGCTATGCTCACTCGTACAGGTTACAATTAGATCCCCGAGGCCTGTCAAGCCCGCAAAGGTATCCTGTGAGGCACCCATTGCCACTCCCATTCGCTTCATTTCGTGAAGTCCGCGTGTAATGAGTGCTGCCACGGCATTATCCCCCATATCAGCTCCATCAGCAATACCCGCCGCAATTGCCATGATATTCTTCAGAGCCGCACCAATCTCAACACCAATGATGTCTTGGTTTAGGTAGACCCTGAACATAGGCGTCATGAATGTCTCTTGAATAATACGCGCTACACGCTTTGAGTAAGCTGCTGCAACTACCGTTGTGGGTTTGAACCTGCTAACCTCCTCCGCATGACTGGGGCCACTTAGAACGCCAATTTGGTCTTCTAATACAACACCATCCAACACAGATACAAGAATCTGCGTGGGGGTCATTAACGTATCCTTTTCAATACCCTTGGATACTGTCACAATAATCTCTTTGCCAGTCAACAACGGCCTCACATTTGAAGCGACATCTCTGAGGGCGTGAGTAGGAGTAGCGAATAGCACAATTTCGGCATCTTCGAGAGCAACTTTCAAAGAGTCAGTAGCGCTGACAGAATCCGGAAGTTCTACATCAGAGATATAATCAGGATTCATGCGCTCCGAGTTAATCTTTTCAATAACGTTGCGTTCCCGTGCCCATAAGCTTACTGAGAAGCCTCCATGGCCTAATACAACGGACAGAGCCGTCCCGAAACTTCCCGCACCAATTATACTTACTTTTTTCAAGAGTCTGCCTTCTGTTTTAAGTGTCCTTCAGAGGGTTTAAAAGACTGAATCCTATTCTCATTCCCTTCAATCAGCCGTTTAATATTCCCTTTATGTTTAACAATAATTCCCAGGGCAATCAATGAGCTGAATATCATAATGCTGCCATCGATGTACCAATCAAATCCATAACGTAAAATCAGTTGAGAAAAAGGAAATACAAAGGCGCCGGTGATGGAGGCAAGAGAAACATAATGAGTGGAGAACATAATAATTAAAAAGATTGCCAGCGTGATGGATATCGACAGCGGCTCTATTCCATAAAGCATGCCACATGCTGTCGCGGCTCCCTTGCCGCCGCTGAATCCTGCATAGACGGGAAACATATGGCCTACAACTGCAGCAACTCCGCATAAGATCAGCACCATGGAGTCTACATCCCAGCCTTCATAGAATGAAACGGGTCCACTTCCTATTTGATAAGCCAGCTGGCTGACGAACAGAGTACATATCAATCCTTTCCCAAAATCGAACAACAGCACAATTGTGCCGGCTTTCCAACCCAGAATTCTGAACGTATTGGTTGCCCCCGCATTACCGCTACCGTGCTCTCTGATATCTACATTGTGCACGATTTTGCCATACCAAAGCGAACTGGGTATGGCCCCTATCAGGTAACAAATAGCAATAACAGAAAGTAATGAGAGCATTGGAAGCGTTTCCAAATGAGTTATAATTCATCGTTCTCCAATAATAACAAATTGAACAATGAATCGAGAGATAACTTTTTAGACGTGTCGCTCAGCGTGATAAGATGAACGGACAAGCGGACCACTCTCAACATGTTCAAGTCCGAGTTTCTCGCCAATCTCTTTGTATTCAGCAAATTGGTCGGGATGAACCCACTCTACAACCGGATGGTGCATTTTCGTGGGCTGCATGTACTGGCCAATCGTAAGTACATCAACATTGTGATCAACGCAGTCCTGCATCAGCTCAATGACCTCTTCCCTGGTCTCTCCGAGACCTACCATAATACCGGTTTTAGTTCTGAGATTTTGATCCTTACAGCGTTTTAGCAGCTCCAGCGAGCGTTCATACTTCGCCTGTGGACGAACTGAGCGGTAAAGCCTGGGTACGGTTTCAAGATTATGACTGAGAACATCCGGCGGGGTGTCAATAACTATTTGAAGAGCATCATCCCAGGCACCTCTGAAATCAGGTATAAGTGATTCAATAGTTACACCTTCAATCATTTCACGCAGAACTTTATGGCATTCCGCAAATATAGGAGCTCCGCCATCTTTGCGCTCATCACGATTTACTGATGTAAGCACAACATGCTTTAATTTCATTTTTGATGCGGCATCTGCCACGCGCCGGGGCTCATCCCAATCCAATCCCTGCACGGGGCGGCCGGTTTTAATGGCGCAAAATGCACACGATCGTGTACAGATATCACCTAATATCATAAAGGTAGCCGTACCGGCTCCCCAGCATTCTCCCATGTTTGGACATCGGGCTTCTGAACAAACTGTGTTCAGATTGTTTTTTCGAATAGTATCTGATACTTCTTTAAACTTTTCACCTGATGGTAGTTTTACACGCAGCCAATCCGGACGCCGTTGGCCGGGTGAAGAGTCTTCTAATACATTCAGTTCTTTAATCATTTAGCCGTCTTTTTTTGATAGTGCAAACTATAATAGTTTTTCCACCTGAAGATACTGTGAATTTTACAAAGGTGTTAATAAGCTGGCAAGATTATGATGGATCTTATCAAAAGGTGGAGTTGCTAACGTAAAGGAGTTGTTAAACTTTTATTTCGTTAGAAAATCGTACGTGGTACGTCTTGTGCACCGGCAGAATTTTTCTCAGGCACGACTGGTTTTTCTGATTTTCTTTAACAGTTGATCCCCATCAAAGATTTCCGAGATTTCTGCGCCAAACTGCTCAGAAAAATGATGAGCTACGCGGCGTTTAACCTCATCTATGTCAATAAATTTGCCAAGAATTTTAGAGAGACTAGTCACTTGTTTATCACGGATTCCGCAAGGGACAATGTGATCAAAATAGCTAAGGTCGGCATTCACGTTTAACGCAAACCCGTGCATGGTTACCCATCGAGAACAGCGGATACCCATTGCACAAATTTTCTCATCTTCAACCCATACTCCGGTCAGACCATCAATACGCCCTGCGCTTATACCATAGTCGGCACATGTTCTGATGATGACTTCCTCCAGGTATCGCAGATATTTATGGACGTCGGTAAAGTAACGGTCGAGATCCAGGATGGGATATCCAACAATTTGACCGGGCCCGTGATAGGTAATATCGCCGCCGCGATCATTTTCAATAAAATCAGCGTCGATCTTTTTAAGTTCGACCAATCCTTTAAGCAGATGAGCTGCATCTCCGCTTTTACCCAATGTATAAACGTGGGGATGCTCAACAAAAATTAAAGAGTCCGGTATCTTTTTTTTATGATTTGGATCATTCCTGGCCGCAAGTTTTTGGTCTATTAGCTGCTTCTGTGTTTTACGCTGAAGATCCCACGCCTTGCGGTAAGGCATTGTTCCTAAATCAAATAATTCTACTCGATTTCCCATGATTAAAGATAACCATTTATAAGAGGGCTTTGCAAAACCAGGGATTTTGATATCGTTCAAAACCAGCCGCTGAAAAGGTGAGAAAGCGGAGCGCCGCTAACCGATTTTCGATAACTCGATAATACCGAAATTTGACAAGAAACTGTCTTGAAAAGCCCTCAAAACAGAAACCCCATTTGCTAATCAGGCAAATGGGGTTGGTCAACGCTGGTTTTTCAACCGAATACTAACGGAGCATGAAAATTATAGGTAATGAATACCGTACACGCACCGGGCGCCCCCTCTGCATTCCGGGAGAGAATTTTGTTTCTTTTATTACCCGGACAGCCTCTTGGTCACAACCGCCTCCAATTCCCCGGAGTACCACGGGATCTTCAACCTCACCGTTTTCATTGACGATAAACTGCACGTATACCCGTCCCTGTATATTTGCTTTTACTGCCAGTTCGGGATACTGAATCCTCTCTTGGATACCTTTCATACCACCGATAATCTCAGGCATTTTTTCAACAGCTATAAAGAAATCCTGTTCCGGCTCATCTTCCACTTCCTCTTCTTTTGACTTAGGTGGCGGTGGCAAATATCCATCTGCAGACAAATCAAGCTCGGCATTAATATCAATGTCCACGTCTTCGATGATAACATCATTTGGAACTGCTACAGGAACTGGCGGACGTGGTGGCGGCGGAACCATCTCTCGCTGTTTCGTCTGGATAATTTCCTCCATCTCAACAACATCCTGTGTTTGTAAAACAAAATCTTGCTCATCGGATGGTACAAAGTTCATCCGCGTTAGCCCGATAAACACCATTAACGTTATTATTAACCCTACTTCAAAAAATATTGTGTAGTACTTCCTAAGATCAACTTTCGGATCTCTGTTAGTTCTGAATTTTCTATTTTTATTTTTTCTTTCCATCTCAAGCCTCCCATTAAAATGACCCTATATGTATTCGGTATTTATGACCTTTTTATCTGCTTTAAAAATACAGATTGATTGTGAATTCTAGATGTGCACAAAAAGAATAGTATTTTCAAAAGGAAAGCTACCCATTGTCAAGTCATCAGATAGGGCATCCAAAAATGATATGCTGGCTTAAAATGACGAAGGCTTACGAAAAATCAGTCCGGTAATTTCTGGTCTATATATAACTAAGTAATACTTGAATAGGTAATACCTCAAATTCAAAAACAGAAATAATCAGGGTGTAAAATCAATCTCTATTTTTTGCTCACCACCATCCTGAGTTCGATTCAAAAATATGATAAAAATGGCTAAAGCAGTCCATGAAGGACTCTATTCCGCGCCCGACGTGGGATCTACAGTTTCCGAAAAGGCAGGAAATATCACGCCGAGACGTGGTATGACAGTATTGGAAAAGAATGTGCTAAACGATCGCCCTTACCGGACTTCTTTACGTGCAATTCAGCAATGATAACATTCGGCCTCAGGTAACCAGGTTAATCAACGATTGCTCAGATGTCGCATAAAAAAGCCGGGTAGAGTGCCCGGCTTTTTTACTTAATTTGTAATTGCATAACAGTTTCAAGCTGCCGGAGTTCATTATTTTTTCTTAGGCTTTGACCCAAGATGAACTCCTTCGCCATATGCTTCTGCTACGGCTTCCATTACGGCCTCACTCATTGTTGGGTGAGGGTGAACTGCGCTAATGATCTCGTGTCCTGTGGTTTCCAAGTCGCGAGCCACGACAGCTTCGGCAATCAGTTCCGTGACATGTGAGCCAATCATATGGCACCCGAGCCATTCGCCATATTTTTTATCAAAGACAACTTTTACAAATCCTTCCTCGTGTCCAAGGCCGGCGGCTTTTCCGCTGGCGGAGAATGGAAACTTTCCAACCATCACGTCATAGCCTTCATCTTTCGCTTTTTGCTCAGTTAACCCTACTGATGCAACCTGTGGTTCACAATACGTACATCCCGGAATGTTGTCGTAGCGAACAGGGTGGGGATTTTCGCCTGCAAGTTGCTCAACAAGCACTGTAGCCTCGTGAGATGCTTTATGCGCAAGCCAGGGAGCGCCAATCACATCACCGATGGCATAAATATTATCGGCTGAAGTTTTATAGGTGGATTTATCAACAACAATGTCGCCTTTTTTGGTTTCAACGCCGGCTTTTTCTAATCCAATGTTTTCAACGTTTCCAACCACACCAACGGCGGAGAGAACCATATCGGCCTCAACTGTTTCTTCGCCTTTCTTGGTATTGATAGTTACTTTAACGCCTTTTCCTTTCTTCTCGACTTTTTCAACAGTGCTGTCGGTCATTACATTGACACCCTTCTTCTTATAAATCTTACTGAGCTCTTTACCCACATCGGCATCTTCGACAGGCACAAGTGTTTTTTCCAGCTCAACTAACGTTACTTCCGTGCCAATAGAATTGTAAAAATAGGCAAATTCAGATCCGATAGCGCCGCCACCAATAATGACCAGCTTTTTAGGCTGCTTATCGAGCTGCATGGCTTTCTCAGAGTCGATAATCATTTTACCGTCAATTTCCAGGTTGGGAAGCTGTCGCGGTCTCGCACCCGTGGCAATAATAAAATGCTTGGCTTTTACCGTCTCTTTCTCTTTTCCTTTATCATCCTGAATAGCCAGCTCTTTTTCAGATTTAAACACACCGGTTCCATTGAGAACCTCAATGTCATTGGCTTTCATTAAAAACTTGACGCCTTTGCTCATTTTGTCAGCCACTTTCCGGCTCCGCTTTATCATTCCGTCAAAGTTCGCACTATACTCTTTTACATCCACCCCATAATCAGAAGCGTGGGCAATGGATTCAAAAACTTCAGCTGATCGCAGAAGTGCTTTCGTAGGAATACATCCAATATTCAGACACACACCGCCTAAAAATCTTTTTTCTACAACGGCTGTTTTAAATCCAAGTTGAGCTGCTCGAATGGCAGCCACATACCCGCCAGGGCCGGTTCCAATTACACAAACATCAAATTCTTTAGCCATGTTAAGTCAGTATCTTTTTAATTAGTAAAATTTCCAAAAACCGGAATCTGTATACCGATGCCCGGTATCCGGTTATTTACAGCTTGTTAAAATAAGGAATATCGTGCTGATATATAAATGATTGATGTGATCAGTTTATGAATCCGAAGAACATCAGGCTACACATAATCATCAGCGCGGCTTACTGTATTGCAAGTGTACGTGAGCTTTTTAAAAAGCTCACGGCCAGCATTGCTTTGTTTACCGTTCTACTTTCACATTCCAGATCTCGTCCGCATAATCCCGAATCGTCCGGTCTGAAGAAAACTTTCCTACACGCGCGGTATTTAGCAATGCCTTTCGGTTCCACTCTTTTTGATCTTTATAGAGCTCATCAACTTCTCCCTGTTTGTCGACATACGATTCATAATCAGCAAGAACCAGGAAGTAATCTCCTTTATTGAGCAATGAGTCGATAATCGGATCAAACAGCTCTTTATCATCGTTAAAGAATCCGTTCTTTATCTGATCGAGCACTTTCTTGAGCTCAGGGTTTGCGTTATAGTAATCCCACGGATTATACCCTTCCCGCCGCAGCTGGTCTACATCATCCACCGTATTTCCAAAGATGAAGATATTTTCGTCGCCAACTTCTTCCTTAATTTCAACATTGGCTCCATCAAGCGTACCAATAGTGAGGGCGCCATTCAGAGCAAATTTCATATTGCCAGTACCTGATGCCTCTTTACCGGCTGTTGATATCTGTTCAGAAAGGTTTGCCGATGGAATCATTTTCTCAGCGAGTGTCACGCTGTAATTTTCAAGAAATAAAAACTTGAGCTTATCGCCCACATCCGGGTCATTGTTGATTTTCTCACCAACATCATTCATCAGTTTGATAAAGAGCTTCGCCATAGTATACCCGGGAGCGGCCTTACCTGCTACAAGTATGGTCCGCGGTACAAAGTCACCATCAGGGTTTTCCTTAATCCTGTTGTACTGCGTGATGGCGTAGAGCGTAAGCATCAGCTGACGTTTATACTCGTGAATCCGTTTAATCTGGATATCAAACATAGATGACGTGTTCACTTCTATATCACGATGCTCTTTGATATAATCCGCCATGCGCTGTTTGTTAGCCTGTTTCACGTCAACGAATTTCTTCACGAATGATTTGTCATCCACGAACTCTTCCAGTTTTTTGAGCTGATCGAGATCAGTGACCCAATCCTCTCCAATTTTGGATGTAATCAGGTCAGCCAGGTCCCTGTTACACTGTCGCAGCCATCGGCGGGGTGTGATGCCGTTTGTCTTATTCGTGAATTTCTCCGGAAAAATCTCGTAGAAATCACGAAACAGCGTCTTCTTAATCAAATCACTGTGAAGAGCCGCAACGCCATTTATCTTATGTGACCCAACGATGCCAAGAGACGCCATATGAACCACGGGATCCTCGCCTTCGCCGATGATTGACAAACGGCTGATTTTTCCGCGATCGTCGCCAACATCTGCCTGAATCTTCTGCAGAAAGCGCCGGTTGATTTCATAAATAATCTGCAGGTGACGCGGCAGCAAATTACGCATCAGCGACACAGGCCATTTTTCAAGCGCTTCAGGCATCAGCGTATGATTAGTATACGCCATGGTTTTTTCCGTAATCTCCCAGGCTTTATCCCAATCAAGGCCCTCTTCATCAACCAGTACTCGCATCAATTCCGGTATCGCGAGGTTAGGGTGTGTATCGTTACACTGAATGGCTACTTTTTCGGGAAGTTTTGTCCAGTCGTCCTCTGTTTTTCTGAAGCGTCTCAAAATATCCTGTAAGGAAGCGGTGACCAGGAAAAACTCCTGCTTGAGCCGAAGCTCCATCCCCTTAAACATTTTATCGTTCGGATAGAGTACGCGTGAAATATTTTCTTTCAGCTGTGTATCACGCACGGCATCGATGTACTCACCCTGGTTGAAACTTTTCAGATCTATGGTCGCTGATGCCCCCGCCTTCCAGAGACGAAGGTTATTAACGACGTCATTTTTGTACCCAGGAATGGGTATATCATAGGCAACAGCGCGCACCTCATGTGTATCTTCAAGGCGAAACCGCACATTGCCTTCATCATCATTGTATGCAACCGAGTTTCCGTAAAAAGGAACCGTATACTGCACCTTTGGGCGAACGATATCCCAAGGGTTGCCATACTGCAGCCATAGATCGGGCTTTTCCACCTGGTAGCCATTTTCGATGGATTGATAAAAAATTCCGTAATCGTATCGAATACCATAACCTATGGCAGGGATTCCCAGTGTAGCCATTGAATCAAGAAAACAGGCAGCGAGCCGGCCCAGCCCGCCGTTACCAAGACCGGCATCCCACTCAGCAGCTCGAACTTTGTCATAGTCGAGTCCGATGTCTTCCATGGCTTCTGCGGCAACATCCTGCAGGCCTAAATTTACAAGCATATTATCCATCAGGCGGCCAATCAGATACTCCATCGACAGGTAGTAAACTCGCTTTCTGTCTTTTTTATAGTAACTTTGCTGCGTTTCAATCCAGCGGTCATGCAGCCGGTCCATCACCGTTAAGACTACACTTCGGTAGTTATCCCATTCAGTCGACGAATATTCATCTTTCGCCAGGGTGTATCTCAAATGCTGCTTGATGTCATCCCGGAATGCATTCACGTCCATTCCGCTTCTCACTTCGCTTTTATTATTGTCAGCCATAAATTTTGGGGATATTAGTTTATAAAATTATTTAAAAATGCCTGTTTTTCTTCAAAGATAAAACAGCTTCTAATCTTTTTAAGGCTTCCGAATTTGCAGCGCATGAAGCCCTTGCAAGCGCTGTAACCACTTATTCAATCTTTAATGTAAATTCCGTGATCTGGCTTAAATTTGGGCCGTGTCAAGTTTGTTTGAAATCCAAGATTATGAAACGACTCATACGCGTTAATAGCAACAAAATCTTGTTCAAATATTCCAAAAACTGTGGAACCGCTGCCGCTCATTGCAGCATAGTCGGCTCCAAAGTCTACCAGCTGATCTTTGATGTTGCCAATCATCTCATGCCGCGGAATAACTGCAGGTTCCAGGTTATTTTGAAGTAGAACCTGCCACTCTTCAATCGGCTCCTCTTCCAACACTCCTTTTATTGAAAAATCCGGTTCCGGATTGGGTTCGCAGTTTCGATACGCCTCAGCTGTAGAGCTTTCAAACCCGGGATAAATAGTAACAATCCACGCGTCTGGCTGAATATCCAGGTGTTCAATTTCCTGGCCAATACCCGTTCCAACTCCAGGCTTTCCATGAATAAAAAATGGAATATCTGCCCCGAGATCGCGACACAGATCAACCATATCATTATCAGATAATCCGGCTCCTTCCATTTTATTCAACATTCTGAATGTTAGAGCCGCGTTGCTGCTGCCTCCCCCGAGACCTGCACCGGCCGGAATATTCTTAGTAACCTCAAACCGGTACTGCGTTTTAAGACCCACGTAAGTATCAAATGCGTCGTAGGCAAGCGTAATAAGGTTCGTTCCATCGGCGGGAATATCACTCTCTTTCATCACCAAATCGAACGCTTCGGCTTCCTGCACTTCAAAACGATCGCTCCATTCTATAAATGCAAACCCGGTTTCAATTCGATGGTAGCCGGTTGGCAGTCGCTCCAAAACGTGCAACCCAAGGTTTATTTTCCCAAACGATTCCGCAATCCATAGTTTGTTGCTCATAACTTACGTTGATCGTTTATTCTTTGAATGTCAGTTTAAAATATAGAATACTGATTGCTAATATCAGCGTGACTAAATTCGTGAGGATGATCGGCAGGTCTGATATGAGGATACCATACGTAAGCCAAAGCACAACACCGGTACAAAAAATAAGATACATGCCAAGCGACAGATCTTTGGCCGACTTGGATCGCCATGTTTTAACCGCTTGTGGCAAAAATGCTGCGGTTGTGCAGAAGCCTGCCGCTAATCCGATTATTGTAAAATTGTCCATAATTTCCCAGTTTGTACGGTTGATATTTTGGCTGATCAGTAATCAATTTGTGGAGTACTTCTCTTTTAGTTTCATCAGGTAGTCGTATGCAGCTTCATATGTATTTGGAATATCACCTTCCAATATTGCCTCTTTAATCTCATCTTTCACCTTTCCAACCAAAGGCCCGGGTTTTACACCAAACACTTCCATGATCTCTTCACCACTGATAGGATTTTTCCAGTTGCGCATTTTATCCTTCTCTTCCACCGACTCGATCTTCTCTTCGACCCGATCAAAGTTTCTTCGGTATTTCTTAACCCGCCACTCATTCTTGCTGGTGATGTCGGCCCGGCATAGCTTCATCAGGTCGTCAATGTCGTCACCGGCTTCATAAATCAGACGACGGACTGCGCTATCCGACACCTCATCTGATACAAGTGCGATCGGCCTCAAATGAAGTCGCACCAGCTTCTTAACATATTTCATGCGGTCATCGAGAGGCAGGCCCAGTCGCCTGAAAATCTTTGGGGTCCATTTTGCACCCAGTGCATCATGCCCGTGAAATGTCCACCCGGCTGATTTTGAAAACCGCTTTGTCGGAGGTTTGGCAATATCGTGCATAATGGCCGCCCACCTCAGCCATAAGTCATCGCTTACTTTTGCCACATTATCGAGCACTTCCAGTGTGTGCCAGAAATTGTCTTTATGTTTTTGACCGTTTCGAACATCCACCCCCTGCAGATTAACCATTTCCGGGAAAAACTCCTTCAACAGACCGGTTTTAAGTAAAAGGGCAAATCCATCAGATGGTGTGGGGCTCAGCACAATTTTATTGAGCTCTTCTGTAATTCTTTCTTTTGATATAATTGACAACCGGTGTGCCATTTTCTGAATGGCTTTGAACGTTTCACCGTCAATTTCAAACTTAAGCTGTGTGGCAAACCGAACGGCCCGCATCATCCGCAGCGGATCATCCTCAAACGTTTTTTCCGGGTCAATAGGTGTTCGAATGCGTTTATCCTGAAGATCTTTGATACCGTGAAATGGATCGTGTAAAACACCAAACGAATCTTCGTTCAGGCTCCAGGATAGCGCATTAATGGTAAGATCCCTGCGAAGCTGATCATCCTCAAGTGTGCCGTCATCTACGGTCGGCTTCCGGGAATCCTGCCGGTAGCTTTCTTTTCTTGCACCTACAAATTCAAGATCCAGATCATCATGTTTAATCTGGGCGGTGCCAAATCGTTTAAAAACCGAAAGATTTGTTGTCCCCAGCTGTTTAGCTACCTTCCTGGCAAGTTTAATACCCGAGCCAACGGTCACAAAATCAATATCAGCAATCGCATCTGCATCAAGCCGACCAAGGTAGTAGTCACGCACATATCCGCCAACCACATATACCGGCTGCCCGAGTGAGTCCGCAACCTTTCCGATGGTTCGGAACAGTTCCAGATGTTCATTCGGGATATTCAGCTGCTGTTGTTTTTTCATGTAAAAATTGGGATCTAAAAATTGACAGTCATTTTAAGGTGTTGTTCTTATCTATTAAATTTTAAAAAACTGTCTCAAGCTCTTTGCAGATCCATTCACAAAGGTTTTTGTGGTCTTCTGTAATAGCATGCTTTGTATGGGAATCAATATCAAGCTCCCCTACAAATTCACCATTTTTCATGATTGGCACCACAATTTCAGATTTCACATCTACACTGCAGGCAAGATAGTTATCCGCTTCCGATACATCCTGAACAACAAATGTATCCAGCGTTTCAGCCGCCTGTCCGCAAATGCCCGTCCCGTAGGGTATTTTCGTGTGATCGGTCTCCTCTCCTACATAAGGGCCCAGCTCGAGCATCCGCTCTTCAGTGACAGATGACAGATAAAAGCCGGTCCAGTTAAACTCAGGAACTTCCCTGTTCAATAATTCTGCAATTTCTTGCAGCGTTTTATCCCTGCTGTGAGTTGATGCTATAATTTCTAAAACTTCTTTTTTGATTAAATCTGTATTCATAAAAGTGCCGTGTACTAATTTACTCAGTGCGCTCATGTTAATTATATGGCGTGACGCCAATTCATTTTCAGGCATCAAAAATACAAATTTTAATGTTCCGATATTGGGCATTTAAAAGTCTTGAAATCCTCTCTATCTTTGAGGGTATGTTTGAACTTATATCTGATTCTTCACTGGCCGAAAACGGCTCTTTTTTATTTACATCAATCGCGCTTTTACTGGCCAGTTTTACGTCGCTCTTTTCTGTAGCTAATCCACTGGCGGCAATCCCCGTGTTCCTGTCTCTCACCAACCGGTTTACGGATGAGGAGAGAGTGCGTACCGCCAAAAAAGCATCCATTTACATGTTTGTACTGCTGATTGTGTTTTTGCTGATTGGCACTTACGTACTCAGTTTTTTTGGCATTAGCCTGCCTGGCGTTCGTATAGCAGGTGGACTCATTATTATGAGATCGGGGTATGCCATGCTCAATCCTGAGGATCCAGGAAAAAAGCTCACAGAAGAGGGAAAAGCAGCGGCCATGGAGAAAGAAGATGTCTCATTCAGTCCGCTTGCACTCCCTATTCTCTCCGGACCAGGAAGCCTTGCGGTTGTCATTGGATTTGCCTCTCAAGCTACAGGACCCTCAGATTATTTAATTCACGCGCTTTCCATACTTCTTGTGGTATTGATTTCATACGCTCTGTTGCGCCTTGCTCCGATTTCAAAGAAATACATCGGTTATACAGGCCTTAACGTCATGACACGCCTGATGGGGTTCATTGTTTTGGCAATTAGTGTTCAGTTTATTCTCAGCGGGATTTCTCAATATTTTAACCTCAATGTTTGATGAACGAACGACAATCAATTCAGAGACTTTTCATTTTTGATTTGTGGTGTACGCGTAAAATAACTGACCTCCTCACTGAAAGAAGAGAATTTAGCAGTCGGCCGGCATGCATCGCGTTTCTATCACATATTGTAAATGCCCAGCGCATTTGGTATGGGCGGGTACTCGATAGAGATATTTCACATATCGATCTTTGGTATGAGTATGATATCGACGGTATCAAACCAGAAGCCAAAGGCATACATAAAGAGTGGATTGATTTAATTGGAGATCATGATCTGGAAATGGATACGCCTCTCATTTACCAAAATACGAAAGGCGTCACCTACACCAGTCGCTTTAGTGAAATCTGCACTCACTTGATTCTTCACGGTCAGCACCACAGGGCACAAATAAACCTCTTACTGGGTCAGGCTGAAATCGATGCACCTCCTATAGATTACATACACTATATCCGAAGCGATAATTAGGCTTTAAAGCACATATCATTTGTTTTCCTCATGCGGATTCAAT
The DNA here is from genome assembly GCF_038150125.1 of Rhodohalobacter sp. 8-1. NCBI lineage: Bacteria > Pseudomonadati > Balneolota > Balneolia > Balneolales > Balneolaceae > Rhodohalobacter > Rhodohalobacter sp. 8-1. The sequence goes on along the minus strand of NZ_JBBVMF010000003.1, from coordinate 127,243 downwards.
TTCTTGATTAATTAAATAATTAGCTATCAGGCTATTTTCATAACATGGTTTAGGTTAATTCTTAAACACTTCTGATTTAACTTTAAAACGAAAATTAACCGGATTTATCCCTGGAAACTTTAGAATCAGTTCTTGCCAAATTTTCATCGTTTATGTGGGGAGATCCTCTCGTCTATCTTTTAGTAGGCGGAGGTGTCTTTTTTGCTCTTTACTCCCGATTAGCGCCCTATAAATATTTCAAACATTCAGTAGAACTACTGCGCGGAAAGTACGATGATCCCGACGATCCGGGCGACATCAACCACTTCCAGGCGCTGTCTAGTGCTCTGGCGGCCACCGTCGGTCTTGGAAATATCAGCGGGGTTGCTGTGGCCATATTTATGGGAGGCCCTGGCGCTCTTTTCTGGATGTGGGTCAGCGCAATTCTGGGTGTAGCTACAAAATTCTTCACTTGTACCCTAGCCATTCTCTATCGTGGAAAAGACTCCCGTGGTGACATTCAGGGCGGGCCGATGTATGTTATTATGGAAGGGCTGGGATCAAAATGGAAGCCGCTTGCCATTCTTTTTGCGTTAGGTGGCCTTTTCGGGCCTCTGCCAATTTTCCAGGCGAATCAGCTTACTCAAATTCTACGCGACGTTGTCTACGAACCTGCCGGCTGGGAGGTTGATGGGGGATTCTTTATGGTAAATTTCCTTACCGGCGTTGTGCTTGCAGGCCTGGTTTCCTTGGTTATATTTGGCGGGATCAAACGCATCGGACATGTCGCCGCGCGGATGGTTCCTTTTATGGTAGTTTTATACTTTTTCAGTGTCCTCTATATTCTTTTTATTCATATAGCAGACATACCTTCAACTTTCGCCCTAGTATTTACTGATGCTTTTACGGCAAAGGCGGCCCTCGGCGGAGCTGTAGGTGAAATTATAAGAACAGGTATACAGCGCGGTGCTTTCTCCAACGAGGCAGGTATCGGTACAGAGTCACTCGCTCACGGCGCGGCAAAAACAAAGGAGCCTGTTCGTGAAGGAATTGTTGCAATGATGGGTCCTGTGATCGACACTATAGTGATATGCACAATGACAGCACTGGCAATTCTCGTAACCGATGTGTGGCGCGGTTCAACTGATAACGGCATCACCATGACACTCATGGCTTTCGTAGAGGTTTATGGCCCGTCAGGCGCCTATATTCTTGTCGTAAGCGTTGTTATATTCGCTATCAGCTCTATGTTAACGTACTCTTATTTCGGCACCAAGTGCCTTGGCTTTTTAATTGGGGCAGAACGGCAGCATTATTACAACTATTTTTATGTTGTTACCATTATTTTTGGGGCCGTTGTTTCTATTGATGCCGTCATTAATCTTATAGATGGTATGTTTGCAATTATGGCAATACCAACCATGGTATCGGCACTGCTTCTCTCTCCGAAAGTTAGGCAGGCGACAGTCGATTATGGACGGCGATTGAAAAGCGGCGACTTCGATCTGTAGCTGATTATCAGTCTGCATTCAAAACCGGGCGATTTTATCAGCGAAAATCTCCCGGTTTTTCAAATGCGTTTGTTTCGATCATGGCAAACAAGCTTTCCTTTTCTGCAAGCTCACTTGTTTATTACCGAGCCTTTTGGGCTACATTTTCCTTCTCCCTTTTATTTTATCAAGACATTACCCTGATCTTCCCTCAGGCCTGTAAATCATTTGCTGAATGACAGCACAAGAAATAAGTATTTCGCTCAAAAACTTAAATTATTTTTGTCATTTCTCGATCTTTACGCGTTACTACTTTAATCTCTGGAAAATTGTAAGCGATTTTACTTAATATTTTAGGTTATTCAGATTTACTTATTTACTCCGTTTATCATGCTCAAATTACTTTCTATGAGTTGCATATAAACCCCTCAAAAACCGAAACCTTCCTTATTTTTATTCCGTTATAACAACCGAATTTAGAGGCCGGATAAATACACCTAACATCCTGACAAAAACCCGGCATAAAAAATAATCAGGGAAACTTATAAGAGTAAAATAGACACTATAATGAAGTCCATAATTGCTACACTAATCGCAATTTCACTTGCGACATTTGCACCGCTAAACGCGATGCAAACTAACCACACAACTGATACCGATTTTGTTGTTGCTGAAAATATTATTGAAGCAGTAAACAACATCGATATCATCAGCTTAAACGTATTACTTGCTGAAGGCGCAACTGTTGACACGGTAGATCAGGCAGGCAATTCACCGTTGATGCTGGCAACCAAAATTGGAAACCCACGTATGATAGACATTGTACTGGCGCATAATCCAGATGTAAACCGCCGTAATAACAGTGGTGATACAGCACTGATGGTTGCATCAGCCAATGGTATTCTTTCGATCGTCAAAGATTTGAAAGAGAACGGTGCTGATCAGACACTGAGAAATAACAAAGGGTTCAATTCAGTACAGATTGCCCTTCGCAACGGACATGCATCCGTAGCAGAGTTTCTCAATGGAACTGATGTGGTATCGTTCAGCCGATAAGCTGAATTTTAATTCATGAATTCAAGCCCCGTTTCTGTAAAGAAGCGGGGCTTTTTTTATTTTACAATCTGCGAAAATCTTTTGGCGCCATGCTTAAGAAATTCTTTTTTTAACGCTCTTTCTCCTATGGATCTTAAACTTCTTAGCAATTTAACGACCGCCTCACTATTTTGGAACCGCTTCCACACCCATATCAGTCGCTTTTCGGCTCGCGAGCGCTTTTTAATCTTTCATTTTGATCAAAAGATTTTAGATTAACTATCAAGAATCAAATCCTGTCAAATACCTAGGTAAAAACTTTGTACTCGAACAGCGATAAATGACCCTCAATTCACGAGCTGGTCACAATTATTAATCTAAAATTAATCGATATGAATCCAACATTACTAAAATTTGGCTTTTATGTATTGGTCTCCGCTCTTCTTTTCGGCGGATTTACCAACGATGCAAAAGCTCAGGAACTTCAAACGGTTTGGGAGCGATCGGATCGAACCGGAGCCGAAAACCCAAAACCAGACTGGTTCTCAGCCGGTTTTGTGAGAGGGATTGGTTATGGTACAGTAGATGGAAATGAGCGTATTTATGCTGCGGATAGAACAAATAATACTATAAGAGTAATAGATGCAGAAACGGGTGATGACATCACACCTTCCACTCCTTTTGATCTCACCGGCGTTTCAGGCGGAACATATGCTCTTAATGATCTAGAAATTTCCGATGACGGAATAATATTTCTCGGAAACCTTACGACGTCTGCCGAGAGCCCATTCCGTCTCTATTGGTGGACCAGTGAAGGCGGGGCTTATGCTGATTCACTCACAATTAACGTAGACGGTCGTGTGGGAGACAAATTTTCAGTAGTTGGTTCTGTAGCAGACAACACGATTGAAGTATGGATGCCGGTAGCCAGTAGCGATCCGGGTATCGTTCACGTTGCAACAACTGATGACCAGGGCGCTAACTGGACGATTGATACAATTACCCTTTCAAGCTCAAACGTGGCTATTCCCGGCAATGCTGACGCTTATCCACTCATGACAGGCGGAAGTTCTGATTTTTATATCGCGGGTAACGGATCTTCACCCAAACGATATACAAGCACAGGTGAGTATGTAGAAAACAGTCAGTTTCCAGCAACCAATTACACTGGCTCCAGAAACGGAATCGAAGCTTTTCAAATAGACGGTTCTGACTATCTTTCGGTCTATACATATCGACCCGATGGAGTTGATACTGGTAACAAAACCGGGCGTGTTTATATATATGACGTAACTGATCCATTATCTCCTGTTACTGTTGGCGAAACTCCTTTGCTAGGCGATGACGTTGATACATTTAGTTCAATACACGGCGAAGGGCAAGTTCGAGTTAACAATGACGGCTCCTACAACGTATTTGCCCTCGAAGGTGTAAACGGATTAGCTGCATTTTCCGGAACGATAGAAGAGGAGCCGGTAGCTGAGCTGCCATCTAATCTTTTCTTCTCGGAATACATTGAAGGGTCCAGCAATAATAAAGCGCTGGAAATTTTCAATAATACCGACTCTACGATAGCTCTCGCGAACTACCGGATTGAACAGTCCTCAAATGGTGGCGGCTGGGAATTCTATTTCGAATTTGCTGAAGGGGCTTCCATTGAAGGAGGCGGCACATATGTGTTAATAACTGACCAGGTCGACGCAACCTTGTTTGCAACAGAAAATGCTGATGAAGTCCTCGGCTTTCCCAGCCCAATTCATTTTAATGGAAACGATGCCAGGGCTCTGATTCACATCAATCCTGCGACAGCAGATACCACACGACTCGATGTATTTGGCGACCCCGACAGTGACACCAACTGGGACGTGGCCGGAGTTGTAGAGGGAGCCAGAGAGCATACGCTTCTTCGAAAGCCATCTGTAACAGCAGGAAACCCAACCCCTCTGGCATCTTTCGGGACGAACGCCGATGATTCAGAATGGATCGTAAATGATCAGGACGATTTCTCAAACCTGGGAGAGCCAACACCTGAGGTACAGCCTCTTGAACCACTTGCAGGAGACTATTACATTCCACAGGGTGCAAACGCTCAAGGTTTCGCATCGCTTGGTGAGGCAGTCAACGCACTAAATGAGGTTGGCCTGGCATCTGCAGCAACTTTCTATATCGCTGAAGACCTCGATGAAACCACCAGCGTCATTAAAATATCGCGTGACGATCTCACTGAAATGAACGGACTCACTATAAAGCCTGCTCCGGGAACTTCACCTACAATCACAGTGTCTGCTAATAACACTGCTGAAGATGAAAACGAAGGCGTGGGATTTCTGATCCTTAACTCGAACTGGGTAACCATTGACGGTTCTAACGAACCGGGTGGAAACACACGTGATCTTACTATTACCTCATCAGATGAACTGATTGGCGGTAACGGATTGGTAAGTGTATATGGCGCTTCAGCTAACAATACGATTAAGAATACCAATATTACCTATACCGGTACCGCAACAGCAACAGCCGGCATTCGTGCTCGCAGAAATAACGCGGATACAGGCGGAATCGTAAATCTGCTTATCGAAAACAATACTATTGGTTCCGAAAGCACACCATATGGTGACGGACTGCGCCTATGGGGAACTCAAACTAATCCGAACAACACCTCTGTTGTTGACAACGATATTTACGCGAACCACCGGGGTATTACAACATTCTGGAACCTGGATAACGTATACGATGGCAACAGCATATGGATCGTTAATCCGCGGGAAGATCAAGGCTTTTATGCCGGAATTTATCTCGTGCTGACTTCCGGAGAAACCCTGATTCAAAATAATGAGTTCAAAGCTCTTGCGGTTAACAGAACTGAATCAGCTGCATATGCAGGCGGAATCGTGTTCAACGCTACGTTAGGCCCTCACATGGTCGTTAATAATACGTTCGCGGTGCCCTCATTTGAAAATACAGGAAGCGCCACCGGAAATAGCGCATATGGTATTGTACTCAATAACGCTGCCGGCAGTTCAAACAACACGATTTACCATAATACATTCCGCATGTCATCTTCTGCCGACACCGGCAATCTGGCCGCAGTGGGTATTGAAGGTGTAGAGTCAACAGCTCAGACGTGGAGCTTCATGAACAATCTGTTCTCTGTAGAACATGATGCAAGTGATGCCTATGCATACTACTGGCCTGTTATGGAAACATTCGAATCGAACTATAATAACTTCGACATAGCTGCATCTGCAGCTGTCGCACAGTTTGGAACAGATCGCTTTGATACCTTAACAGACTGGCAGGCGCTAGATGTAGATGGAAATTCTAGTGAAGCAGACGTTGAATTTGTCTCAGCAACAAACCTAAGATTAGCTGGTGCATCCATTGGTGATGATAACCTTGCCGGAACACCGCTTGTTTCAGTAACAACTGATATTGATGGCACTACCAGAAGTGAATTGGCGCCTTACAAAGGTGCGTTTGAAGGCAACGTTGAGCTTTCCGGTGATATCAACATCGGAACTTTTGCGCTCCTTTCACCTGACGACGGAACGCTGCTGGAATTAATGAGTGGCGACCCGGATACAGAGATAGTCATTAGCTGGGAAGAGCCTGTTTCTGCTGAAGCCGTTACATATACATGGCATGCAGACAGTGTTGGAAATGACTTCAGTGATCCGCTGCTAAGTATTCAGGCCGATGAAAATGGGACAGCAACAACCCTGACTCTTGATTTCCAGACCATTGATGTAGCTCTCGCTGCACGGGGAGTCAATGAAGGTGAAACAGCTGAATTGATCTGGACGGTAACAGCGGAGGCTGATGCGGGTGTCCGATTTGCCAATGAACCGTTTGATCTGTCAATTACTCGAAATCTTGGTGTTTCCAACGAGTTATCTGAGGATCCAAAACAGTTCACACTGTCTCAGAATTACCCTAACCCATTCAATCCAACGTCTACGATTGAGTTTACTCTGCCCGCTTCTGTTGAAGTACGGCTCGAAGTCTACAATATCAGCGGTCAGCTTGTTTCGACTCTTGTAGATTCAAGAATGAGTGCGGGTCAGCACAGTGTTGTGTTTGATGCAAGTAACCTGGCAAGTGGAGTCTACCTGTACAGAATCAGAGCAGGAAACTTCATGGAAACTAAGCAAATGACACTTATTAAATAGGTTTTACCACACACACCTACAGGCCTCATCGTTTAATCGCGGTGGGGCTTTTTTTATTTTATCTGATATATTCTCTATGCACTTTCAACGCTTCGAAATCAAATCAAGAATCAGATAGTCCGCAATCTTTAAACCTTTCGCAGACAGGCGAATGTGATCCTCATCAAGCAAAATAAATCCTTCCTTCTGCTGTCCAATCAGCCACTCAAGCTGCTTTTCAGTGAGTTCATAACCGTACAAAGATTTCATCTCTCCGGGTGAAATACCTTCTACTGTTCTTAACCCAAGCATCAACCTCTCTTCCGCCAGATCCACCAGGTCAAGAGTTGTCTCTTCATCAATCAGCTGGTCCCAATCTTTTGACAAATACAGTTTAATATCCTTCTTATTGCTCCACCGGCAGGCTCCATTATCAGCCCAAAACAGTGAGTGAGCAGACGGGCCAAGTCCAAGATAATTTACGTGACGCCAATAATTACTGTTATGTATAGCTTCTTTTCCGGGCATTGCAAAATTGCTCACTTCATAGCGTTTAATTCCTTTTTTGAGCAACTTCTTTTCTACAAGATCAAAATGTTCGGCCACAATATCATCATCGGGCACATCTATGCGGCCAAGTTCAACCTGCTTACCAAGCCGGGTACCTTCTTCAACTGTTAGTGAATAAGCAGAAACGTGAGATGGATTATAGCTAAGCAATCGGTCAATATCTCTGTCAAGCTGATCGAGACTCTGTCCGGGATTGCCATAAATAAGATCTGCAGTAAATGATGGAAAGTTTGCTGTACGGAGCATCTCCAGCGCCTGTTCAGCTTCTGAAGGATCATGTGCACGGTGCATGAACAAAAGCAGTGCCGGATCGAATGACTGAACACCCATGCTGGCACGATTCACACCTAAATCCTGAAGGCCGTTAAGGTATTCTACCGACACATCATCGGGATTCATCTCGAGCGTGACCTCCTCCGCATCAATATCAAAAACATCCCGAAGTGCATCAAAGATCTGCTTCAGCTGTTGATGGTTAAGCAGCGAGGGAGTTCCGCCGCCCACATAAATAGTCTTAATAATTTGCTCTGAAAAGGGATGACTTCTGTAGGATAAGATCTCCTCAATGAGAGCATCAACAAAGGGTTCTACAAGCTCTTTTCGGGTCAAAAAGTAGAAGTTACAATAGCTACACGCCTGCTTGCAAAACGGAATATGAATATAAATACCGGCCATATTAAATGACGTTATCTCTGGTAGGGTAAATTATAGATTAGTCTATCACTCAGGGTTGAAAGAAGAGCAATAGAATAATGACGAAGATTTCTTTAGATCAGTTTTGATCTCAAAAGGACAGCCTCATCAAACTTTTTTTTCTGAAGTGTAGAAAGGATTTTCGTCGTAAGTGTCTACTTGCCGGTACGTCCGTTGATATTTCACATAATTTTGTGCCGACTGTTTGATGGATGCAATCTCTTGATCTGAAAGCTTACGAGATTTTCTGGCGGGGGACCCCATATAAAGATAACCAGATTCCAGCGTTTTGCCGGGCGGCACCAGCGTACCTGCTGCAATGATCACATCAGAGGGAATCACCGCCTCATCCAAAATCGTGGCGTGAATTCCGATGAGAACGCGATCGTGAATTGTACAGCCGTGAACCATTGCATTGTGGCCTATAGTTACGTCATCACCGATATGCGTTGGGCCAGTTTGATTCATCACGTGAATAGATGCGTTATCCTGAATATTTGTTCGCTCTCCAATCCGGATATAGTTTACATCACCCCGAATCGTTGTATTAAACCAAACGGAACTGTCGCTACCCAAGATTACATCACCAATAATATCAGCACTGGGGGCAACAAATACCGTGTCATCAAACTGCGGCGATTTTTTCAGGAATTCATATATCATAATCAGTTCGAGCGATACATGTAGAGTTCTACGATAGATTTCATCTGCTCGTAATTTTGGGGGTTTTGCTGCAGTTTGCGTCCGTTTACAAAAAATGTTGGTGTTGATCTTACCGAACGTCTCATTCCTTCCTGTCTGTCGTTTTCTACTCGCTGAGCAATTTCTTCAGATTCTACATCCTGCCGAAATTGTTCCATATCGAGATTTAATTGCTCTGCATAACTCTCAAAATGCTCCCGTGCGTTACCGCGTGACCACTCCGCCTGGTTCTCAAAAATTAAATCGTGCATCTCATCAAATTTCCCCTGTTCGCGAGCGGCTTCAGCAGCGTGAGCGGCCAGTCGGCTGTATTGAAATCCACTAAGAGGAAAGTGTTTATAGGTAATCCGGACCATGTCCCCAAACTCTCTTTTAAGTTGTTCTTCCATAGGAACGAAGCTCTCACACGCCGGACAGCTGAAGTCACTGTATTTCAGTATCTCTACTGTTTGTGCCGTTTGATTTGATGATTCAGACGAGGCTGTTTCATTATTGCCATCACCAGAGCAACTAACAAAAAAAAGATTTCCGGCAATTATAAGTGAAAGAAAAAAAGAGCCAATTTGAAATGATTTACAGTTCATGAATCGTATTGATTAGGAATAAGAAAAATTGATAAAAGTTGACAAAGTGAAACCGATAGAATATAGGCCGATTCTGACTTAATTAAAAAGCACCCACTTGGTACGTTATTGAGCAAGATACGGTTAGTTTTGTTGCGCCATTTTTGCCTTGTAGGCCATAGCATAGATTTTCATCTGTTTGATCATAGATGCGAGGCCGTTAGATCGCGTCGGAGACAAGTGTTCCTGCATCCCAATCTTTTTGATAAAGTCCGGACTGGTCGCCAAAATTGTGTCGGGATCTTCGTTTGAATAAAAATTCACCATCAATGCCACCAGGCCCTTTGTGATAGCAGCATCACTGTCTGCCCTGAAAATAACGTTGCCATCTTCAAAATCTGTTACAAGCCAAACCTGTGACTGACAACCCCTAACGAGATTATCCTCAACTTTATGTTCGTCTTCCAGGGGAGAAAGTTTTTGACCGGTTTTTATAATATGCTTATACCGTTCCTGCCAGTCATCCAGCGCCTGAAATTCTCTTATAATTCGATCCTGTTTTTCCTGAATATCCATTTTACTTCTAATATTACTCATACATTAACGCCTAAAAATAGACAATTTTCTGTGGAATGATGGGATGATTCTCGTATCAATTGATTTCGTAGTTGAAACCTGTTCTTCTTGAAACACAAAACGCCAGGTCAACCCAGCGTTTTATGTTATTTTTATATTTAACGAAGTGACAAAGGATTTATGCGTTTTTTTCTGACGAAACTTCGGTTGAAGTTGCGCCTTTAATCGCCTTCACAGTGGACTCATCAATATCCCAGTCCGGCTTGGCGTAATCGATGACTTCTACATAATCGCCTTCTTTCGTTTTGATGCGGAATTGTTCAGTATTTGGCTTTCCATCAAGGACAACCTCAAAATGATTCAGCACTTTTTCTATATCATCTTCATGAATAAAATCGCTCAATTCAGTTTGCTGTATTTCTGAGGATGCAATGCCGGTCAGCTCAGAAAATGTTTCCGTGACATAATCAAATTGATAATGATTTTCTGCTACGGGGAACAACTTATAGTTAAAGTCTTTTGACTTATCGAACACACGGTCAAAATCTTTGTCCCGGCCTGCCAGCATGCTCATAATCCGCTTTTGCAGCGATTTGTTCTCAAAAGCAATTCTTACAATTTTCTGGCCATTTGAAGATAAAACCCGGGCTTTTGCCTCAACTTCAATTTCATTTCCTTTTTTATTTACCAAACTCACTCTATACGCTTTATCATCGAAATCGCTTGGTTTAAAGACGTCAAATTTATGTCTGAAAGTCTCAACATGTGGATCTGCCATCAATTCCCAAACCTTCTTTTTCTTCAGCTCATCGTTATCAAAACCAATCAGGTCCCTGAAGGCTTTATTTGATGTAACTATATTACCCTGCTCATCCAGATCAATTAGTGTTTTCTTGGATTCTTCAGCAAGTTTGTCAAATTCGATATTTGTATCAACTACCCGTTTTTCAGATCGTTTTCGCTCGGTGATGTCGTGCTGATAAGACACCCAGTGCGTAATTTCACCTTCTTCATTTGTGAGAGGGTGGATATCCCACTGATTAATGAATTCAGTTCCATCTTTCCGGTAGTTCACTGTGTGGCCAAAAAATGCCTGTCCCTCTTTGAGTCGCTTTTTCAATTTATCCAGCACAGCGCGATCTGTTTTTTCACCTTGAAGCATTCTCGGCGTATTACCAATTGCTTCATCACGAGAATACCCCGTCATTCGCGTAAATCCATCATTAACATAAACGATTTGCGGCCCGGGCTTATCAAGTTCCAGAGTCGTAATAATAATTGAATCGTAATCGCTGCGTATTGCATTCTCCAGAAGGTTTAGATGCTCTTTAGCAGTGTCCCTCTCATTTTCCAGTTCGCTAAATAACCCTTCAAGTTTTTTTGCTGAATCTTCGTCTTTTGCGAGCTGATGCAGTGTTTCTTTGTGCTTCTGATTCATAGAAAAGATACCTGTATAATGTTTAAATATCGATTTTATTAAAAGCCAATGACCATACGGTCTTAATGGCTACCTCGTGAACATTTACTTTCGGTCTTAAAGTTCAGGAATTCCCAAATAATTTAAATTAATCTGATTTAGTCCACCCTCTTAACATTTATCGGTCAGTACCGCTGATTTTTAAACATACAATTCTCCATTTTATAGCGAAATCGAACTTTCTTGGTTTTTGCACATTCAAATTGCTATAGTATAAGAAGCCAAACCTCTCAATTATCCCAAGCTGATGAAATACATCTCACTTATTTGCCTTTCCTTTATTTTTATGAGCTCGTGCAAACAACTTGAAAGTACGATTGAGAATTATGCGTCTCAAGAAGTATTATTGAAGCGATCAGTTCCAACTACTTTATATGTCGGAGTTGAACACGAATTACAACTTGAAAACAGTAATGGGGAAGAATTTACAATTAAAAATAATTCTTCTTCTACTGCGGGTGTCAATATCATTGATGCCTCTGGTACACCCTATAGAGTTTCACCCACTCGTCCCGGAGAATTAACCTTTGATGTTATAAATAGCAATGATGATTTAGTAGGATCATTTCAATTTCAGGTAAAAAGAATACCTAACCCTATTGCAAGATTGGGTAACAGCAGTGGTGGCAATATTTCAAATGGAGAATTCAGAGCTCAGGGTGGAGTTGGAGCCTTCCTTGACGATTTCGATTACGATGCAAGATGTGATGTTATTGGTTTCGAGATCGCCTACATTAGATCACGAATGGCCCCAGTTAAAACTATGAATGCTGGAGCCAGATTTACCCCGGACTCCCGGAGGCTTATCGGGCAGGCGAGGCCCGGTGACATTTACGCGTTTAATAACATTCGGGTGAGATGCCCGGGAGACGTAAGTAGCCGCCAGATTAATTCACTTGTATATTTTATCAAGTGAAGTAACAATTCCTCGGCACTGGCAATTGCCAATGATATTCAACAAAGATTGGCTGGTTCATAAATGACACCCGCCAGCCTTTGTCACTTAGTCTTACCGAAGCAAAATTTTTGCGATCGTATTCAACTGCATATTAGATGTACCCTCATAGATTTTACCAATCTTGGAATCACGGTAGTATTTCTCGACGGGATATTCTTTTACATAGCCGTAACCGCCATATAGATCAATAGCCATGGAGCTTAGGTTTTCAGCTACTTCAGAACTGTAGTATTTTGCCATTGCAGCCTCTTTAAGGAAATGCTGATCATTTTCTTTTAACCGAGCAGCGTTGTACACAAGCAGCCGAGCCATTTCCAGTTCTGTGGCCATACGTGCGAGCTGAAACTGAACGCCCTGAAAATCTGATATTGCCTGGCCAAACTGCTTACGTTCTTGCGTGTAAGATAAAGCCGCATCCAGCGAAGCCTGTGCAATTCCAATCATTTGTGCGCCAATTCCAATGCGCCCTTCATTGAGCGTTTCGATGGCAACTTTATATCCTTTCCCAACTTCCCCGAGAATATTCTCTTTAGGAACCCGAACATCTTCCAATAGCAGCTCACAGGTTGAACTGGCCCGGATGCCGAGTTTATTCTCTTTTTTAGAAACAGAAAAACCTTCCATCCCCCGCTCCACGATAAATGCGGTAATTCCTTTATAGCCTGCCCCTGGATCGAGTGTTGCAAACACGAGAAAGATATCGGCTTCGTTAGCGTTTGTAATCCACAATTTCGTGCCGTTTAAAACATACGAATCTCCATCTTCCACAGCAGAACACTTCAGTGCAAAGGCGTCGCTTCCTGACCCTGCTTCCGATAAACAGTAAGCGCCCACTTTTTCAGTGGCAAGCTGCGGCAGGAATCGTTCTTTTACTTCATCTGATCCCCACCTGAGGAAAGCATTATTCACAAGGGTATTTTGCACATCCATAAAAACGCCAACGGATGCATCAACCCGCGAAATTTGCTCAATAGCAACTATACTCATCATAAATGTGCCGCCACCGCCCTGGTATTTTTCCGGGATCTCAATACCCATCAAACCCATCTCAAAAAACTGTTTGATTAGACCGGGATCGAGCTTAGCGGCCTCTTCCATTTCCTGAACTTTAGACTGAATAACCGTATCCGCGAAATCAGCAGCTGCTTCTTTCAGCATCTGTTCGTCTTCAGTCAGTTTTGTAAGCGGGGGCATTTTTGTGTCTATAAGTGTCATACTCTTTATTAGCTTATAATCTTTTGATAATCTGTTACACAAAGCAATCCGTTAGTTGATCTAATGATGAATTGCCTCGCGAATATCTTTTTCAATGAATCGAAGAAAGATAGCAAAACGGAAGCGCTTTTATTACTTCAATTCACAATTCTACCTCGATTTATAAGATAACATCAAGATACAAATGATTTAACACAAATTTTGTTTACAAAAGACATCCTTATCCCTATCTTTTAATGATATGTCAAAATTTAAGCTTCACTCTCCATGGGAACCTGCAGGAGATCAGCCCAATGCCATCAAGGAGCTGACGCAGGGAATCGACCACAACGATAAATTTCAAACTTTGCTGGGCATTACGGGCTCGGGGAAAACAAGAACTATAGCCGGCGTTATTGAAAACATTCAAAAGCCCACGCTGGTAATGAGCCACAACAAAACGCTTGCGGCACAGCTTTATCGTGAGTTCAGTGATTTTTTCCCGGAAAACAGAGTTGAATTTTTTATCTCTTACTACGACTATTATCAGCCTGAAGCCTATATCTCCAGCCAGGATAAATTTATAGAAAAGGATCTGTCGATTAACGAAGAGATTCAGCGGCTTCGGTTGCGGGCAACAAGCTCACTTTTGTCCGGCCGGCAGGATGTTATTATTGTTTCTTCTGTGAGCTGTATCTACGGTATCGGCTCTCCGTCTGAATATGAAAAACTGATCGTTACCCTGGAAACGGGACAAACAATCTCAAGAAATACCTTGCTGTACGATCTTGTTGATCTTCATTACCGCCGAAGCGATCGCGATTTTACACGCGGCACCTTTCGGGTCCGTGGTGATGTGGTGGATGTTTACCCGGCCTATTCAGAAGAAGGTTTAAGAGTATCAATGTGGGGTGATGACATTGAAAAACTGGAAGTTTTTGATGTAGACACAGGGAATATTCTTGACACTGTGGATGAGTTTCGAATATACCCTGCGTCTCACTATGTAACCTCCAAGGGACGGCTTGACGATGCAATCCAGCAGATTCGCGACGAGATGTACTGGCGGGTTGACGTACTTAAAGATGAGCAGAAATTTTTAGAAGCCAAGCGCCTTGAACAGCGCACTACATTTGATATTGAGATGATGCAGGAGATTGGCTACTGCTCCGGTATCGAAAACTACTCCCGCTACCTGAGTGCCCGAAAACCGGGAGAACGGCCTTATTGCCTTTTCGATTATTTTCCCGATGATTTTCTCCTGGTTGTTGATGAAAGCCATCAAACAGTACCACAAATTGGCGCAATGTATGGCGGTGACCGCTCCCGAAAAATCGAACTGGTAGAGCATGGTTTTCGGTTGCCATCCGCCCTTGACAACCGCCCGCTTACTTTTGAAGAGTGGGAGACAATGATTAACCAGGCTGTTTTTGTAAGTGCCACACCAGCAGACTACGAGCTAGAACAGTCAGACGGTGTGTTCGTAGAGCAAATTATTCGTCCAACTGGCTTGATGGAGCCCGAAATAGAAGTCCGGCCGCTTGGAAATCAAGTGGATGACTTACTTGATGAAATTCAAGAACGAGTTAAGAAAAACGAGCGGGTGCTCTGCATTACCCTCACCAAACGGCTCAGTGAAGAGCTCAGTGAATATTTAAAAGGCCTTGGAATAAGCGCCGCATACATGCACAGTGAACTGGATGCAATGCAGCGCGTGGAAGTTCTATACAAGTTCCGCCGTGGTGATTTTAACGTCCTGGTAGGTATTAATCTGCTGCGAGAGGGAATTGATATCCCGGAGTTAACCCTTGTCGCTATTCTTGATGCAGATAAAGAAGGCTTCCTTCGTTCCGAAACCTCCTTGTTCCAGATTGTAGGTCGTGCAGCTCGTAATGTAGGAGGTAAAGCAATTTTGTACGCCGATAAAATGACCAACAGCATCAAAAAAGTCGTGGAGGAAACAAACCGGCGCCGTGAAATTCAGAGGGAATACAATGAAGAACACGGTATCACACCGCAAACTATTAAGAAGGAACTGAAGCCTCTGGTTGATCCATCCCTGATATCAAATCGTAATTTTGATCTCGATACTGGTGATAAGCAAGAAGATGATTATCTTGAGGTTGTTAAAGTAGCGGAAGAAGGCATCCAGTATAAGGCAAGTCCCGCTATGAAGGAAGTAACATTTGAAAGCAAAGATAAATTTATCGATTATTTACGTGATTCGATGCTGCAGTCTGCTAAAAACATGGAGTTTGAAGAGGCCGCAAGAATTCGTGATCAAATAGAAAAACTAAAAGAAGAACTTTGATAAGAATTAAGATCCATGGGTAAAATCGACTTTTTTAAAACGTTTATTAAAGATCGCGATGTAGCATCTATCATTCCTACATCCATTCGTTGTGTAAAAAAAGTATGTAATCATATCGACTTCTCGAAAGATTTTACTCTCGTAGAGTATGGCCCGGGGGATGGAGTATTCACCAGATTTTTACTAGATAAAATGTCATCCGGCAGCCGCCTGATACTCATCGAAGCCAATGAAGATTTTGCACGGCACTTGAAAGATACAATTGACGACCCACGGGTAACTGTTCATAACATTTTGGCTGGCGACGTTGAATCAGTCATTGGCGAAGAAGACATGGGGCAAATCGACTACGTGCTATCCGGAATCCCATTCTCCTTTTTAGATAAAGAGCGAAAACGAATTGTCCTTCAGGCAACAAAAGCGATCTTAAAGGAGGGCGGAAAATTTCTTGCCTACCAAACAAGCGGACACCTGAAAAAGCCCGTCATGGAAGTTTTTGGAAATTACGATATAGAGATGGAAATGTTAAATATTCCTCCCTATCTCATTTATGACGTTGTTAAAAACGGCACGCAGAATGGAAATGGCACGGTCTCGGATAGCAAATAGAGCCACCTGACTCAGTCTCTTATCAAAGTCAAAAGTAACATAAGCTTAGTTACACACTAATGAAGGATTTGCAACGTCCTTTATTACTTACTTTTGACGAAAGCAGATATTTACAACTTCATAAAACAGAAAAGCCCTGAATTTCTTCAGGGCTTTTTTTTAATCTGAAATTATTGCACAAAGCTAAAGCTATAAATCAGCTCTTACTAATCCTGATTCTGATCTTCAGGCTGCTCTTCCTGCTGTTGCTGAGGAATCGCGGGTTGCGTTTGTGACGGAGCATTGAAATCAGTTTCTACCTCGCCCGGTACTGCCTGCTGCTGAATTGTGCTTTGTCCCTGGTCGCCCCGTTCAATAGCAAAATTGGCAAGCACGCTAAGAACCAAAAACAATGTTGCAAGAATTGTGGTGGTTTTTGAAAGCAGATCTGCCGTGCGCCGGGCTCCCATAGCGGCTCCGCCGGCCATTCCTGCGGCTAGTCCGCCTGTGAGTCCCTCTTTTTGACCGGGCTGCAGCAGAATAACTACTACAAGTAAAAATGCAATCAAAATGATAAATGTAATAATAATTCCGTATAACATGGCTTTCTCGTAATTTCCTTATTTTTTGTAGAACCGTAAAATATCACTATTTAACGTTTTAACAAAGCAGGAAGTAATAAAACAAATACTTCCCTGTACTAACTGAAAACAATACTTTTCTAAGACTCAATGGCTGAATTTCAGGACTACTTACAGCAGATTATGTCAGAAACATCTCTGCAGACGGGCAATTTTATAGAGACGGGTCTGATCATCCTCATACTGATCCTGATCAGAATTGTAATCGTGCGCATTGTAGATCGCCAGATTGAATCGACAGCTTCCCGCTATCGATGGCGGAAAAACGTCACGTATACCATTGTATTTCTTGGACTGCTGTTGATCGGGCGCACGTGGATTGAAGCGCTGGGCTCCCTGGCAACGTTTCTGGGATTACTATCAGCCGGTCTCGCGATTGCACTACGAGACCCTGTGACCGATATTGCAGGCTGGATCTTTATCGTTTGGCGCAAACCGTTCCAGCTCGGCGACCGTATAGAAGTGAGTACACATAAAGGTGACGTTATTGATATTCGGTTTTTTAAGTTTACCATTTTGGAAATTGGCAATTGGGTCCACGCTGATCAAAGTACAGGGCGCGTCATTCACTTACCCAATCATCTTGTTTTCAGTGAATCTATCGCAAACTATACCAGTGATTTTGAATTTATATGGAATGAAATTGAAGTCGTATTTACATTCGAAAGCGATTGGAAAAAGGCAAAGCGTATTCTTGAAGAAATTACCGATAGTCACTTGATGGAGTATGTTAGCGATGCGGAGCAGCAAATAAAACACGCCTCAAAATCATACCTGATTCATTATCGAAACCTAACGCCAATTGTGTATACAGATGTTGTTGATGACGGGATCAAATTAACGATCCGTCACCTCAGTAACCCGCGGCGCCGGCGCGGTATCAACCAGATGATTTGGGAAGATATTCTTGATGCTGTAGCTGCAGAAGACGACATCGACTTTGCTTATAAAACACTACGGATTTATCAGAATCAAATTGAAGGAAAACCGGGTACCATGCCTGAAAAGCCAGCATAATGACAACGCAAAGAATATTCGCCTATTTGGGAATAGGCTGAATAAGGGACGGGTCATTTTTTGAGAGATCGTTCAGCTCTTTTGTTACACGGTGAACCGTAAGATCTGTAATCAAAAACTCCGACTGTGCCATATTGTGAATCTGACCGGCTTCCAGTTCATTCTTCAGCCAGTTCATCGCATGATCTCTCTTTAAAATAAGTGGCATTTTTTCTGTGATCGGCTGAATCAATGTGTTGGATTCCATCATAAGCATCTCTACATACGTGAAATCATTTTCCTTGTCTTGAAAGGTAAAACCCGCTATATAAAGAAGTGAATTATCAATTTTTCTCACAAAAAACGGATGATCATTTTTATTGTCGCGCTTCCATATATAAAATCCGCTCACTGGAATGATCGCTCTCGACGTTGCCTCTTTCTCCAGCTTTTGAATTCCACCTGCTGACAAGATATCGGGTTGATCAGCATCTTGTCCAAAATCCTTTCCCCATCGCAGCCGGTTTATCTCGTATTCTTCATCGCCCCGGGTGATGACGGGAATATGATGCCCCCTGGCTATGTTATAGTGAGATTCGAATATGGCTTTCCCTGACTCGTCAAGACCAAAATTTTCTACTAAATCAGATCCGTCCGAAAAAAAAGCTATTCTGTTCGACATTATATTCAGCTAAATTGATTAAATGATTCTATATCATATATATACATGTATAAATCATTCCGGACACGTAGCGTTCAGCTTTTACTAATACCACACCAACAATAAAAGAACACTTGTGTTCAAATTTCATGTTCGTGACAATAATCGGTAACAACCTTTACTCTTTTTCGTTACCTTTAGTGTGATATACACCTTGATACATGTAATTTTTATATTCTTGTATTTTGTTAATTGAAATTTTGATCTAAAAGAAAAGAGGTAGAAAGTTGTCGTTTCATCAATTTCGACTCAGTTCTGATATTTTGAAGGGGCTAAAAGATGTACAAATTGAAAGCCCCTCGTCGTTACAAAAGAAAATTTTTAGTGAAGTAGAATCCAGGTCCGATTTAGTTATCAATACCACATCGGCTGAAAAACCTGAGTTAGGTTATTTGTTATCACTGCTCAATAGCATCTCCAAAGCGGAGAGGAGACAGGGAACAAGGGCCATTATTTTAGCATCTGACGCAGAAAGAGCGAAGCAAATAGACGAATGGATTTGGGCCATTGGGTATCATGCCGGCATTGAAAGTGCCTGCCTGACAGGCGAAAATGAAATAAAAGACGAACTGGCCACAATTTCAGCCGGGCCAGTCATTATCATTTCCACGCCAAAACGTCTCGCTGATGTGTTGGAAACAGGCCGCATGGTTTTTCGTGAGGTTGAAGAACTGATTGTAGACCAGGCTGATTTGGTTGAAGACTTCACTCCGGTGGATGTCATTTCACAAAGAATCATTAATAAAAAATGCCAAAAGATATTTACTGCTGCCAAGGACAGTAAGCTCCTTCGGGAAGCAGAGGAAAAACTCCTGACCGATCCCAGTCTTGTGAAGCCCGGCGAAAAAGAGGAGCTCAAGAAAGCTAACCTCACCAAGGAAGTCATCAAGAAAGACCTCACTCAATACTATATCAATGTTCCACCGAGATCAAAGATATCAATTTTGATGGCTCACCTTGATGAGAACAAAGACGATACGGTTGTAATATTTGCAGCTTCTCGCCGTACAGCCGACCGGCTCTATAAAATACTGCGAAAAAGCGGGCGCCGAGCTGTTAGCGTTCATGATAAAGTGGATGAAAAAACATTCAAAGAACGATTCGAAATGTTTACCAGCGGAAGTGTTCAAAACCTCATTGTTGGTGAGCTATCTGCGGCCGATATTGACCTGGAGCATGCCTCCAAAGTTATTAATTATGATGTTCCCGAAGAGGTTGAGGAATACAAGCTCCGTGCTGAACTTGTAGGCGACGGAAAAGCAACGAAAATCCTTTCGCTGGTATCCAAGCAGGATCGCGGCGATATTAAAGAGATCTGTAGTAATCTTGGGTATGCACCTAAAGAACTGCCGGTTCCTAAAGAAGTTCAGGAAAAGAAACCTGACAAGAAAAAATCATCAAACGGAAAAAGTAAAAAGAGTTCTAAAAAATCAGGCCGATCAAAAGATAAGCCCAAGAAGCGCGACAAACGATCTGAAAAGAAAAAAAGCGCTCCAGAAGGGTTGCCACGTCCTACGTTTGATCAGCTTAGCGGCGGACGAAAAGGTAAAGAGGAAAAAGAAGAGAAAAGTGGTGTCGTAAAATTTTTCAAGAAGCTTTTTTCTTGAGCGAATCTTCCCGCTATCGAATACTCTAAACCTTGCTTATTAAGATAGCTCATTCATATCGGGTCCTTCCAAACATGAAAATTTGGAAGGCTCAATATTTTTAGACCCGGTACTATATTGCATATCGTAAATATCATTTTTGAGTATAAGAGCAGGCACTAATAATTCTGAGCCCGGATTGTAAAGTTATCTATTACATTGAAATCAGGCTTCCCTCTATGTTGTATTTATAGAGGATTCCGGAGATTGAGATAAATCCTCATTTTTCCGGAACGTATGAATAATCGATTAACAATAACGGTTTTCGTGCTGTTGATAGCCCTTCTTTCATTAATAGCAGCATCCATAGGCATTTTTTCAAGGGGTGGTCCGGGACCATTTGAGTATGAATCTATTCGTGGAGAAACGGTAAACGTTTACGGAGAGGGCGTTTATAAACATATGTCTGCCGAGGTGGCTCCGCAGGGAATTGCACAGGATTACGTGACTCTTTTTTTGGCAATCCCACTTCTGTTGATCTCTTTACTGCGGGCTCGTAAAAGGTCATTAAGAGGCCGGTTCCTTTTAGCAGGCACGCTTTTTTACTTTCTTGTTACTTACCTTTTCTACCTGGTAATGGCGATGTATAATGAACTTTTCCTTGTATATACTGCACTGCTTGGACTCTCTTTTTTTGCATTTTCTCTCGTAATGTTTTCCATCAGCCCGGAACAGTTGCCCGACTGGTTCAAAGACACTACTCCGGTTACAGTTACCGGTGGATTTCTGATTGTGAACTCCCTTATGATTGGGAGTCTGTGGCTTGGTGTTATAGTTCCGCCACTAGCAGATGGCAGTATCATTCCACAGCAAGCAGAACATTATACCACCCTGATTGTCCAGGGCCTTGATCTTGGCCTGTTGCTGCCGCTTTCCTTTCTGTCCGGACTACTATTGACATTGAAAAAGCCGTTTGGCTATCTACTTGCACCTACATATTTCGTGTTTTTGTCTATCATGATGACGGCCCTGATTGCTAAAATCATCGCAATGGGATTATTGGGACAAACTATTTTTCCTGTGATTTTTATCATTCCAACTATCACTGTAATCTCCATTATATGTACAGGGATATTGTTGAAGAATATCAAAGATGATGGTTTCAATAGTTTAAATGAGCGTTAAAAGAGCATTATATTACCGGCCTTCTTACGTTACTTTTTCACAGACCAACGGATTAGTGCCTTCCATCAGCCGTTTCAGCCGGGATTCTTTCAGACAAAACCAGCCAACAGGCAGCTTTCACGAAGACAACTTTAAATGAGAGCACTTGATCAAACTCTTTAAAGAGGTCTTTTCAAAGCTGGATTTAGAAAAAAATTTTATAGCCAATCAGTGCAAAAAGCTCTGTTAAATATGGGCGACTCCGCATCAGATTTCGGCATGGCTCTCAGTAGTGCATTTTACAAAGCCTCTTAAAAATCTTTGAACATATCCTCAAATGCCCGTTTGGTATCTGGCGCGGGTGATGTCCATAAGCTCACAAGCCATGTTACCAGTAGACCCGCAATAAAACCTGGAATCAGCTCGTACATCAAATCACTTAAAACAGGTGTGAAATACCAAGCGATGGTTACGGTTGTTCCAGCGATCATGCCTGCCATTACGCCTGACCGGGTGGTTCCTTCCCAGTATAATGAGAGTATTGAAGTTGGTCCGATGGAGGCACCCAAACCAGCCCAGGCAAAGAGTACCAGCCAGAATACCAGGTCTTCGGCTACATATCCAAAGATCAGGGACAATACCACTATCAAAAATACCACTGATCGGCTGTAGAACACTAATGTTTTCTGGGGGACCTCCTCTCCTTTTCGCATCAATTTGTCGTAAATATCACGAACTACGCTGGATGCTGCCACAAGGAGTTGAGAGTCAGCCGTAGACATGATGGCTGCAAAAATAGATGCCAGCACCACCCCGAAGATGACCGGATGCAAATGTTCCTTGGCCAGAAGCGGAAAAAGATTCTCGGTGTCTCCAGCCGGCAGCATATCAATTTCCGGGAACCATGCGCGGCCGACCAAGCCAACAAACACCGCTCCCCACGCCATTATTACATTCCAAACCGTTCCGACAACGGCGGCCGTTTTCAGATGTTTAGAGTTATCAATCGACATGTAACGCGCCAGGATATGCGGATTGCCCGGCGATCCCAGCCCGATACCAAGAAACCCGATCGCCGCACCAGCGGATATTGCAAATGGATTTACATAGGCGAAATCCATCATTGACAACTCAGACAACATTGTGACCAGTCCGCCAAAATTGAAGATTGCTATAAAGGGAACAATCACAAGTGCAAGTATCATCAACACCGCCTGGATCATATCGGTAATACTGACGGCCAGGAATCCACCAAGAATGGTATAAAGTACTACAATAACCGCCGTAAGTAGAATACCATGGTTCATTTCTATCCCAAACCCCGAAGCAAATGCTTTACCTCCAGCCACAAATTGTGCAGACACGTAGCCAACCATAAAAATCAGAAAAATAACCACAAGCAGGATTCTAGGCCACCCGTCCTTGTCATCAAACCTGGCAGCATAAAAATCAGGCACTGTAATACAGTTTCTGGCTTCAGTAAAGTTTCTCAGCCGTTTGGCGTAATAGAGAAAAAGAAACAACTCAACAATGATGTAGCCCAATACCGCCCAGATTGCTGATGGGCCCATTGAGTAGGCCATCCCTGTTACTCCCAGGAGCAGCCACGCACTGCGGCCTGAAACGACCGCTGACAGCGCAACGACATATCGATTGACACTACGGCCACCTATAAAATATTCACTAATCCCTTTTGAAGAATACCTTGACGTATAAACCCCTATCCCTATGAGCATTGCAAGGTAGGCTACAAAAGCTGCTACTGCATATCCATCTGCCGACATAGTCATTTCTGCCGCATCATCCATTATTATTCGTCTCCTTTTTTACCAGCCAAAAAGCGAGGGCAATAATAAGGCAGGGAAGCAAAAACATAACAAGGTAAAATGAAATCATGACAGGAAGGTGCTCATATAAAGTTTAGATGTGAGCTTTACTGCTTAAAAGCTCGGCTTTGGTGTTTACACGTCGGTCAATATCAGCAATCCGCCCCCGTATTTCAACCTGGCGGTTGATCGCATTAGGGATTTCATTGTGAATTGCAGAAACAATAAATCTTTTAAAAGCCTGAGTCCGATTTTTAAATTTATCGGATATCAACAAAAACAGTCCAAAATGTGCTTTAGTTAAGTTAATTCGTCATCACTTATGTCATGCCACGCCTCGGCTTGGTATCTCCTGTCTTTGTTAAGGACAGTAGATCACGCAATCCCCGTATAAGGGTCCCTGCGGGAAAGTGCGAGATGACGCCCATTTTGGACTGTTTTTGCCATTTTTTTAAATCGAACTCAGGTTAAAACAAAAGATGCTCCCACCGTAAATTGGCAGAAGCACCTTTCCTCTCTTTATCTCATATGTATGAAGCTGTTAAAGATCTGATACTAAAACAGCTATTGTGTTCTCACTTCAATATCAACATTCAGGGGCTCGAAGTCACCGCATAACCATGTGGTATTTACAATATATGCAGTAAAACACTTATAATAATGACTTTATCTGCCGCCAACCTGGCTTCCTTATACGTAAAAACACTTATATTAATGCTTACGGATCAATAAGCCTGTTTCTCAAACCTTTAGCGACCGCTTCCGATTTGGTATTTACCTCCAGCTTACGGTAGATATTCCGGATATGATGCCGAATTCCATCAACAGACAGAAAAATCTTTTTCCCGATTGCCGCATAAGAAAGCCCTCTTGAAAGTTCATTGAGTATATTCAGCTCTTTGCTTGTTAGCCTTTCTTCCAGACTTCCATTCACATGAAACGTATTTATAACTTTCCTTGCTATATTTGGCGTAATTGGTGAGCCGCCTTGAAATGCATCCCTGATGGCTTCTACAAGTTCATCCGGCGTCACTTTTTTCATCAGATAACCCACAGCGCCGGCTTTCAATGCAGAAAAAATGTGTTCGTCATCATCGTGAACAGTCACCATTACTACAATTTTATCAGGATCTTTCTCCCGAATATAGCTGAGTCCTTCAATTCCATCCATCCCCGGCAAGTTGATGTCCAAAAGAACAACATCAGATTTCTCAAAATCGGGGGTATCGAATGCTTTTTCACATGAGTCAAATGACCCCAAAACACACATATCATCTTCAAAATCAATAAATGTTTCCCAGCCCTCTCTCATGTAGCTATTATCTTCTATAATAGAAACATTTATCTGTTTTTGGCTCATAATCTTGATGGTACTGACGGTTTACAGAAATAATATTGAATAAGCTGCATATGAAATAGCGTAGCTTATTATTATATGATAGCGGAAATCCTAATCGGCTTCAACGCATATATATGCGGTTAAAGATTCACCTTCAGCGACCAGCGGGTTCCAAATCCCTCCTCTGTATTCAGCTCAGCAGAACCTCCTATTTTTTCTGCACGCTGCTTAATCGTCGACAAGCCATTACCCTTCTCAATAATATTCATATTGAATCCCTCACCATTATCCTGAACTATGAGAACAAGCTTATTTCCATCTTTTCTAATGGTAATATTAATCTGCTCTGCCCCGGAATGCCGCACCGCATTTGTCATAATCTCCTTAAACATGAGCCAAAAATGCTGCCTGACTTCCACTTTTGGTTTCCCAGTGATTTGATCTGAAATATCAATCTGGTGTTTAATATCCTTACTTTCCAGCAAGTCCGATGCATATCTCCTGCACTTGGCCATCAGCCTCTCCCAGTCATCATGCTCAGGGTTAATGGCCCAGATGATATCCGTAATTTTTTCTTTTGCATCATCTGCGCTTTCTGATATTAGAGACACAAAACGACCTCTTTTCTCTTCTGACCCTCGCTCTACCGCCTTCGCAAAATAGCTAATGCTGCTCAGTGTAGCACTTACCTCATCATGAAGGTCGCCGGCAATACGGTTCCTGATATTCTGTATTTTCAAAATCTGACGAACCCTGACATAATGAACGGCATACATTGCACCACCAAATAAAAGAAAGTATAGTAAATAGGCCCACATGGCACGGTACCAGGGCGGAAGAACCGAGAAAGAGAATATAGCCTCCGTACCGGCTACGTCGTAAAGATTTTTACTTTGTACTCTCAGTGTATAATCGCCCTCAGGAATATTTGTATAGTCTTTAAACCCTTCATCCGACCAAGTGCTCCAGCCATCATCAAACCCATCAAGTCTTACCCTGTATTCCGAATCTGCAGGTCTGATGAAGCTTGCCCCGGCAAATGTAAACCTAAGCTGATTATCTGCATATGGCAGTACAGTTGGCTTTCCAGGGCTGCCATATCCACCGTATATCAGGGAGTCCCTGTTTACAAACAATTTTGTGATATTTGTATTAAAATCAGTGGCGACATCGCCTGACAGGTCCGGCAGGTGATAAATACCATTCGCCCCTCCAAACCACGTTTCCTGCCCGTCACACAATATATCATAAATCGTATCGTCGACATCTGCCCCTATTAGCTGATAAGGAGTTTCATTAAATCCCCAATTATCATTGACTATACCGCCACGCATGGTCGACATATCAGCACGGAGCCAAACTTCCTGTTCGGCGCACTCTTTCATAAAATAAGCCTGACCAAACGGGTCGCCGCCGTGTCGTTCAGGGCGAGTAAATAGATTTTTTTCAAGATCGTATACGAACAAGCCCCAGTCTGTTCCAGCCACTACCCGCCCTTGGATCACATTGAGGAATCGGGCAACTCCATCATCTCTGTTTAGTGAATACACCACTGCTTCATTTCCTTGCGAGTCGTATTTTCTTACGTCATATGTGGTGAGTACCCACAGAAAGTTTTCGTGATAAATTAAACTCACAATTCGTGAGCCAGCGTCGATAAATTGTTCAGCCCCTTCATCAAACGTTGGTCCTGCCTTGAAAACTTCACTGCCACGGGTGAAATAAACCGAATCCTTCTGATTGATAAATGAGACAGAATTGTACGCCCCATCAACAAGAGGCTCTGCTACATCTTTTGTAATCCGCGATACCTTATCAATATCGTTAACCCAGATTTCATTGTTTACCTTTTCCATGTCAACAACACGTAAAACCCCATCTACACGGCTGAATGTATCCTGCGTGGCCCTGTCCATCATGTACAGTCCTTCGGTTGTTCCTGCATAAAGACGTGTTCCTATTTGTTCAATGTCGGTTACAGCACCAAATAAACTTTTCCTTTCATCATAAGTGGTTACAGGCTGCCCATAATGTATAAGGTTGATGCCGTCGTCAAGCAGGGCCCAGATATTTTTTTCCGTGTCCGTAAAAAGATTGTAGACGAGGTTAGTACGAAGACCCTTTTGTTCATCAATTACATGAAGCAAATTAAGATTGCGATCCGCGATGTAGACGCCTCCGGCAAGAGTGCCAACTGCAAATGTGGACTCATCTACTTTCGTCACTCTGTAGATTCGGTTGTCCACCATCTCGCTAATCCAGTCGTGGCCGGGTTTTATGAAGTCACCATTTCTGAAAACAGTTATGCCGGACGGGCGCGAAAAAAGAAGATCTTCACTACCAAAAGATACCGTGCCATAAACAATTTCATCTTTAAACCGGTCACCTCCCGGAATAAGTCTAAGCGAAGCATCTTTTAATTCCATCACTCCCTTTTCCCGCTGAAATACATGAAGCTTTTTATCCAGTAAAAAAATTCTTGTAAAGGAGGTTTCGGCTTCCAAAGTCTGCACTTCACTGCCGGAATATTTGAAAATGTAGCTGCTTGCCTGAAAATAAATACTCCCTTCGTATTCCACTATACTTGATACAGCCCCAAATTCTAATGAATCCGGCAAATAACTCTCTCTTAGACTCACGATGGCCGTGCTATTCAGGCTGTCACGGCCTATAAAACCAAACTCGTTCTGCCCACCGTAATAAATCGTTGAATCACTCGCACGTTCAAAAGAACGGACCACATTTCCTCCTCCCACGTGATTATACTCCCAATCAGATCCATCAAAAATCACTATACCGGCGGAATTCCCGACATACATTCTGCCATCCGCTCCCTGAACCGCAGCCCAGTTCTGTCTGTGACTATTATACTCTTCAGAGGTATACTCAGTTATCAGTGGAATTCCCTGCCCGAGAATATGGACCGGGATCAGAGCAAAGAACAGAGGCAGCAATATTTTATTCATGCTTAATTGTTGCAAAATCCCAGTTTTAGATGGAGAGACTATCAGATATCATCGTCTGTTGGATGCTGCACGTCAACATCGATTTGCGAATCTCCGCTTTTTAGTGATGCGGATGCGATATGGCTAAAATAATAAATAAATTCAAAGGTATCTTTGACATGTCTTCGGACCTCAGAATTCTTCAGTTTCAATTGATCCCCAAATCCTACATGCAGTCCCTCGATCTGTTTAGCCCCAGCACCCGGTACCAATTCTGAAATGATGATCAGAGCAATGTCATCTTTACCTGTAAAATCAGTCAGCTCCGACGTATCACCCGGCTTTAGTAAACTAACGTCACCAGGCAGGGCACCTCTCCGGCTTTTTCCTCTTTCCTTTATAAATACATTGATTGCGCTACTTTTGA
This sequence comes from Rhodohalobacter sp. 8-1, assembly GCF_038150125.1. NCBI lineage: Bacteria > Pseudomonadati > Balneolota > Balneolia > Balneolales > Balneolaceae > Rhodohalobacter > Rhodohalobacter sp. 8-1. The sequence continues at coordinate 99,314 of NZ_JBBVMF010000003.1, read as the reverse complement.
GAGAGTTCGTGATGATGCTGCTATGGCTGGTGTCTATCATGTGTGGTCTCTTTAATTGTGGAAGTTAGTATGCGTTTCAAGGTTCAGTCTGCCTGGTAACATCGTTTTTCCAAAAAACTCATCCGATGACTATACAATATTTCATCAATGACACCACACCAATTAAGATTCTACTATAGTTTTAGCATGACCATGAACTACAGACAATAAATATTTAAGACATAATCTGAACTAAAATATAATTGTTAGTTTTTTTGAAACTAACAATGAAATCACCCCGTAAGGGTAATCATGATGTTTTGGTTAATATCATACTTTTTAAACATAGCACCTCTGTGATCCTGAACGGTCACAGAGGTTTTTTTTGATCTTTTCTTAAGGAAAAATGCCCATCCGGTCATAAATCAGACCAACCTTGTTGATAGCATTAATAAATGCTGCCGTCCTTAAATCAACGTCATGTTTTTTTCGTAACTCATTTATTTGATTGTAAGCGTTGATCATTGTCTCTTCCAGCCCCGAATCTACCAGCTCTGCTTCGCCGCCGCCTTTCGCGAGGGTTCCCAGCTCAGTTTCCGTAAATTTCCGATCTGAGATGGTTTCAATGACCGACAAAATTCGTTTGTAGCTGTTCTCTTCGAATCGTTTCCCCATACGCCCGAATCTTACATGCTGTATGTTTTTGAGCCATTCGAAATACGAAACGGTTACACCACCGGCATTCAGGTAATTATCCGGAATAATGAGTGCACCACGCTTTTTCATGATTTTGTGCGCATTAGCAGTGGTGGGGCCGTTTGCCGCTTCACCGATAATTTTTGCTTTTATTTTATCGGCATTCCCTTCATTTATCTGATTTTCCAGCGCAGCAGGAATCAAAATATCACATTCACTTTCTAGTACCGCACTGCTGTCTGCCAGCGTTTCTGTTCCTTCAAACCCTTTAACACCACCGGTCTCTTTTTTGTACTCCATTAACTTTGCAAGGTCGATTCCGTCTTTGCTGTAAATGGAGCCGTCAATTTCGGCAACGCCAACCATTTTTGCCCCGGCTTCTTCCATGTACAATGCGGCGTGGTATCCTACATTACCCAAGCCTTGTATGACGAATGTCTTTCCCTCTATACCGTGCTCTAACCCAAGCTCTTTCATATCGTCTTTATTATCACACGCCTCTTTGATGCCAAAATAGACACCCCGCCCAGTGGCTTCTGTCCGGCCCCGAATGCCCCCCATTTCAATAGGCTTTCCTGTTACACACCCTTCGGCATTAATGTCTGTACTCATCTGCCGAAATGTATCCAGAATCCATCCCATTTCCTGGGCTCCGGTTCCATAATCAGGCGCCGGTACATCTGTACCCGGGCCAATAAAGTTCTTCTTCATCAGCTCAAATGCATACCTCCGGGTAATGCGCTCAAGCTCTTCCAAAGAATATTTAGATTTGTCAATTTTTATACCGCCTTTTGCTCCCCCAAATGGCACATCCACAACAGCACATTTGTAGGTCATCAGCGCAGCGAGGGCCATTGTTTCATCTTCGTTTACAGTTAAACTGTAACGAATTCCACCTTTTGTTGGAAGCTTATGATGGCTGTGCTCAACACGCCATGCTTCGATAACCTCTATTTTACCATTATCCCGCTCAAGCGGGAATGTAATATGCAGCACATCATTACATATTTTCATTTGGGCAAGCAAACCTTCATCAAACTTCGTGTAGGCAGCAGCTTCATCAAAAGCAGCATTTACTTGTTCGTAAAACTTATATCCCTTCATAATTATCTATATGTTTTTAAATTAATGGCAAACAATGGACAAGGTTCGCAAATATGAAAACCACTTCCAAATATTACTCTTTTCTGTTTATAAATTTATGCTCCCATAGCGTTTTCCATGAACCGGGCTGTCCGCTGAGTTCAATAAGATTGATTTTTGAAAATGAAACTTTTTCAGGAAGCCGTTTCGACAAATTATTAATTTCATGTACCAGCGCCCGGCATGGAATTTCTCCATACATCAGGCTGATATGATACTCTTCTTTGGGCTGATATCCCGGAACGAGATTTTTTAATTCCGACTGAAACTGTTCTATTTGATCACTTCCGTTCAATACATGTATTAAATTTTGATAGGGCTCAGTTCTGCACTCCGGATGTGAGTGGATGGCCTTGATAAGATCGCCATCCGCTGATAAGAAAGATTTGAGTGACCCGGATTTGATCTCTTGTACACTTCCATTATCCAGGTGTCCCAGGGTAAGGTGAGGTACGAACTTGGTGGTTTTAAATCGCAAAGAAAATCTTTCAATCTCTTTTCGATAAAATTGTGCAAATAGCTCAGACGGAATAAGCCAAAAAACCAACCCGTTTAATTTTGGCAATCTTTGTTCGAAAGGCAAAAGACAGAAGTTCGTTTTAACGGATCGTTTTAATTTGCACGAGCAGAGTCTTTATGCTCCTGATCAAAACTAAATACGTTGATAAGAAACAGAAAAGCAATTGAGCCGACGGCAGCATAGATTAGTGGTCCAAACACGTTTAGCACGATCATAATCACACCAATGATGACAGACCCGACGGCACCCCAAATGACGTTGCCTATCAGACTAATACCACGCTTCATCATTATAAGATCAATCACAAACCCAACCAGTAGCCCAATTGAAATCAGCCAATAAATCGTTACTCCGCTTAACTCTTCCATCCAATTATTTCTTTATCTTTATAAAAAAAATGTTCGCGGCAATAAGGTACAAAAAATGAAGTTTTATTGCTTCACTGCCTTTCAAGATTTCCATTTTGACTGAAAAAAAGATTCGAAAAATTATTCATGTGGATATGGATGCATTCTTCGCATCTGTAGAGCAGCGCGATCACCCGGAATACCGCGGCAAACCGGTTGTTGTAGGTGGATCACCACAAGGGCGGGGTGTGGTTGCCGCCGCAAGTTATGAGTCTCGAAAATATGGTATTCATTCCGCAATGCCGGCTGTTCAGGCGGTAAAGCGGTGTCCACACGCAATTTTTGTAAAGCCGCGGTTTGATGTGTATAAAGACGTGTCTCATCAAATCCGCGAGATCTTTTTTGAATATACAGATCTTGTTGAGCCGCTCTCGCTTGATGAGGCCTATCTTGATGTCACCGAAAATCACAAGAATAACCCATCAGCCACCCTTATTGCCAGGGAGATTAAGCGAGATATTCTGGATAAAACCGACCTGGTGGCATCGGCCGGCGTTTCATTTAACAAGTTTCTCGCAAAGATTGCATCAGATCTCGATAAGCCTGACGGGCTCAGTGTGATTCACCCCCGCAAAGCAGAGCAATTTATTGAGCAGCTGCCGATTGGCAAATTTTACGGCGTGGGTAAAGCCACACTAAGAAAGATGGAATCCCTTGGCATCCGAACAGGGGCCGATCTCAAACAGTGGGAAGAGGTCAACCTGGTGAAAAAATTTGGCAAATCCGGCCATCACTACTACAGAATTGCCCGCGCCATTGACAACCGAGCTGTGAAATCACACAGAACCCGAAAATCAATCGGCAAAGAGCGAACCTTCTCCGAGGATGTCTCCGATCTGGAGTGGATCAGACAGTTCCTGGGAGAGCTCTCGGAAAAGATAGCGACCTCAATGCAAAAGCTAGATGCAGCCGGTAAAACTATCACGCTGAAAGTTCGCTACAAAAACTTCGACACGGTGACACGAAGTTATTCACATCCTCAATTCATTCATTCGGCAGAGGATATTTCCGAGACGGCCATTCGCCTGTTAGATGAAACTGAGGCAGGAACGAGAGAAGTTCGTCTTCTGGGGATTTCCGTGTCCTCACTCAATTTACACGAAGGTGGAGCTTTTGGTGAACAGCTTGAACTGCCATTTCGGAAATCGGTATCTTAATCAACCTATCGCGGCACTCATTCATCTAAACTAACATAAAAATGGACCCCCTAACCCACGGACTTACCGGTACAATGGCCGCAATGGCATTTACAGATGAGAACGACAGGAATCGCCCTGCCATCATTGGTGCCGCTGCTGCGATGCTGCCTGATATTGAAGCTTTTATTCAGGCACCCGGTGATCCGCTCTTCAACCTGGAGATTCATCGCCAGTTTACCCATTCACTGATATTCATCCCGGTTGGCGCGCTCGTTGCGGCTACCCTGTTTTGGCTCATCTTTCGAAAGCAGGTCTCGTTCTCATATATCTACCTCTTTTCTATTGCAGGGTATTCTACCCACTGGTTTATGGATCTGATTACCAGTTACGGCACCGAACTTCTATGGCCGTTTGTTGATACACGCTTTGCCCTGAATATTGTGTCGGTCGTGGATCCCATCATTACCGGCGGAATGCTTATTTTTACATCGCTGGCACTGTTCAAATCCCACACCCGGTTTCTTGCCGCCGCCTGGCTCTGGCTTTCACTGTTCCTTCTGCTTGGATGGATGCAGAACAACCGGGCGTCATCGGCAATGCAGCAGCTTGCGTCAGGACAACATCACATTATTGAAAGTGGCGTCGTAAAACCAACGATCGGGAATCAGCTGGTGTGGCGCGCTACATATATCAGCCGTGATTCCGTTTATACCGATGCCATAAGAACCGGGCTTTTTTCCGGCATTCAGATTTATGAGGGAGAATCTGAGCCTCTGATCAGCGTGGAAGAGGATTTCGAAGCCATTGAAGGCACTACGCTCTACCGTGATTTGAAACGGTTTTCGCGTTTGTCTGATGGATTTCTTGTCCGCCATCCCAACCGACCTGAGATTATTGGCGATGCAGCCTACTCAATGCTGCCAACATCACTGATACCACTCTGGGGCGTTGAGGCTGATACCAGTAACCCGGGGAGCCACGTCACGTTTCACTATTTCAGAGACGCCAGCGATGACATACGGGAACCGTTTATCGACATGCTGCTTGGACGGAAAATTGGTGATGACTGAACCAATCATCGTATGAAAGCACCCCGGATTTTGAAATTTTCGAAATTCTGCGATAATATTTTCTGAGCAACATTATCAGCTCACTCTATCATTACACGCTGGAAAATCGCTTTTCTGATTTGATTTTATCCATTCCAAAAACTCCCTAAATCACCCTCCAGGAAGTATAAGAAGACTCTAATGGGATTTTAGCGTCAAGTCCCTGATTTTTAAGGCAGATTATTTCATCAAATAGTACATGAGGTAAGAGACAACTTAAGACGAATCATTTGAGAAAAACGTCTTCAACTTTCTAACGAGACAATAACATGACTGCATTAAGCTTTGTATTAGTTTTGATCTGCATCCTGTCTATCTGGGCAACGGTAGATCTTTTCAGAGAGATCCGGAAAGGAGATAAATTTGAACTATGGTGGGTATTTGTATTTCTTCTGTTTCCCTTCGTCGGGCCGTTGATTTATTTCCAATACAAGTATTGATTTTTAACCCGGATTATTGACCAGGAAAACTTTAAGTGCTTTACAGTTAATAACATCTTTTCTTGAATAATCGGGTTAACCGGCTACATCCAGTCCAGCAGTTCATCGCCTGAAGTTTTTGTACCCACGTAATCCTCGAAAATCTCGTTCAGGCTTGAATCTTTCTGCAGTTCGCGGCGCGTTTTGGCATCGAGGTAGGCGAGAATCTTTCCTTTATTCAGAATCGCGATATCATCACACAAATTTTCCACAACTTCCAGGATATGGCTGGTGATAAACACCGTGATTCCCTGGTCACGCAGCTTTCGAATCACCGTTTTCATCCGACCTATAGATATAACATCCACACTTTCAAACGGCTCATCCAGAAAGAGCAGCTTCGGCTCAGTTAAAATTGCCGTGCAAAATGCCAGTTTTTTCCGGCTGCCTGATGAAAGCTGCCTTACTTTTACGTAGAGATATTCATCAATCTCAAAATAGGTGAATAGCGATTTGATCTTATCATTCAGCGCATCGCCTGATGTTCCGTACATCTCACATACGTACGTTGTGAATTCATAGCTGGTGAAATTTTCAAAAAGAAGCGGTGGCTGCAGAACGGATGCCACATCTTTTTTAATCAGCAGTTCATTGGACGCATTCAGCTCGTGGCCGTTAATCACAATCTGACCGCCTTCTTTTTCCAGCAGACCGGTCAAGCAACCGATGAGTGTACTTTTCCCGGCGCCATTCGGGCCGATGAGACCAAAGATCGATCCTGTGGGAACATCAAGATTCAGTCCCTGGAGAACCGGTTTCGATTCGTACGCTTTTGTCAGGTCGATTATACTAAGTGCATGCTTCATGTACAGTCCGGTTAAACAACGATTGCTAAAATTTTTGTTACCACAGGATTTAGGATTCACTTATACAGTCATTGACAAATCGCAACCTGGCCTCTTCTTAAGTATATAAAGCCCAATCTTTTGCATTAATTGGAGATCCCGGCTCTATGGCAGGGATGACTTTCAAATAAATTAAATATCACAAAATTCCTGCATTACCTTGCTGGTACTTTTAAAAATCACTCCAAAGCTTTAATAAAATTTTCTTACGGAATGCGCCTGCCAAAAGCTCGATGTTTATCATCAGGTAGAGGCAGATCACGCCTATTAAAGAGCCCATAAACCAAAGCCGGTAATTGTGCGCAAACTCCAGCGGAACAAATACAGCATAGCCCAGCACAAAAATCATCATTGATATTGTAAACGTAACTTTCTGCGGAACAATCGGGTGCTTATAGCTGAATGTGCTGTAGCGTGCTGTTTGGTACTGATAAAACGAGCTCCACATAAAAAAGAGCATAAAACAGAGAAAGAAAAAGGTATTAGCGATGTAAATCCCAAACACTGTACCAAGCTGCGGAAGGTAGATAATTTCCAGCACGGTGATCACGAAAAAAAGAATAATGGGAATTGTGATAACGCCGAGAAATCGCTCCTGTAGCTGCTGTTTCAGCGAAACCGGGAACTGAAGGTGGAGAAGCATCTCACGATGTTCGTAGCCAAACATGTTTGCCATTCCCATTGCCAGCAAAGCTACCGGAATAGCCGCCAGCATGGTTAACACCAGGATCTGTGTAATGACGCCAAAATCCATAAACAGAAGAATTGGAATGTAGACAATTGGTATGATCAGTATGGCGAGAAGCTGAAGTTTATTATAGGGATGAATGGCCACGTAGTAGAGATATTTCCCTGCGTTTGGCCCCAGCCAGCGTTTCAGAAAGGCCCAAAGTGAACTGATATTTTTATTCACTTTTTTGAAGGATGGATTGAGCAAACCACGGCGTGTTTGTACATAATGATCCAGGAACACAACGTAAATACAACCAATCATCAAGACCAACAGAACAGCAACTGTAAGCGGATCAAAGGCAAAAGTTGCTGCGTTGTAAAGTATCCCGCCCGGCAGCCAGTAAAGCACAGTCAGCACTTCGGACAGCTGAATGGCCAGAGGACCCAAAATAGCTTCTGGGTCACGGGTTATTGCAGCAATCGCCAGTATGACTCCAAAGAACACAAACAACCCGCTTCCGACGATGAGCCTGAATTTGCGCTCCATCAATTTTAAGAACCGCTGTTTTACTGAATAAATAAGCCCATAGCTGAGAATTACCGCGCACACAAGTACCGGAATATTCAGGCCCGAGTGAACCTGAAGCCCAAGGAAAACGAACCACGTAAAATTATAAATCATATTTACCGGGTGGTAGAGGCTCATCAGGTTGAGGTGCCATGCAAGGTTCCGCGACGGGTAAGCAAAGGCGAGAAGCTTTCTGTTCTCGTCTATATTGACCATTCGTGTGTTTGTAAACGAGAAGTGGATGAACCAAAACACATTCGCAAACGTCAGCAGAATTAGATGATGCATGTCGGCCGTGAGCCAGGGCAGGTCCATCTCAAGCTGAGCGGTGGTCGAATCCAGGAACACCACGACAACAGCCGTCCCCATAATATTCAAGAACATACTCACCAGAAAGAGTGTGTAGCCGATCAACAGCGCCGCCTGCAGCTTAGTGAGGCGTGCCATAAACAGCTTCCAGTTGAGATAGAGTAGTCGGGGGATCATGCAGCCAGTGTTACATCCTATTCAAAAACCGCATTTTTTTAAATGCGGCCAAGAGACTTTTATCGGTAAAATTGGCATTTCATTTAGCGAAAGGAATAAATCTTAATGATAGAAAACGCCAATAAGCCTCTTGTTTACAAGAGATCGTGGAAAGGGCTTTGTTACAATTCTGAAAGTCTTTTATGAGAGTACCCCTGATTTACATTAACATGCGCAATTAGCAAGAATAAGCATACTTTTGCTAGCTTCATTGTGGTAAAACTCATCTCAAGGATTGTTTCCTCGAATGTGTTTCATATCACAACACATCCTTCAAAAAGCGACCGGTATGACTCTCATTCATCTCAGAAATATCCTCCGGCGTGCCTTCATCCACAATTTGACCACCGCCAAACCCGCCTTCGGGACCGATATCGATCAGCCAATCTGGCTAAAATTTAGACGTCGACGTCATCCTTATGATACTTGAATACCTCTTACTAACTTATCCTATCAAATTCCTTTCATGATTATATTATTTTCTCTCTTCCCATATTTTCGGATCTCTTAAAGTACCGATTACACCGTGAACCTTTACTAGTTTTTGAGCTTCATCAACAGTGAAATGAATCATGTATGGAAACCTTTTCATTGGCATACAACGAACATCATCATATCTAACTTGATAAAATGGGTTCGATTGAAGTTTACGAAAATGAGTCTCCACAGATGAAAAGAATTGTATTCCTAAACCGTTCTCCTGCTCATTGTACCAATCTATTCCTTCTTGAATATCACTCCTGACTTCCGGCTGTACATTGATTTTATAAGCCATCAATCAACTTTAAATCCACCTTTTACGTTGTTCCAGTCAAGCAAGCGGTCAGGATTTTCTTGCGATTTTGATATTCGCTCCCTCACTATATTTTTATGTTCTTCAGGAATTTCTATTTCCTCTGATTCTACTTCTAAACCAAGCTGTTTGACCAACTCCAACACGAAGTCAACTTTCTGATCCGGGACTTTTAAAATAATCTCTTTCATATGATTAACTTTACGTTTTTCCTTCAAATATGGCTTCGAATACTCAATTACTCAAACTGAATGTACTCATCAACGATCACACATTGTATATTTTTTAGATATTTTGACACAAAGACTAAAAAACTGACTCAAGCCTGACAATCAGCTAACGATACTTAAATTGATAGAAGTTCGTCATAAAGACTAATCACAACACATCCTTCAAAAAGCGCCCCGTATGACTCTCATCCATCTCAGAAATATCTTCAGGAGTGCCTTCGCCTACGATCTGACCACCACCAAAGCCGCCTTCCGGACCAATGTCAATCAGCCAGTCGGCTGACTTGATCACGTCCAGATTATGCTCGATGATGATCACCGAATGTCCCTGATTAACAAGTTCATTGAAGGATTTTAGCAGTTTCGAGATGTCTTCAAAATGGAGACCGGTTGTGGGTTCATCAAAGAAATAAAGCGTTTCGTCAGTATTCGTTTTGGACAGGAATTTTGCAAGTTTTACGCGTTGTGCCTCTCCACCGGACAGTGTTGTTGCACTCTGTCCAAGCTGAAGATATCCAAGCCCTACATCTTCCAGCGGCTGAAGTTTATTGACGATCGTCGCCTCGTCAACAAAGAATTCAAGGGCATCGCTGACACTCATTTCCAGCACATCATGAATGTTGTGCCCACGGTATTTTACCTGGAGAATATCTTTTCGGAACCGAGTGCCGCCGCACTCTTCGCAGACCAACTCGATGTCGGCCATAAACTGCATCTCAATCTTCTGAACGCCCTCACCCTGACAGCTTTCACACCGTCCGCCCGGCACGTTAAATGAGAAATGCCCTGGCGTATAACCCATGATTTTTGCCTGACGCGTGTTTGAGAACAGGTCACGAATACCGTCAAATGCCTTTGTGTATGTGGCGGGGTTTGATCGTGTGGATCGCCCAATCGGACTCTGATCCACCATCTCAACCGCCTCAATATTCCTGACGCCATCAATCCCACGGTTACGGCCAATTTTGTCTTTCCACGTGCCCAATTGATTCTGAATATGGGCGTACAGTGTGTCGTGAACCAGCGTAGATTTTCCGGAGCCGGAAACACCGGTGACGCACACCAGTTTCCCCAGTGGAAACTCCACATCAATCGCTTTCAGATTATTTTCGGTTGCACCCTTGATGAAGATCGATTTATCGTTTCCTTTTCGTCGCTTCTCAGGGATCGGGATCTCCATACGGCCACTCAGGTATTTGCCGGTCAGTGATTTAGCCTCAAGGAGGTCTTCATACTTACCAGTAAATACTATTTCACCACCGTGTGATCCCGCAAATGGGCCAATATCGATAATATTATCTGCGGCCTTCATCATTTCCGGATCGTGTTCCACAACCAGTACCGTATTCCCGATGTCGCGCAAGGATTTCAGAATATTAATCAGCCGATCGTTATCGCGTGGATGAAGCCCGATAGTGGGTTCATCCAGCACGTAAAGGCTTCCGATCAGGGAGCTTCCAAGTGAGTTTGCCAGACTGATTCGCTGAGATTCACCGCCGCTGAGCGTATTGGTAAGGCGGTCGAGCGTGAGGTAGTCAAGCCCAACTTCATCAAGGTATTTCAGCCGTTTTCGGATCTCATATAGAATCTGTCCGGCCACCTCTTTTTCAAAGTCAGTGATCTCCAGATCTTCAAAAAATCCACGGGCGTGTCCGATCGTCATTTCGGTCACTTCCCCAATATGCAGGTCGTTAATTTTCACATAGAGCGCATCTTTTCGCACACGATACCCTTCACATTCAGGACACCGGCTGTACCCGCGATATCGCGAATAAAATACGCGCATATGCACTTTATAAAACTGGCTTTTGATCTCCTCAAAAAACTTATGGATCCCGATATACTCGTCTTTCCCATTCCAAAGTATTTTACGGGTCTCTTTGTCGAGATCTTTATAAGGCACATCAATCGGAAGCTGATACCGTGCCGCTACCTTGATCAGATCTTTCAGATGCTGACTAAACTTGGGAGAATCAAACGGGGCAATGGCGTTATTTCGAATGGTTTTCTCATGATCAGGAATTACCAGGTCTTCATCAATACCCGACACTTTTCCAAATCCCTCGCATTTATCACAAGCACCAAAAGGGTTATTAAAAGAGAACATTTGGGGTGACGGCTCCAAAAACTCCATGCCATCTCGCTCAAATCGCTCGCTAAAGGGATGTTCTTTGCCATCACGGATCTTCACCGAGCATCTGCCGCTGCCTTCTCGGAATGCCGTCTCAAGAGAATCCGCAATACGGCTTCTGGTATCATCATCCTGCTTAAGCACCAGGCGGTCAATCAAAATTTTGTGCCTGTCCGGTTTGATTTTGCTCGGCTTGATGTCATCACGGGTCAGATCAATAATCGACTCGTCCTTCAGGTCCAGAAGACGCGTCAAGCCTTTTTCCTTCAAGACATCCAGCTCATCCTTCATTTTTCGTCCGTCGCGCAGATCCATCGGAAAGAGCACGTAAAACTTTGTGCCCTCATCGTACATCTCATTCAGCTCGGTCAGAATCGTGCGCGTGCTGTCTTTCTGAACCTGTTTTCCTGACTTTGGCGAGATGGTTTTACCAATACGTGCAAAGAGGAGACGCACGTAATCATAAATTTCAGTCGTCGTCCCGACAGTTGACCTGGGATTCGACGATGTTGTCTTTTGCTGAATAGCCATCGCCGGAGAGATGCCCTGCATAAAGTCGACATCCGGTTTATCCATTCGCTCAAGGAACTGGCGCGCATAGCTCGACAGGCTCTCCACGTAGCGTCGCTGCCCTTCTGCATAAATCGTATCAAACGCCAGGCTCGATTTTCCTGATCCTGAGACTCCCGTCACCACGGTCAGCTTATTTCTTGGAATTTCTACATCCACATTTTTAAGATTGTGAACACGGGCACCTTTTACGACAATGGGTCTGTCATGGGCGGGAGAGCTTTTTCCATTTTTAGACGTAGGCGCTGACTTGATCGGGGCTTTACTCATGAAGAGGTATTTCTGAAGTTGACTAAACTGATAAAGTTACGAAAAATATGTGCGAACAGTAACGGCTGTGAGATTGAATTATTCGTAACGAAAGTAAAGAAGAGCACATTCCGGACCCACCCCACTTGTTCTTTCCTCCCTTTTCCGAAATGCACGGAAAAGGGAGGGGAGAGACTTGTGCATGGCGATCAAACCCAAAGAACCATCGATTTCATCCAGGAGTCCTCCTTTCCATATCAAGCGGTGCCTTTCCGCGGAGATAGGGAGAGGAGACAGAGGAGAGGAGACAGAGGAGAGGGTCAGCGGTGAGGTTGAGGTTGAGTGAAGTTGACTCAGAGAATCTCAGCCTCATTGAACTTTCTGTGCGATGCAGCCTGCGATACCATTTCAGAAGAGGTTGAGGCTGAGGAGAGTTGAAACGAAAAACCTCAACCTTAAGTCACTTTATCTCTGTCGCGGAATTGCTTGTCTTCTCAGGGAAGGTTGAGGTTGAGTGAAGTTGATTTAGAGAACCTCAGCCTTTAGTAACTCAGTCATTGTTTCCGAGCTCATTATCTTCTCTTAGCAGATTGAGGTTGAGAGATGTCGATTCAGAGAGCCTCAGCCTTCAGTAACTCGGTCTATGTTTCTGAGTTCTGCGTCTTCACCTGGCAGGTTGAGTGTGAGGGATTTCGATTCAGAGAACCTTAACCTTTTTAGCCACTGCATGCCAGATCAGTCCAGCTCCCAAAAGTACCAACCCACTGCCCCAAATTGCCGGTTCAATCCAGAAGGCAAGAAACAGGCATCCAAACAGACCCAGAGCCGGAATAATCCGGGGATAGAGACGCAGTTCAGCAGGCAGCATGAACGCAGACAGATTTGTGATTGCGTAATAGATCAACACGGTAAACGCACTGAAGCTCCACGTGAATACCACATCACCGCTGAGTACCAGAAGCCCGATAATCAGGGCTGTGCCCCATACGGCCGCAACGGGGCTTTTTGTCTCCGGCATGATGGAAGACAGGACATGCGGCAGATCTTTTCGACGGGCCATGCCGAGCATCACGCGCGAGAGACCAAGAAGCAGGTTCAGGAGTACACCAAGCATCGCTGTAATGGCGGCAAAGGTGATTACCGGTCCAATAAACGGAACCGACAGCGCCTGCGCCACGATCATCAGCGGAGCCGCTTCACCCTCTACAGTTTGACCAAAAGCTTCGGCTCCTAAAATCTGAAGGGCCGTGAGGGAAACTGCCAGATAAATGAACACGATCAAAACCATTGCCAGAATTATGGCTTTCGGAATGGTGTTTCGGGGTTCAGCCACCTCTTCACCCAGCGTTGCAATCCGGCCATACCCTGTGTAGGCTACAAACATCAGGGCAGAACCGTAGAGAATTGATGAGAGTGATGTATCTGTCACTGCTTGAATAATGGGACGTATTGGGAGTCCATTGGTGAAGAATCCTGTCATCACGAAAATAGCCAGACCCGCAAGTGTGATCCCGACTATCACCGTGTTTGCACGGTTACTTCTACTGATTCCGCCTGAAACGAGTACCGTCATCAAAACCAGCAGAATCAAACCCGAGCCAACAATCATCCAGCCCGTTGATTCGATTCCTGATGCGTAAAAAATATATCCGATACATCCCAGAACAGCGGTTGCTGCAGATGCCGACTTTGCGATGAGGAACATCCATCCGGCCGTAAACCCAAACCATGAGTTCAAGAACCGGTATCCGTATTCATACGTGCCGCCGCTGACAGGGTGTGCAGCCGCGAGCTGTGCGCTGCTCAGGCCGTTAAGAGATGCGAGCACTGCGGCTATGATGATAGAAATAATTACACCGTTGCCGGCAATTTGAGTGGCAATGGCAATACTTACAAATATGCCCGTCCCGATGATGGATCCCAGCCCCATAAAAATGGCTCCGGGAGTTCGAATTGAGCGGCTAAGTTCGTTATTCATTTGAAATTTTTGTCAATAATGGATTGCATACGGTAGTCTAATGACCAATAGCCGCCCCCTTTGAACCATAAAAAGATGCTGCCAATCAACATCGCCAGTTCGTTTCGGGATTCATGAAGCATACTCAGCAACCCATAATAATCCAACTCCCGCAGACTAAATCCCCAAAACCCGGTGCCCAGCAAAATGGGTAGTTTTGTGGTGAAAAGAGCCGTGATCATGATAATGATCAAAGGAATAACAGCGAGTCGGGTCAAAAATCCGGCAAGAACCATCAGGCCGCAGATTACTTCGAATCCACCCACCATATAGCCGGTGAATTCCGGTATCGGAATCCCGATCGATTCAAACCGGCCGGCTCCCCTCAAATCCGGATAGAGAAATTTTTGTAACCCTTCAGATGCGAAAACGATGCCAACAAGTAGCCTGATCAGAATAGTTGTTTTTTCTGCGTCTGTTCGAAAGAGCTGCTGATATTTCATACATCAAAATGTACTGAATTTGGGTACAGACTGGCAGTTTACTCAAAACATTTAACACTATCATAACATAGCGATGAATGGTCTTTTCTAAATATCGCTGGGTATAACTATTCTTTTACTGCAAACTCCAGCAATTTTTCCATCTCAACCACATCCAACGTTTTTTCGTGGGTTGCTTCCAGTTTTACTTGGGGAGCTTTGCCGGCTTTGTACGCTTCAAGCCAGCGCGGAGCACATAAACACCAGCGGTCACCGGGTTTGAGGCCCGGAAAATTCCACTGTGGTTTTGGGGTGGAGAGATCATTTCCGCGGGATTTAGAGAACTCCAGGAACTCTTCCGTCATAACAGCACATACGGTATGTACGCCCTGATCCTGCGGACCAGTGTTGCAGCACCCATCACGGTAAAAGCCCGTTTTAGGTGATTCACTGCATGTAATTAAATCGGAACCGAATACATTTTTACTCATAAGACGGCATCAACATTATTTTTACCCAAATATTTCCCTATGCACTGAAATCCGGTTCAATATATATAAAGTGCTCAAATTTAATTCGTAGCGTCTGCTGTAAATGTGATAGTAACACCATTAAATACTGCATCAACGGCGTAGGTTCCGGCTGTATCACCCAATGTCAAGGTTGTGGAAGTAAGACCGTCAGCATCTGAAGTGTCTGTCAGATTCGAAACCGACTGACCTGAGGCATCAGATGGCACACCGGAAATTGTAAATGATACATCTTCACCAGCGATAGCGTTACCGAAATTATCCACGACACGGACAACAAATGGATCCGAAAGCTGTGTGTTGATGAGAGCTGTTTGTCCGTCGCCCGACACGCTTTCAATTCCCGATGCAGTAGCAGCAGTAATATCAAAACTATTTGATGTTACATCAGCCACGCCTGCTGCCTCAGTACCAAAGGTAATTGTATATCCTGTTGCGGCATCTTCTATCGTCAGATCACCAAAAATAGCGATGCCTTCACTATCAGTTGTGACTGTGACAGTACTCGCTGTTGTGAAATCATCCGCACTTAGAGTAGCTGTAACATTTATGCCCGGCACGCCATTACCTTCGCTATCTTTCACGATACTGGTTGGTGATGGACTAATCAGCGAGCCAGCCTCTGTTGTAGTCGGCTGCTGAGATATCTCAAGGGTGGATGCTGCGCCTGCACTTACCAAACTTGTAATCGGACTATTAGATATTGCAATAGTTGAAAGGGTAACCGTTAATGTGTCTGTTCCCGTCGCCGTTGGTGTGTAGGTGGCGGTATAAATACCACTTCCCTGATCGACCACTGAAGAAACACCTGCTCCGGTATTAGCTCCTGACGTAACAGAAACGCTTAAATCACCCTGAATCCCTTCAACACCATTTCCATAAATATCCTGAACGTCGACCGTAATAGTCGTTGCTTCACCCGCTGTTCCGGCTGGTACACTTGCAACCGTTGATCCGGCATCACCTGCGGCTGGTACAACATTAAAGGGATCAGACGTTGCGTCGAGCTCTACACCTACCGCATCAAATACCAGGGTGTAGGTTCCTGCCGCATTGATCTGAAGATCATCAAAAAGCGCCTCGCCATTTACGTCTGTTGTGGCTGTTAGAGTTCCAGCGTCGAAATCTGCCCCGCCACTTTCACGAACCGTCACTTCGATACCTGACACGTTATTGCCGAATTGGTCAGTGACAGTAACAGACGGTGACCCTGCAATCGGGTTTCCGGCCTCGATTTGTAGCGGCTGCTGGCTAATGGCCACACTATCCGCATCGCTTGTTGTTACTTCACTCGAGAATGGACTCCCGGGAATTGCCGTACCGTCTATATCAATTGCCACGAAGTCGGTACCTGTAGTCGATGGTGTATAGGCTGTGGAGTAAACGCCATCACCATTATCGAGTATTCCCTCCAGAGTGCTGCCATCGTTGGCTCCCGAAATTTGCACTCCAATCAGTGACGAGGCGCCCTCAACACGATTGCCGAATGCGTCTCGAACAGTGATGGATATTTGGGTTCGAACCCCCGCTGAACCATTCGGAACAGATGCAGTTGTCTGGGCCGCATCAGGATCACTTTCCGTCACCGTGAACAGGTTTGATGTGCGGTTTGTAATTCCATCTACCGAGAATACGAGGTTATACTCTCCAGCCAGCTCTATTGCAATATTATCAAAGATGGCCTGCCCCAAACTGTTCGTATTCAGTGTTGATGTACTTCCGACTGTGAAAGGTTGCCCTCCCTGTTCAGAAATCGTAACCTCCACGTTTGGCACTCTGTTACCATATTCATCCGTAATTCGTGCCGTTGGCGGCCCTGCGATTGGTTGCGCGGCTTCTGATATTTGCGGCTGTTGCGTGATCAGCATCAAGTCTGCAGCTGCTGCTGTGAATGTAATGGTTGGTGAGTTGAGAAGCGTAGTTCCCGTGGCTGTGACGCTTACACTTACTTGTTCAGCCGTCGTGTTTGAGACATTGAACTGATATGTGCCATCCGTAGCCGTTTCTGATATGGCTCCTGCATTTCCGTTACCACTCACTGAAATTGAAAAGTCAGATGATGTGAGTCCTGAAATTACGTTATCGCTGCCATCAAGAACTTCAACCGTTATCAGCGAATTGCTGCCGGCTGGCAATGTTCCCGGCGAGGCTGTGACTGATGAATTCGATGCGCTCACATCACTTGTTTCTACCGTACTAAAATATGTGGTCCCTGCTATGTTTGTTCCATTCAGGGTAATCGCTATCTCATCTGTACCGGTAGCTGATGGAGTATAACTGGTTGTGTAAGTCCCATCTAAATTATCCGTAATTCCGCTGAAAGAAGATTCAGTTGAATTTGGCCCCGCAACAAAACTCACATTCAGATCACCATCTGCACCAGTGACGGCATTATTGAACTGATCCCAAACCGTAATCGTGATGGTTGTTGGATCACCTGCTGCTCCATCAGGAACATTCGCCGTGCTATTTAAAGGATCACCAGCCGCAGCTACGACATCGAATGGGTTACTCGACACATCTGAAACCGCCGGTGCATCCGCATCAAACACAAGGGTATAGTTATCCGCTGTGTTGATGACAAGATCATTAAAGGCAGCCGTTCCATCTGTACCTGTCAGAACACTCAATGTCCCTCCGTCTAAAGTATATCCACCTTGTTCAGACACGCTTACTGACACGCCATCAATTGGGTTGCCTGCATCATCCGTGACCGTTACTTCCGGTGATGGTGTGATCGCACTTCCAGCGGTCGTTTCGCCTGGCTGGGATGTAATTGACATTACCGACGCTTCACCTATTTCTGCCTGGGCCGAGAATGTTACCGATCCAACCCCGGCAGCAGAAGCATCAACACTATATGTACCGGGAAGATTACCCAGGGTAAGGCGAGTAAACGCACGGCCCAGAGATCCCGTGAGAATTTGCGCATTGGTCAAACTCTGACCTGTTGCGCCTGCCGGAATCTGGTCAATAGCAAAGTTGACCTGCACGCCACTTACCGGGTTGCCAAATGAATCCTCAGCTTCTACTACAAAGTCCGCCGGCAGCTGTTCGGCAACTGTTCCTGTTTGATTATCTCCCGATAGCAGCGTCAATGCTGCCAGGCTGCCTGCCGTAAATTCAATTTGAGGGATGTCATTAAGTTGCGTGCCGCTCACCGTTACTGTGGCCGTCACCGTCTCGGCCGTTTGGTTCGTGATGGATGTGGTGTAGGTGCCGCTTGTTCCTTCCGTAATGGCACCCAGCGTCGCATTGCCTGACAATACAATAGTGAAACTGCCCGCATCCACACCGCCGACAGGGTTATTGCTTCCATCGCGCAACTCAATTGTAAGTGTTGTGCTCTGACCGGCCTGCAGCGTCAGCGGACTGGCTGACACGCTTGAATTGACCGCATCAATCCCGCCGCTCGAAACATCAAATGTATTTGACGTGCCCGTAATGAGCCCATCCTCGGCCGTAATTGTTTGCCCGGTTCCCGCATTGCTCACCGTTACATTCACGGAGGCAAGTCCGCTCGCAAAATCAGCCGTGGCCGGAGTGATGGTTCCGGCGGTTGTACTCAGTGTGGCCGTTCCGCTGTAATTGCCGGCTGTATTCCCTTCGGTGTCCTGCGCCGTCAGCGAGATGGTAAATCCTGAGCCGGCCGTCTGAGGTGACGCGATGGTATCAAATACAAACTGCGATGCTGCGCCCGCATTTGCCGTGGCCGTAAACAGTACAGATCCAAGACCCGTACCGGACGCCGTTACATTATAATCTCCCGATACATTACCGAGAGTCAGCGATGTGGTCGCTCGTCCATCACTATCGGTTTGAACCGTTGTGGCCGACAGACTTTGACCTGTTGCACCTACTGGCGCGTTGGTAATTTCAAAACTGACAGACTTCCCTTCTACCGCATTGCCAAATTCATCGCTCACCTGCACCGACAATGGGTTTGCCAGGGTGTTGGTCACCGTAGCCGTTTGATTGTTCCCGGAGTTGACCACAATGTCAGATGCCGTGGCAGGAATTACATCAAAGCTTGAAGTTGTGGCTGCAGCGGCAACTCCCTGGGCATTAAAGTTAATTGTGTAAGAGCCCGCCTGGGTCACCACCAGATCATTAAATACCGACTCACCATTTCCATCTGAACTAACTGTTGATGTTCCACTGGCAAACGATCCTGTTGACAAACTTGCCACCACATCAATGCCGGATACCGGGTTCGATAAATCGTCGGTCACAAGCGCCGCAGGAGGACCTGCTACCGGCTGACCCGCCACTGTTTGCAGGGGCTCAGCTGCCACCTCTACCGTGGCCGCATCACTGGTGATCACCGTGCTCGTAAACGGACTGCCCTGGATAGCTGCCCCGCCAAGAGTAATTGCAATCGTGTCGTCACCTGTTGCCGTTGGTGTGTAGCTGGCGGAATAGGTACCGTCGCCATTGTCTGTAAACGTATTTATTGAGGCCGTGTTAGCTCCGCTCACTGTTGCCGAAAGATCACCGGCCGCACCTGTCACAGGATTTCCAAAGGCATCATTTACTGAAATCGTAATCGTCGTCGCATCACCGGCCGATCCGTTTGGTACCGTCGCCGTGGTTTGGGAGGCATCTCCGTCAGCCGGGCTCACATCAAAGACATTTGACGTAGCCGTTTTTCCACCGGTTGCTGTAAACACGAGATTGTATTCCCCTGCATCTGCAATTACAAGATCGGTGAAGTCTGCTGCTCCTGATGCATTCGTCTGAACCGTCAGCGTACCGCTTGCAAACGACTGGCCACCCTGTTCGCTCACGGTCACATCAATCGACGGGACAGGATTTGTAAACTGGTCCTCGAGTGTAACCGATGGCGGGCCGGGGATGGATTCACCGGCTGTGACGCTCAATGGCTGTGTGGATACAATGAGCCGTTCAGGAACACCTGCGGTAAATGTAATGGCAGGTGCATCATTAATCGTCGTTCCTGTCGCCGAAATCGTAACCGTCACGGATTCTGCCGTTTGATTCGATACCGTAAACTGGTACGTACCGGCCGTCGGTGTTTCAGTTACGGTACTTGCCGTGGCTGACCCGCTTGGGTTTACATCAAAGTTTGATGAGCTGAGCCCGGTAATTGGATTGTCACTGCCATCTCGCAGTACCACCGTAACCGTTGACGGGCTTCCTACCGTAAGACTTGTCGGGCTGGATGTCGCACTCGAGTTCGAGGCGCTTACATCACTGGTCGTGACGGTGGACGAATACGGGCTGCCGGAAATCCCAACGCTGTTTAATGTGATTGTAATTTCATCCGTTCCAGTCGTTAAAGGCGTATAACTGGTCGTATAGGTACCGTCGCCATTGTCCGTGATACCTGTAAACGATTCACCGGCATTTGGCCCGCCGGTTACCGATACGTCAAGAGCCAGGCCTGCACCTGTTACCGGATTGCCAAACTCATCAGATACATTTATGACGATCGATGTTGCATCTCCGGCCGCACCGTTTGGTACCGTCGCCGATGATTGAGCCGCATTACCCGTCGCCGCGCTCACATCAAATGCATTTGATGTGGCCGTTCTGCCGCCCGGCTCATTAAACACAAGGTTGTATTGGCCAGCTGACGAAAGCACCAAATCGCTGAATGCCGCAATTCCTGAGGCGTTGGTTTGAACCGTCAGTGTTCCGCTATCGAACGTCTGCCCTCCCTGCTCGCTCACCGTGACATTAACGCCCGGAACAGGATTATCAAACTCATCCTCGAGGGTGACTGTTGGCGGGCCGGCAATCGATTGCCCGGCAGTAATATCGCTTGGTTGGGTTGTTACTGTGATGGTTGCCGTTTCACCCACCGTAAACTCTATAGAAGGAGTGCTTTGAAGGGTGGTACCCGTCGCCGTTACAGTTACCGTCACCGATTCAGCCACCTGGTTAGAGACCGTAAATTCGTAGGTTCCACCGGAGATCTCACTTACGGCTGATGTCGTCGCTGATCCGTTCGCACTTACGTTAAAGTCTGTCGAAGAAAGACCAGCAATCGGGTTATTGCTTCCGTCCCGAAGCTCTACAGTCACCGTTGATGGATTACCGACTACGAGACTCGCAGGACTGGCTGTCGCATTCGAGTTCGAGGCACTCACATCGCTGGTCGTCACGGTGGACGAGTACGGGCTGCCGAAAATTTCAACGCTGTTTAGAGTGATCGTAATTTCATCCGTTCCAATTGTTAAAGGCGTATAGCTGGTCGTGTAGGTTCCGTCATTATTGTCGGTAATCGCCGTAAATGTTTCACCGGCGTTTGGCCCGCTGCTAACCGATGCATCAAGCGCAGACTCAGCTCCTGTTACCGGGTTTCCAAACTCATCCGATACCGTGATAACAATAGATGTTGCATCACCGGCAGCGCCATTTGGAACATTGGCCGTTGTTGCTGCCGGATCCGCACCAGCAGGTGTAAATTCGATTTGAGGTTCATCGTTGAGCTGCGTGCCGCTTGCCGTAACAATTGCCGTTATTCCTTCTGCCGTTTCGTTGGTGATGTTTGTCGTGTACGTACCGGCAACTGGCTCTGTGATCGTTCCCGCGGTAGCGTCACCTGTCAGCGTAACATTAAATGAACCCGTATCAACGCCTGACACAATATTATTACTTCCATCCCGGAGCTCAATTGTAAGCGTGGAGGTTTGACCCGCCTGCAAGGTAAGCGGACTCGCTGATACTGATGAATTAGCTGCATCAACCTCGCCGCTTTGAACATCAAATGTGTTGGATATACCTGTTATAGCCCCGTCTTCAGCAGTAATTGTCTGATCGGTGCCTGCATCACTAACAGTAACGTTTACCGAGGTTGTTCCGCTTGTAAAGTCTGCCGTAGCCGGATTGATGGTCCCTGCCGTTGTGGTAAGAGTAGTCGTACCATTGTAGTCGACAGCGGTATTGCCTTCACCGTCTAGAGCTGATAATGTGATTGTAAACCCGGTACCGGCTGTTTGAGGTGAAGAGATTGTATCAAACGAAAATGCCGATGCGGCACCCGGCTCTGCCGTTGCCGTAAATACGACCGACCCGATTTCCGTTCCTGAGGCTGTTATGCTGTAGTCGCCCGAGACATTGCCTGTCGTGAATGAAACAGGGGCGAGGCCGTCAGAGTCAGTCAGAACAGTGGCTGCAGATAGACTTTGCCCCGTGGCCCCCGAAGGAGTGTTTGAAATTATAAAACTGATCTCTTCACTTTCCACCGGATTATCAAATTCATCGGTCACACGTACCACAAATGGATTCGCCAGTGCTTCTGTAACAGTGGCGCTCTGATTGTTTCCGGATCTGATGACAAGATTTGCGGGATCGGCTGCAATAATCTCAAATACCTGGCTTGAGGCATTCTTACTCACGCCAACAGCGTTAAATTCCATCGTGTAGCTTCCTGCTGCGTTGATCACAAGGTCTGTAAATGTAGCGATGCCGCTGACATCCGTATCTACGGATGTTGTACCGCTGTTGAACGTTCCGCTTATCAGACCGGCGATTACTTCCACACCAGATACATTATTAGCTCCTGCATC
The DNA here is from genome assembly GCF_038150125.1 of Rhodohalobacter sp. 8-1. Classification (NCBI taxonomy): domain Bacteria; kingdom Pseudomonadati; phylum Balneolota; class Balneolia; order Balneolales; family Balneolaceae; genus Rhodohalobacter; species Rhodohalobacter sp. 8-1. The sequence goes on along the minus strand of NZ_JBBVMF010000003.1, from coordinate 76,755 downwards.
CGTGACCCGCGCCGCAGGTGGTCCTGCTACCGGCTGACCGGCAACGGTCTGGATCGGCTGCGTTTCTACAGCCACATTTTCTGCATCACTTGTCACAACATTACTTGAATAAGGACTTCCATCGATTCCAATACCGCTAAGTGTGATCGCGATTTCATCTATCCCGGTTTCTATAGGCGTGTAACCGGTGGAGTATAATCCATTTCCATTATCCGTAACTGGATCCACGGCAGCTCCCTCATTGGCACCGCTAATACTCAGTGCCAGATCATCTGCAACCCCTTCAACCCGGTTACCAAATGCATCCCGTACAGTGATGGTAATTGAGGTAAAATCTGTTGCCGCACCGTTTGGCACATCAGCCGTAGTGAAGGCTGCATCTGCATTCGCAGGAGTTACATTGAAAACATTTGACGTGGCCGTGACTCCGCCCGGCTCGCTGAATACAAGGTTGTACTGTCCCTCTTCAGTAATCACGAGATCAGAAAATGTTGCCACTCCCAATGTATTTGTTTGCACAGTTAAGGATCCACTGGCAAAATCTTGTCCTCCCTGCTCACTCACCGTAACGTTAATACCGGGAACAGGATTATTGAATGTATCCTCAAGGGTTACGGATGGCGGGCCGGGAATTGACTCGCCGGCTGTCACATTTTGCGGCTGAGTTGAAACGGTAATTCTTGACGGATCAGCAGCAGTGAAAGTGATCTCAGGAGTATCCTGAAGTGTAGTTCCGGTAGCCGTAATGGTAACGGTGACCGTCTCCGCCGCCTCATTGTTTACAGTGAATTCGTAGGTACCGGCCGTGGACGTTTCAGATACTGAACTCGCTGTTGCCGATCCTGATGCGCTTACGTTGAAGTCTGCGGATGATAATCCTTCAATTGAATTGTTACTTCCGTCCCTAACATCTAAAGTTATAACAGATGGATTCCCTACTTCAAGGGTAGTCGGGTTCGCAGCGGCGATAGAATTAGTAGCACTTACATCACTTGCGATCACATCAGATGAATATGGACTGCCGGATATTTCAACGCTGTTTAACGTGATCGTAATTTCATCCGTTCCAATCGTTAAAGGCGTATAGCTGGTCGCGTAGGTTCCGTCATTATTGTCGGTAATCGCCGTAAATGTTTCACCGGCGTTTGGCCCGCTGCTAACCGATGCATCAAGCGCAGACTCAGCTCCTGTTACCGGGTTTCCAAACTCATCCGATACCGTGATAACAATAGATGTTGCATCACCGGCAGCGCCATTTGGAACATTCGCCGTTGTTGCTGCCGGATCCGCATCAGCAGGTGTAAATTCAATTTGAGGAGTATCGTCTAGCAACGTGCCGTTTACCGTGATACTGGCCGTAACCACTTCCGCCGTTTCGTTGCTGATATTTGTAGTGTATGTCCCTGTTGCTGGCTCAGTGATTGTCCCGGCTATTGCGTCACCTGTCAGCGAAATGTCAAAACTGCCGGCATCCACGCCACCAACGAGGTTATTATTATTGTCGCGAAGCTCAATCGTAAGCGTAGAACTCAGGCCAGCCTGCAAGCTAAGCGGACTTGCTGCTACCGATGAGTTGGCTGCATCAATCCCGCCGGTTTGAACATCAAACGCATTAGATGTTTCCGTAATAATGCCGTCCGTCGCCGTGATGGTGATGCCGCTGCCTGCCTGGTCAAGAGTTACATCCAGGCTGACAGTTCCGTTTGTGAAACCGGCCGTTGCAGGTGATATCGTGCCCTGCGATGCGCTCAGTGTCAACGATTCGCCGTAGCTATCAGCCGTATTGCCCTGGTCATCCAGCGCCGTCAGGGAGATTGTAAACGGCTGCCCTGCCGTTTGTGGAGTAGGGATTGTATCAAACTCATACGCTGTGGCCGGTCCCGCTTCAGCCGTTGCCGTGAACGTCACATCAGTAAGGCTACCCGATGATGCCGTCACTTCATACGTTCCTGGACGATTTCCGAGCGTCAGTTCTGTGGACAAAAGCCCATCCAGACCCGTTTCAGCAACGAGTGTGGTCAAAATTTGCCCGGTTGCACCGGCAGGAGTGCCAGTGATATCAAAACTCACTTCCTGGTTCGATACCGGGTTTCCAAATGGATCCGTCACAAGTACCTCAAGCGACTCAGTCAGCGACTCTGTCACGGTACCGGTTTGATTATTGCCATCGCTAATCAACAACTCATCTGCACCTGCTGCAATAATCTCAAAAGACTGACTGACCGCATCTTCACTCACGCCAATGGCAGAAAATTCCATCACGTAGTTCCCGGCCGTGTTGAGCACAAGATCAGTGAACGCAGCTATTCCGTTTCCATCTGTGTCTACAGAAGTTGTACCGCTGCTAAACGTGCCACTTTGCAGTCCGGCGATCACCTCAATACCGGGTACATCATTATTTCCTGCATCAGTAACCCGGGCTGCAGGTGGCCCCGCAATCGCCTGGCCAGCGATTGTCTGTAAAGGCTCTGTTTCTACAGCAACTGCTTCTGCTTCACTGGTTGAAACGGTACTTAAATATGGGCTTCCGGAAATTTCAGTGCCATTTAACGTAATCGTAATTTCATCATCGCCTGCACTGTCCGGAGTATAATTTGTAGAGTAACGTCCGTTTCCATCATCTGTGATCGGCTCCGTGACGGCACCACTGTTCGCCCCGCCAATACTCACTGCGAGAGCCCCTGCAACCCCTTCAACCCGATTGCCAAACGGATCTTCAACGGTTATTGTAATTTCGGTTTGATTTGTAGCGGCTCCATTCGGCACATCAGCGATTGTAGAGTTCGGATCTGCATCTGCGGGTTCTACGCTAAACGCGTTTGACGTGATCGTAATGCTTCCGCCGACTGTAAACACGAGGTTATACTGACCGGACGTATTGATCACAAGATCTTCAAACAGGGCATTACCGAAAGAATTGGTCGACACAGTCGTTGCCCCGGAAGCAAATGTCTGTCCGCTTTGCTCTGTAACCGTCACATCTGCGCCCGGTACCGGGTTATCAAATTCGTCAAGAACCTCTACAGCCGGAGATTCCGAAATAATCTGACCCGCTGTAGTTGATCCGGGATTACTCGCAATTGATATATCGGCAGGGTCGCCGGCGTTGAACGTAATTTGAGGTGTATCATCAAGTACCGTTCCCTGCGCCTCAACCGTTACCTGAACCTGCTGGGCCGTCGTGTTTTGAACTGTAAATTCATATGTACCATCCGATGACGTTTCACTAACAAGTCCCGCTATGGCGTTACCACTGACGTTCAAAAAAAAATCTGGCTCGCCTAGTCCGGCAATTGGGTTCCCGGACCCATCCTTAAGATCAATCCTAACAACCGAACTTCCTCCTACCTGTAACACAGCTGGATTCGCCTGCACAATAGATTCACTTGCACTTACTTCACTAACAGATACCGTACTAAACTGGGGGCTATTTGAAAGTACAACACCGCTCAGAGTTGCTTCAATAGTATCATTACCGGAATTAGATGGAGTATATGGCGCCGAATATTCCCCCTCTACCGGTGCCGGAACTACATTCGGTGATGCGATATTTGCCCCGCTGACAGAAACGGAGAGATTGCTTTCCTCACCATCAACCGCGTTACCAAATTCATCTTCCACTTTGATCTTTATCTCAGTCTCTTCTCCGGCAGTTCCGTCAGGCACTTCAAGCGTACTGCTTTCTGCATCGCCCACACCGGGATTCACATTAAATAAGTTCGAAGTCACACCTGGCACGCCTGATACAGACGTATTGAACACCAGAGCATACCTGCCGGATGTCTCTATCACAAGATCGCCAAACGTAGCTACACCTGATGCATCCGTTGAGCGGGTAAGCGTTCCGCCATCAAAGGTATAGCCGCTGTTTTCACTTACGGTCACATTTATATTAGCTACTGGATTACCTGCAATGTCAGTGATTTGAACCTGTGGTGCAGGGCTGATCGGCTGGCCGGCTTTTGTATTTTCCGGCTGCGTGACAACCGCCATTTGTGATGGAGTACCGGTCTCCGCTTCTGCGGTGAAGGTTGCAGTTCCCAGACCACTGATTGAGGCTTCAACTGTGTAGGTTCCGGGCGTATCCCCGAGAGTTAATCGTGTTGAGGCTTCACCGTCTAAATTGGTTACGGTTGATGTGTTACTAAGGTTCTGACCGCTTGCACCCGCCGGTGTGTTAGTGATCGCAAATTCCACGTTTTCATTCGGTACAGGATTGTCAAAGGCGTCATCAACCCGGACTACAAAATCATTAGAGAGCTGTTCGGTAACCGCCCCGTTTTGATTGTCGCCGGAAACAAGAACAAGATCATCCGCGGCCGCCGGAGTGAATTCAATGGACGGAGAATCATTCAGAGTCGTGCTATTCACTAAGACTGTAACGGTTACGGTTTCCGCAGTTTGATTGGTGATCACCGAGGTATAGGTTCCTGCATCACCGGTGACTGATCCGGCATTCGCGCTTCCGGTAACATCAACAGAGATATCGCCAGCCTGCACTGTGACCGGGTTATTGCTTCCGTCGCGAAGTTCAATAGTCAGCGTTGAATTTTCTCCCGCCGGAAGGGTTGTTCGGTCGGCACTGACTGAAGAGTTAGCCGCATTCACGCCGCCGCTTTCCACATCAAACGTATTGGAGGTTCCGGTAATTGAGCCATCAACAGCCGTAATCGACTGGCCGGCTGCTGCCGTATTCAATTCAACGTCGAGCGAAACTACACCATTTGTGAATTGTGTACTGGCCGGTGTTATGCCACCGCTCGCAGCACTCAGGTTTGCTGTGCCCTGATAGCCGGATGCTGTATTGCCCTGGCTATCCTGTGCCACAATTCGGATGCCAAACGGCTGTCCGGCTGTCTGCGGAGTAGTGATGGGGTCAAACGAGAAGGAGTTTGCGGCCGCCGCGTTTGCGGTTGCGCTGAACGATACGCTGCCAATACCACCTGCCGCAGCAGTCACCATATACGTCCCTGTAATGTCGCCGAGCGTCAGTGTGGTTTCAGCGAGACCTTCAGAATCGGTAGAAACAGATGTGTTGCTCAAAGTCTGCCCGCTTGCTCCCAAAGGTGTGTCGATAATCGAAAACTCAACATCGGTTCCGGATACAGGGTTATCAAATGCATCCGTAATCCGTACCACAAACGGATCATCCAATTGTGCCGTAACCGTTGCTGACTGGTCTGTTCCGGATTCCCTGCTAATCTTATCAGCTTGTGCCGGGGCTACATCAAACAAATCGGATACTGCATTCACGCTCACGCCAATCGCATTGAATTCAAGCGTGTAGGAACCCGCCGTTTCAATCACGAGATCATCAAACTCCGCAATTCCGCTGCCGTTGGTATTTACACTTGTGGTACCACTGGCAAGGGAGCCTGGTCCATTTATGCTTACAATTACCTCTATGCCGCCAACCGAATTGTCAAGATCGTCCGTAACCCGAACCGAAGGTGGCCCTGCAATCGATTCACCAGCGATTGAGTTTCCAGGCTGTGTATTAATGGCAATATTTTCGGCATCACTTGTAATCACAACACTTGTAAAGGGGCTGCCTTGTATTCCTGCACCATCCAGTTCAATCGTGATTTGATCACTTCCAGTGACCTCAGGAGTGTAAGCTGAAGAGTATATCCCATTACCCTCATCAGTTACAGGCTCTGTATCTGCCCCGCTGTTCGCACCGCTAACACTCACTGCCAAATCCTCATCAACCCCTTCCACAAGGTTATCGAAAGCATCCCGTACTGTGATGGTGATATTGGTCTGATCTCCGGCAGAGCCGTTTGGAACATTTGCAGTTGTATTGCCTGCATCAGCTTCCGCAGCATCAACCACAAAGGATTGTGATGTGGTTGATAAACCGCCCTGAGCTGAAAAAAGCAGTCGATACTGTGCCGCCCGGTTAATCACCAGATCACTAAACTGTGCTACTCCGCTACTGTTTGTAGTTTGTTGTAAGTTGCCGGAAGCAAAGGACTCTCCGTTCAGTTCACTTACGGTTACCTTAACCTCAGGAACCGAATTACCGTACTCATCAAGAATTCTTACTGATGGTGAGTTTGTGATGATCTCACCCGCGATGGACGACCCCGGCTGCGAACCGGAAGGAATAGCGATCAGATTCGGATCCGCGGCCGTAAAGGTGATCTGTGGTGCATCGTCCAGCAATACTCCGTTTGCATTAACCGATACCGTAACCAGCTGTGCCGTCGTATTCCGGACATTGAACTGGTAGGTTCCGGACGATGACTCACTTACCGTTCCCGCTGAGCCGTTGCCGCTTACATTAATATTATAATCCGAATTTGTAAGCCCGGTGATCGGGTTATCGCTTGCATCCCTAAGCTGCACAGTAACCTGTGAGGTACTGCCCGCCTGAACCGTTTCAGGGTTGGCGCTAACAGATGAAACACTGCTGCTGATATCGCTGGTTGAAACCCTGCTTGAATAGGGGCTTCGCGAAATCGGCGTGCCATTTAGCTCAATAGAAACCTGGTCATTACCAGAGTTGTTTGGCGTATAAACAGCTCGGTATTGCCCGTCTCCGATGGGATTTGCTGAAGGAGTAGCACTGTTTGCTCCTGCAATTGAGATCGCCAATTCAGAGGCAACTCCATCTACCCGGTTACCGAAAGCATCTTCAACGGTAATTAGTATAGAGGTATCTTCTCCGGCCGTTCCATTCGGCACCGACGCATCCGTGTTCTGCGGATCTGCCTCAGCCGGAGTAATTGTAAACGGGCTGGATACCGGATCATCCACACCAGATGCCGCTACATTAAACAGAATCGTATAGTCACCGGCCGTCTGGATCGTAAGATTGCCAAACTCAGCTACGCCGTTGCTATTTGTTGTCTGTGTGGCCGAACCAGATGAAAAACCGCCTGAATTCAGTCCTGCTTCCACACTTACGCCACTTATTGGATTACCTTGCGCGTCGGTCACTTCTACTGCCGGGAATGGCGAAATTACTTGCCCTGCAGTTGTATTTGAAGGCTGTTGTGCGATCTCTGCATTCGATGCGCCGCCCGTTTGAACATCGAACTCATTTGAAGTGCCACTGATCGACCCATCTGTGGCCGTTATAGTTTGACTGGATCCGGCTCCGCTTACGCGTATGCTTTGTGATGCTTCTCCATCTTCAAAATTCAAGCTGCCTGGCGTGATTGCTCCGGCCGTAGTAGAAAGAGTGGCTGTACCGCTATACCCTGTGGCGATGTTGTCAAACTCGTCAAACGCCGTAATGCTAATAAGGAATGAAGCGCCGGCTGTCTGAGGACTGCTGACCTCATCTAACAAAAAGGTCTGTGCATTTCCAGGAACTGCCGTAGCGTTGAAAAGTACACTTCCAACTGCAGATGCAGCCGATACGGAGTAGTTCCCCACACGATCGCCAAGAGTGAGAATTGAAGAGGCGCGGCCATTGGCATCCGTAACTGTGGTTTCACTGCTCAACGACTGACCAGCAGCTCCGTCCGGAGCTTCCTCAACAGAAAATTCAACCGCAAAGCCTGATACAGGATTTCCAAAGGGGTCAGTAATTTCTGCCACAAACGGATTGTCTAAAGCTTCCGACACTGTTGCGGTCTGCCCGTTTCCACTTATACGCGCAATTTTATCTGCCCCTGCAGCTGAAATTTCAAACGGGTCAGACACCGCATCTTCCGACACTCCGAGAGCATCAAACCGGAGACGGAAACTGCCGGATGTTTCAATCACAAGGTCATCAAAAACAGCCGTTCCGGAAATATCCGTGGTCACAACAGTTGTACCACCGGAAATTCCCGCCCCCCCATCAACAGAAACGGTTACATCCACATTACCGATGGGGTTACTAAGATCATCCGTCACAAGAACAGCCGGTGATCCGTCGATGACCTCTCCGGCAACTGCGTCTTGCGGCTGGACGGTAATTTCAATGTTTTCAGCATCAGTAGCTACCACTTCACTCACGAACGGACTTCCATCGATAGCCACGTCATTCAGCTCTATCGTAATTTCATCGGTGCCCGTTGCAGATGGTATGTAGCTGGCTTGATAGGTTCCATTACCCTCGTCGGACACTGAGGTAAATGATGCACCGGAATTGGCACCCAGGCTTACAGAAAGCGACAAGTTAGGTGCCTCGCCTTCAACCCGGTTTCCAAATTCGTCCTGCAACGTGATGGTTATCTCCGTTACATCTCCCGCGGAACCGTTTGGCACATCGGCTGTACTGTTCGCAGGATCAGCAACTGCGGCTGATACATCAAACGGATCCGAGGTAATGTCACTTACAGATGAAGACGCCGGCGTAAAAGTAATCGTGTAATCTGTCCCGGATTCTGTAATTCTCAGGTCGCCAAATGCCGCTACACCTGAACTATTTGTTGATACCTGAACAGTGCTTTGCTCTGCATAATTTCCGCCATTGAGCCCGGCACTAACCTCTATACCCTCAATGCCATTTCCTTCATCATCGGTAATCTCCACTGCCGGAGAGGGTGAAATGGATTCGCCTGCCACAGTGGTAGCTGGCTGACTGGTGATGGATATAGCCGACGCCTGACCAATCGTAGCCTGGAAGTTAAACGTGACAGCTCCCGCATTTTCTGCTGATGCTTCCACAGTGTAAGTTCCCGGAGTGTTTCCAAGGGTAACAATCGCCGACGCTTCCCCGTCAGTATTTGTCACTCCAGTTGACGGATCAATGGAGCGACCCACTGCAGCACCCGGCGTTTCATCAAATGTAAATGTAATAGTCTCACCCTCAACAGGATTACCAAATGCATCTGTCACGCGTACGATGATAGGATTGGGGAGCTCATTGCCTACCTTAGCCGATTGATTATCACCCGACACAATCTCTATGTTTTCCGCGCCGCCTGTCAAAAATGTGACGACAAGCACAGGCTCGAGCGTTACGCCGGAAACCGATACGGTCAGGGAAAGCTCACCCGGTACCGTATTGGTCACGGTTGCGGAATAAACGCCTGACTGCCCGTCTTCTGTAAACGAACTGACTGTTGCATCACCAGCTCCTGACACCTGGATTTCATCTTCAATCCCGCTCAATGGATTGTTTTGATCATCCTTTGCAGTTACCGTGATCGTTGCTTCCTGACCCACCTGCAACTCTTGCGGTGAAATATCAGCCGTGGAATTTTCCTCACTCACATCACTTGCCGTCACCACGCTTTCGACGGGTGACCCGGCAACTGCTGTACCGTTTAATGTTACGGCAATCTGATCACTGCCTATACTTTGAGGCGTGTATTCTGCAGTATAACTTCCCGCATCTCCACCTGCTGTAACTACGGGCGAGGCACTGTTATCACCCGTTACAGCTACATTTATTTGATCCTCGGCGCCCGATACAGGGTTCCCAAAACTGTCGTCAACGGATATACTAATAATAGTCGACTCACCGGCAATACCATCGGGAACGCTAACGGAACTTGCCGAAGGATCTCCCGCTGCAGCCATGACTGTAAACTGTGATGTGCTGAGTGTGGGCACATCAGAGTCTAACGCCTCAAACTCGATTCGGTAATTTCCGTCGGCCGCTTCAACCGATAATTGCTCGAATGTTGCAACGCCATCAGCACTTGTTGAAACGGTTGTTACGGAACTCCCGGAAAAACTCTCCGCATTCAGCGTTGCCTGAATATTTATTCCCTCTTCCGGTTCACCAATTGAGTCGGTGAATCTCACGGCTGGAGCCGGTGATATCGTTTCGCCGGCCACCGTTTGCGAAGGCTGCTGCACAATCTCCATTGATGCCGATCCTTCCATCACAAAACGGGAAGTGACCTGCTTATCCGAATCCATGATGATCGTCCCGGGGTTCTCGCTTCCGCTTAAGTCACCACTCCATTGAGAAAACTCCCAGCCATCTTCCGGAACGGCCGTCAGCATAACTTCCTCTCCGGCGGTATATTCCAATTTGTCGGGAACCGCTTCAATAAATCCCTGTCCCTCAATAGTGAGATCAAGAGTAAACAGTTCGGTAACCTCTTGCTCAAAAATGGCTGTTACAACTGTTTCTGTCTCAACCACCAGCGTATCGGGGTTTTGTGAGCCAGTCAGATCTCCTTCCCAACGGGCAAACCGCCAGCCGTCTTCGGGAACCGCCGTCAGCTGAAGCGTTGTAATTGCTTTTTGCGAGCGCGTTTCTGCTCGTTGCTGAGGAATCTCAGTCGTTTCAATTCTCTCATCAGGCAACGGCGGCCGCTCTCTTTTGAGTTCCGACCCATCAACGCTTTCGTCAATCGCGCGATTTCCATCCCTTTGAAGTTTCTGATTTCCCCCGTCCCGATTAACCGAAAGTGTATCTGTAGGTGTATCCGTTTTAATCTTAGTTGTGAGTGATGCGGCAGCCTGCTCTTGTTCCTGGTTAATAATTTCCTGCGATACAGATCCTTCGCCCACAATATTGATCGTCAGCGGCACCTCAATTTCTGAAAAGAATGCGGTAACCGACCGATTGTCAGTCATCGATAAGAATGTCGGGTTGAGCGATCCCACCAAATCACCTTCCCATCGGTCGAACGTGTAACCCGTATTTGGCACAGCCTCAATTTCAATAGTGGTGCCTTCAACAAACTCACCCTCGGACGGAAGAACTTCGCCTCCTTCATCGGGTGATACAGTTGTGGTCAGCGTGTTCACACCCGGGACCGCATCATCAAAGTCCGGCTGAGTTGTATCGCAGCTGAACGTTAAAACTGCGATGATGGAAGCCAATACAAATAGAAGTCGTCTCATATATGTCAAATCAGAGGAAAACAGTTCAATACTCTCTATTTTTACCTAAAAAGCGATTTCAGCCTAATAGCTGATAAAGACAAATTAGTTAACAAAAGAACCGAACGCACGCCATTAGATTAATCTCATATTCCAGTTTTTTTAGCTCAATTAGTAATTATAAGCTGTATTTCTAAGCGCCAATGTCCGACAATAATCTACAGCAACCCCCAGCTGATATATTTGTAATTATTCGGACAGATTGATTGAAATTTCGGTTTTGCCAAACCAGTTGCGTTCCGTGATTAAAGCAGATTTCCACACCTGCTTCTTTTCATGCAATATTGGCTTTCCTAAACGAAACTATAAAGGCTAAAGGCCTTGCAAAATTCAGCCTGGGAATGCGCAGTTTTTTTAGGGTTGAAAAACATTTTTGATTTACCCACAAACTTTCCCGTAAAACCGAAAATATTTAGCATCTTAGCTTCAAGATGGCTTTGTAAATCAAACCAATTATACTTCTATCCAGAATCAAACTTATATGAAAGCAACAGGCACATTCAATGCAGACTTGAAACCTATTGACGGCTATGCTGAAGGAATAAACGACATCAAGCTTAACAGAATATCGATCGATAAATCGTTTGAGGGTGACCTCACGGGCACAAGTAAAGGTGAGATGTTAAGTGTCATGACGCCAGTAAAAGGCTCGGCCGGCTACGTGGCTATTGAGCAGGTGACCGGAGAAATCGGCGGCATGAACGGAAGTTTTGTGTTGCAGCATTTCGGAACCATGCACTCGGGACATGAACGCCTGATTCTTGAGGTCGTCCCCGATTCAGGCACCGGGGACCTGGCCGGCATCAGCGGCAGCATGTCCATAAAAATTAATGACGGTCAGCATTTTTATGAGTTTGATTTTTCAATCGCCGCAGAGTAGTAGGTCGAACGTCCCCGTTCGACAGGATTGGAAGCAGCTTAAAGGTTGTAATTAAATGTGGGTTATATTTCTGTACCAGCGATTGAGCTCACAAGAAACGAATTGTTTGAAGCAACATAATCGAAGCAAGAGCTTCGGTCTAAGTATCTCGGGTCGCTGACCCGAGAGGGAATGATGTTTTTCCCGCCGGTAGCCACTTTAAGTTTGGACACCCATTAAAACCCGTTCTTTTCACCAGAATTGGAACATTTTTGAACTACGATGAAGCGGGTCAGCGACGCCGCTCTACGTAGGTCGAACGTCCCCGTTCGACAGGACTGGAAGCAGCTTAAAGGTTGTAATTAAATGTGGGTTATATTTCTGTACCAGCGATTGAGCTCGCAAGAAACGAATCGATTGTAGCGAAGCAATCGAAGCAGGAGCTTCGATTTACATCCCCTAAAACCTAACATCTTTTATCTCTAATCTAACATCTACATTCTGTCCGGTGCCGTAATCCCCAGAATTCCGAGCCCGTTTGCCAGGACCTGTGCGGTGGCTTTAGCCAGTTCTGCACGAGCGTCCATCAGCGCCTGTTCTTCGCCGATAATTCTGCAGTCGTGGTAGAATGAGGTAAAGTCGGACGCCAGTTCATTCAGGTATGTAATGACGCGGTGCGGCTCCATATGTTTTGCCGCGAGTTCAATCACATCAGGAAATCCCAGAAGTTTTTTAATGAGCGTAACCTCTGACGGATGAGTCAGCAGCTCAAGCTTATGATTCTCTGCCTCTTCAGTTATTTCAGCTTTTTTCCTGAGAATCGACTGGATTCGGGCGTGTGCATACTGCAGATAAAACACCGGGTTTTTTTCGCCAGTCTCTTTTGCCTGTGCCACATCAAATTCAAGATGTGTATTGGGTGATCGCATCAAAAAGAAGAAACGAGTCACATCCTCACCCACATCGTCCATCAGCTCATCCAGCGTCACAAAGTTCGCTTTCCGGGTGCTCATTTTATACGGTTTACCATCTTTAACCAGCGTTACAAACTGGTACACAAGAACATCCACTTTGTCCGGGTCGTAGCCCAACACCTTAATCCCGTTCATCACGTCGGGATACGTGTCGATATGGTCGGCACCAAAAACATCAATGCAAAGATCAAATCCGCGGTCGAGCTTGTTGGCGTGGTAGGCAATATCAGGCAGCCGATAGGTCGGCTCGCCTGTACTTTTAATCAGTACTGTGTCTTTGTCCTTGCCAAATTCCGTAGTTTTAAACCAAACGGCTCCTTCCTCATTATAAGCCATCCCCTTTTCCCTGAAGGTCTCGATCGTTTGTTCAATCGCGCCGCTATCATACAGTGATTTTTCATTGAAGAAAGAATCCATTTCAATATTCATCCGCCTGAGCGTATTCTGAATCTGCTCAAAAATGGCCGATTCAGCTGCTTCTTTAAATATGGTTTCATCATCTTCATCAGCGAGTTTCTTACCAAGTTCATCCACCAGGCTCTGCGCTATCTCTTTGATATATTCCCCTTCGTACCCATCTTCAGGCATCTCCGCATCCTGTCCGATCGCCTGCAAGTAGCGCGCCTTCACGCTGAGCCCGAGCTTACGCATCTGCCGGCCGGCGTTATTGAAATAGTACTCCCTGTCAACTTCGGCCCCCGTCCACTCCAGGAGCCGCGCGACGGTATCGCCCAGAACAGCATTTCGTCCGTGGCCTACCGTTAGCGGCCCCGTGGGATTTGCGCTTACAAATTCAACAAGCGCCTTTGTCCCTTTTTTCTCATCCGATCGCCCGAATGCTTCACCATCCGCGATCAGATTTTTCAGGGCATTCGTAAGGTATTGATCGGAATATCTGAAGTTGATAAAACCGGGGCCCGCCACGCCAGCCGACTCAATCAGCTCAGGATCAAGTTCCAGCTTTTCAAGAATTTCTCCGGCAATTTTCCGCGGATTATTCCGAAGCGGTTTAGCAAGATGCATCGCCACATTGGTTGCCATGTCGCCATGCTCGGGATCCCGGGGTGTTTCGAGCTGTACATCAGGCATCTCCGCCGGATCAATGTCAAACTGTTCAAGTACTTGCTTTAGCTGCTTGGTAAGGTATGCTTCAATCTGCATGGCAGAAATTTTTGTGATCTTTGGTATTGTTCAATTAAGTGCCAAAGATACAGCTTTTAGTCAGGGAATCTCTACTCTATTATAGGGTGAAGATCTCACCTTTCACTCATTTGATTCGTTCGGCACTCTTTAATCCTACTGGTGATAGATTCTAAGCATGAAATATGTAATAAGCTTTTAATCCCATCTCGAGAGGGGACAGAATCACAAAACAACGCGGAGTTTCCGTTTTGGGGTTCAGGGGTGTGTTTGATAAGGCCGTAAAGCGTGAAGATAGATCTGATCCAGTTTAAGAATACTGAACATATTACTTCTTACCCTCATCCGGCGTTGCCGTTTCGAATAGGCGTTGTTCAAAATGGATCTAAGAACAGTGAGATGTCTCCACTCATCCCTCCAAAAGGCATGTCGGGATTCGGTCGACATGACATCGCGTGGTGGCAATAGTGGGCGGCGTTTTCAACTAAAAAATTTGTAACGGCCTGACTTACGCCGCCAATCGCAAACAACTTTCACGGCGCGACAGGAGATATAGTTCGATTCCTATTATTTATGCGCCGTGCTTTCTTAACCGCTCTCATTGTCATATCGACTGCAAGCCGCGCTTTTTGGCCGGAATGGAGATACCTACCTGTCCGCCCACCGGCTGATCTCCTTGTTACCGGTATGAATTTTGATCGCTCGCTGTTCAAAATGCATCTAAGAACACAATGGTCTATTCTGTCTCCAAAATTTTAGTGGTGCCCCACTTTTGGGGCAAAATTGGCAGCTACCGATGACAGATTGTAAAATGTGTCGTTTTAGTGTTTAAACAAAGATTATTTCTATGATCACTTATCTTATTAATTGAAAATGTAAGTCGGTTACGCGCTTGCGCGAAACAAAAAAACCCTGCAGGGGCGGCCCATATTATAGCCCCGTACAAGCGCCGTGGTTCTTCGGCGCGTAGTGCGGGGTAAGAGAAGGCAGGCGTCTCAAGTCCCCGAGGCGGGTGATTCTACAGAAGAATTGAATGCAGTCGAAGGGGTTATGAAAGATCTATTCCATGGATGAATAACGATCTGATGAGGTGCTTTTGAAATTTAAATTTACCCGGAACACCGCACACTACCCACCACTCGCAAAACGCATAGTACTTCCGGATCGGAAAACGCATCCTGTCACCTCTCATATGGTGTTGCCCAGCCTTTTGGAGCAAAATTATAGGCTACCAATGACAGATTTTTAAAAGTTTTTTTTAGACTTTAATCGACGTTTTCATCTTTATGAACACTTACGTTATCATGTGCAGATGTGCTGCCGGTTCCGTGCCTGCACGTAACAAAAAGCCCCGACAGGGGCGATCGCTTGATAGCCTCGTACAAGCGCCGTGGTTTTTCCGGCGCGCAGTGCGGGGTTAGCAGAATCTGGCCGTCCAGACACACCGAGGCGGTTGATTTCGCAGAAGAAAGGGATACAATCGAAGGGGGGCAAATGATTTAAACCGTGGTTTCATCATCGGCTGAATCAGTACTTTTAAGAGTTAAATTTGCCCGGAACACCGCATGCTATTCCTGAATCGATAAACGCATTCTTCCAATATTTATATGGTGCTTCCACTTTCTTGACAAGTTTAAAAGCCACCACCCATCAAATGGTTCTTTACCATCATTTCTATATATTGGAATTGAACTTTAGCTAAACCGATTGCTCATGTCCTATCGCCTAAATTTTTTAGTCACCTTATTCATATTCTTAATCGCAGCTCCCGCCATCTTTTCACAAGGCACACGACTGCTGCGGGAACCCACCATTTCTGATAACAGTATCGTTTTTGTGCACGCCTACGATCTCTGGAAAGTGAACCGAACCGGCGGCGATGCCACCCGCCTGACCAGCAACATTGGCGGAGAAATGGCTCCTCACTTTTCGCCTGATGGAAGCATGGTTGCTTTTACCGGGCAGTATGAGGGGAATTCTGATGTGTATGTTGTGTCGGCTGAAGGAGGATCTCCTGAACGTCTCACCTGGCATCCTGGCACAGATATGGTGACCGGCTGGACGCCCGAAGGTGAGATCCTGTTCCGATCGGGACGCGATGGACATCCCACGCAAACCAATAGAATCTGGAAAGTCAGCCCTGATGGAGGCACACCAACTGTTCTGCCCATTCCCCGGGCTGCCAATGGCGACATCTCTGATGACGGACAACATATCGCCTACAACCCGATCACGTTTTGGGACCCGGAATGGAGAAACTACCGCGGCGGCCAGGCCCAGCCGATCTGGATTGTAGACCTGGATTCTTATGAACTCGTTCAAACGCCCCGAACCGACAGCGAACGCCACACCGATCCGGCCTGGCTTGGTGATGAGGTGTTCTATCTCTCAGAACGGGATTTCGCCAACAATATCTGGTCGTTTAATCCTGAAACAAATGAAGAGAAACAGTGGACGTTTCACTCACAGTTTGATGCCAAGAACATTGATGCCGGATTTGGAATGATTGTGTATGAGCAGGGTGGCTACCTGCACCTGCTCGATCCCGAAACTGAAACCACGAAACAGCTTGAGATTCACGTGGCGGGCGACATGAGCTACGGCCGTACGCGATGGGAAGAGCCATCAGCATTCAATATGGATAATGCTGAGATATCACCCACGGGCAAACGGGCTGTCTTTCAGTTCCGGGGAGAAATCATCACCGTGCCAAAAGAAGATGGAACATGGCGAAATCTCACAAACTCGTCAGCTTCCGCTGAACGGTACCCCGTGTGGTCGCCCCAGGGTGATAAAATTGCGTGGTTTTCTGATGAAAGCGGCGAATATACGCTTATGATTTCTGATCAGTATGGGTATGAGCAGCCGCGAATGATAGAGCTTCCGAACCCAACGTTTTACTTCCGGCCAGACTGGTCGCCTGATGGTGAACATATCGCCTATACTGATACGGACTATAATCTCTGGTATGTAAATGTGGAATCTGGAGAAGCAGAGATGGTCGACACCGATGGTTACGCACATCCAAACCGGACCATGAACCCGGTATGGTCGCCCGACAGTAAATGGATTGCCTACGTGAAGCTGCTCGACAATCAGTTTAAGGCGCTGCATGTGCACAACGTGGAAACCGGCGATACGCATCAGCTCACCGATGGCATGTCGGACGCCATTACGCCTGCATGGAGCGAAGATGGAAAATACATATGGTTCCTGGCCAGCACCGATTACGGGCTCAACACCGGCTGGCTCGATATGAGCTCCTATAACATGCCGGTGACCCGCGCACTGTACATGATTGTTTTAGCTGATGGCGAACCGTCACCACTACTACCCAAAAGTGACGACGAGACCGCCGCATCCGCTGATGAAGAGACTGATGAAGCTGACGCCGAATCCGAAGAGGAGCTAACAGTTGTTATTGACACTGATGGAATTGCCGAGCGCACGCTCCCGGTTGACGTTCCCGAACGCAACTACACCGGCCTGATTCCCGGACCCGGCGGGAGCGTGTTCTTTACTGAATCAGTTCCAAATGAAGGCACACGGCTCCATAAATATGACCTGGAGGCACAAGAGAGCAGCTTGTTTATGGGAAGCGTGAACGAAGCCGTTGTTTCTCACGACAGACAAAACCTGTTGTACAGAAGCGGGGGAACCTGGGGAATTGTAGGAACCGATACAGGCGAGAAATCACCCGGTGACGGTGCTTTGGACATTTCCGGCGTAAAAGTGCAGGTAGATCCCATGGAGGAGTTTACACAGATTTTTCGTGATGGATGGAGGTTCATGCGCGACTTCCTGTATGTCGACAACATGCACGGGGCGCCATGGGGGGAAATTTATGAGTGGTATGCGCCATGGGTGGCTCATGCAAAACACCGCTCAGACCTAAACTATGTGCTCGATATCATGAGCGGCGAAGCAGCTGTGGGTCACTCCTATGTGGGCGGCGGCGACTTTCCTGATCTCGAAGATGTGCAGGCCGGATTGCTGGGCGCAGATATTTCACTACAAAATGGTGCGTATCGCATTGATAAGATTTACACGGCAGAAAGCTGGAACCCCGATTTGCGAGCTCCCCTATCCGGACCCGGCATAGATGTAAATGAGGGAGATTATATCCTCGCCGTGAACGGAAACGCCATCAACCCGACAGAAAACTTTTACAGTAATTTTGAAGGTACGGCCAACCGTCAGGTTCAGCTGCTTTTGAATGATACTCCCGATCAGGAAGGTGCCCGGCTTGTGACAGTAGTGCCGGTCAGCAGTGAGGGCGGACTGCGAACGCGCGAATGGGTGGAAGGGAACCGCCGAATGGTTGACGAGATGTCGGATGGACAGCTGGCCTATGTGTGGGTGCCCAATACCGGTCAAAGCGGATACAACTATTTCAATCGCTACTACTTCGCCCAGCAGGATAAGCTCGGCGCGGTGATTGACGAGCGAAACAATGGCGGAGGTTCGGCGGCCGATTATATGGTAGATATTATGGATCGTGAGCTGCATGGATTTTTCAACAGCAAGGCGGGTGATCGCAAGCCATTCACCACACCGGGCGCCGGCATCTGGGGCCCGAAAGTGATGGTGATGAACGAACGCGCCGGCTCTGGAGGAGACTTACTGCCGTTTCTGTTCAGAAAGATGGAAATCGGCCCACTTGTCGGAACCACAACCTGGGGTGGCCTTGTGGGCACCTGGGATACGCCTCCTTTTATTGATGGCGGATATTTTGTGGCTCCGCGAGGCGGATTCTACAACCTGGAGGGCGAATGGGATGTTGAAGGCGAAGGTATCGAACCCGATATTCATGTTATGCAAACGCCTAAAGAGGTGATTGAAGGGCACGATCCACAGCTGGAGCGCGCGGTGGAAGAAGCAATGAGGATGCTTCAAAACTATGAAGATCCAATTGTTCCCACGCCTGAAGATCCCGTACGATGGAAGCGGCCGGACCGTTTTGAGATGGACGGTGGGAATTAGAATCCAGGAGAATACATTTTCCTAAAGTACATGAGTCATCGCGGGCCCCGACCCGCGATCTCCCATCTTTGCCATGGAGAGGGAGTTGCCATTGGCAAGGTGTATGGTTCTGGCATGAATGGGAGATGCCGCATCGGGGTGCGGCATGACGAATAAATTGTTTCACTAATCTAAGTCATCGCGGGCCTTGACCCAAGATCTCCAGTCTCAGCAACGGAGTGGGGTTAACCCTGGCAAAATGTACGATTCGGGCAGGAATTGGAGATGCCGTATCGGGGTGCGGCATGACTAATAAATTGTTCACTAATCTAAGTCATCGCGGGCCCGACCTGCGATCTCCCATTTTCTTTTGGACTTTAGATTTTACCATTGGAAAGTATCTATTCATAACCGATTTTGGAGATCCCGGCTCAAGGCCGGAATGACGAGTAAACCTCAATAAAATTTCACATCATGAACATTCAAAACAAGACAGCCATTGTCACAGGAGCCAGCCGGGGAATCGGGCTGGCAATCGCAAAAGCACTCGTTAATGAAGGCGTAACCATTGCCGGATGGAGCCGAACGCCGCCGGAAGAGTTTTCTCATGAGCATTTCCATCACATCAAAGCGGACCTGACAATAGAGGAATCTGTGGAAACAGCCTTTCAGTCTACCATCGAAACACTTGGCGATTCTATTCCCATTCTTATCAACAATGCGGGCATGGGATATCGCGGGGTAATGGAAGAGATGCCGAGTGACAAGTGGCGGCAACTGTTCGATCTGAATGTGCACGGAATTTTTTATACCACAAAGCGGATCATTCCCCTGATGAAAAAAGAGAAGGGCGGACATATTATTAACATCGGCTCCGGAGCAGGCACAAACGGTATTGCCGGAATGAGTGCCTATTGCGGGACTAAGTACGCTGTGAACGGAATCACGGAATCGCTCCATCAGGAGCTTCGCGATTTTGGAGTGAAGGTCAGCTGCCTCTCACCCGGCTCGGTAGATACCGGATTTTCTGAATCAAATAAAAACAAACTGCAGCCAGAGGATCTTGCGGCATCGGTCGTTCACATGCTAAAATGCCCGCAGAACTTTCATTATACGGATGTGCAGGTGAGGCCGCTACAGCCTTAAATAATTCATTTTAAAATGGGTACAGAATATCTCGCCTTGAGGGGAGTGGTCCGCCCGATGGCGGATCGAGGGGTGTTCGGATCCTACCAGTGCAAGTTCGCCTGTCACATCATACATTGCGTTAACTACTCCTGGCTAAGGTAATTCTAAGTTGTTTTTTCGAATGGTGATATTTTCTCCAAAAAAATTTCAAAACCATTCAAAATCTGTTTTGCTCGGAATTCTAAGCTTCGTATATTTAAGTCTGTTTTGAAAAACAGGGCGCTTAGCTCAGTTGGTTTAGAGCATCTCGTTTACACCGAGGGGGTCGGGGGTTCGAATCCCTCAGCGCCCACTAAAAGCCCATGTAAGTCATTGATTTACATGGGCTTTTTTATTTTATGGTGCAAACATTAGTGATAACAAACACATAATATCCTCTATCATTCTAATCTTTATTGAGAGCACTTTGATAAAATCTCTATAAAAATTGATGTCAAATCTTTTCTCAAAACATTAAGAGCTTCAGAAATCTAGACGAAGGCACACTAAGCCTAGTAAGTCAATGACTTGCAAGGCTTTTATATTATGTGGCACAAACATATGTACAAACATTATTTATTTGCATATGTTAAAATAACCCTTTCTATTAGTCTTTAAGCAAAAGAAAGAGCTAGACACAACTAATACCAAAAAAGTATTTCATCATGCCAAAAGTATTTCTATCACACAGCAGTAAAGACAAAAAATATGTTAGACAAGTAATTAAAGAACTGCGAAAATCCGATATAATCTACGATGAATTCTCATTTGAGGCGGGAGGAAAAACTTTAGATGAAATAATGAATGGATTAAATAAAACTGACTTATTTGTCTTATTTATATCTGAAAACTCACTTAAATCTGAGTGGGTTGAGCGGGAAATGGACCAAGCGCAAGGCCTTGAAGAGAGAAACCTAGTAAAAATATTACCAATAATAATAGATCCAAATATATCCTATAAATCAACCGACATACCAAAATGGCTTACAGATCACTATAATGTTAAGTATGTGGCAAGACCTGTCATTTTCTCAAGATTAATCAAACAAAAACTCCAAGAGCTATCTTGGGAAAAACATCCTACACTTGAAGCAAGAAAATCAATCTTTGTAGGAAGAAACGGATTGATTAGAGAGTTTGAGCAAAGAATTGATGATTATGATTTGGACTTACCTTGTGTAATTTTTGCCTCAGGCTTGCCTAATATTGGTCGAAAATCATTAATGAAACACTGCTTAATTAAGTCCAATGTAGTTTTGAAGCAGTCTTTTCAACCATATGTTATACCTATTGACAGCCATGAAAGTATCGAAGATTTCATACTCAAATGTTATGACTTGGGTATTTCTGCTGACATAAGCACAGATAATCTTATTAGTAAGAGTATTGAACAGAAAGCAGATATTGCATGTAAATTGATTAATGATATTCAATCTTCAGATGAAATAATATTCATTGAAGATACAGGTGGAATCATCTTACCTGGTGGACATATAGCAAATTGGTTTTTGAAGATCTTAGAATTAGGATGTATAAACCAAAGCAAAATTGCTTTGTGCATATCTTCAAGATTCAACACCAACAAGGGATTTTTAAATAGGTACGATTCAATTTACTATATGGAGGTACCAGAATTATCTCGAAGTGAACGTAAGGGGCTCTTCAAGAGATACTGTGACCTTAAGGGTCTTAGATTGAGTTCAGAAGACCTTAAATTCTTTTCCCAGCATCTCTCCGGTTATCCAATGCATGTATATTACACCTCGAATTTCATCAAGAAAAATGGCCTTCCTTATGCAAAAAAGAATGTTGACAAAATAAGGGAGTTCAATCATGACCAAATAAGCACTTTATTGACTGAGTTTGAAGATGATGCCAAAGCTTTCGAACTACTTCGTCTATTATCTGAATTTGACTTTATCAGTTATGACTTTCTTTCAACGCTTCTCGAAAATGAAGAAATATCATTAAATTATATCGATGATTTCATTAACAAGGCGATTTGTGAACTATTCGGACGTAATAAAGAATACATCCGACTGATAGATGCTGTCCGGAATTATATAATGAGAGGGAATAAAAAATTATCCAATAAATATGAAAAAAATCTAAAGAGGCACGTCGATCAATGGGTAAAAAACGAAGACTTACACGTAGAAGATATTTCCAACTTTTTTATTTCAATTAAAAAAGCGCTAAACAACGGGTTTAAAATTCCAAAAAAGTATCTAATTCCTTCTCACTACTTAAAATCAATGATTGATAAGTATCAAAATGACAGAGATTATTCTGGAGTTATAGACCTTGGAAGAACAATTTTAGAGAACGAAGAAAACCTTGATGAATTTATTTTACGAGAGATAAAATATTGGGTTTGTCTTTCTTATGCTCGAATGGCGAGTGAAAAATTTTTAGAAGAAGTACAGTTTTTCAGACACACACGAGAATATGATTTCCTACTCGGTTACTATTATCGTCGCATTGGTAAATTTGATCAAGCAATTGATAGATTTTTACTAGCGTTACAAGACAGCCCTAATTTTCACCGAGCAAAGCATGAATTAGTCCAGTCATATATGGATAATAATGATTACAAGAATGCAAAAAAGTATGCTAAAGAGAATTATATTCACAGTACAACTAACCCTTTGCATATTCAATCTTATTTTATTTGCATTCTCAATACAACAAATAGATATGATAAAAAGACTGTTTCTACATTGGATCAACTGATTCATGACCTTGAAAAGGTAAAAACAGAAAGAGGAAAAGAAATTGAGCTAACAACAAAAAGTAGATACTACCAAATTGTCAAAAAGGATACTGATAAAGCTTTGGAGTATGCAGAAAATGGCATAGCAGATTTTCCCAATTCACCTTATCCATTAATACAAAAATTCGAGATCCTAAGAGTTTTAGGGAAGACTGCTCAAATGAGTGACACCTTGGATAAACTAAGACTAATAGTTGGAGAACAGAGCATTATGTATATCATGAGAAAAGCTATTTTAATGACTCTAAATGGTGAAATCTACGATGCCAAATATTTGATCGACAATACACCAACTATCAATCATTTTAGAAAGAGAAAACTTACTCAAGAACTAAACGAGATCGAACAATCCCAAATTTAATTACGGCGAAGTATGGGACTATAAACAAGCCCATAGTCCCAATACCATTCGGATCTGATAACAACTCACAGCTAAGTACAACTTTTGACATACCAACTTTTATTTTGGTTGTTTGATGCAGTTTAAGCGATCAACCGAATACGAACCCAATTTCACTAAGGTGAGTCTGGCTTAAGTGGTGTAGCCTAATACGCTTGTTCAACCCAATTAAGTGCCTCTACAAAACTACCCCAATAGCCGAATATGGTAAGATTAAGAGGGAGGGTAATCATCTTAGCCATTCGAGAATTGTTCTTCTTGGTGAGTTTCTTAACTAATCGTCGAAATTGAACGAGCTGTCTTCCTGTAAGTTCGGCTTCATGCATAAGATCACCCCAAATGCGGGAGCATCCATACTCTTTAGAAACACCCGGGTTAATCAAGCATAAAACAAATTTCATTGTATATTAGGCCTCAGACAGCTAACATAATTAACCTACCCTGCTATGGCCCCGGTTCATGTCACCAAGTATTCCGGAAATACAGAAACATATGATGAATCCAAACTTCGTCAATCCCTGCAAAGTGCCGGGGCACCTGAACATCAAATTGACGAAACGGTAAACAGAGTTCAGGGAATTCTTTATGACGGCATCTCAACAGAAGACATTTATAAGGAAGCATTTAAATCTCTACGGAGTTTTTCAAAGAGATCGGCTGGACGCTACAGGTTAAAGGAGGCTCTTTTCGAACTGGGTGATTCCGAATTTCCGTTCGAATCGTTTATTGCTGAACTGCTTAGCCGACTGGGGTACGAAACTGAATTGGGCGTAACCGTTCTTGGCAACTGCATCACCCACGACATTGACGTAATCGCGCAAAATGATGATGCATATCTCCTGGTAGAGTGTAAATTTTGTACCCGCGATGAGCAGCGCTGCAATGTAAATGTGCCTCTTTACGTCCAGTCCCGATTCCAGGATGTAAAACAGAACTGGAGCGACGGAACGGAACCTGCTGAAAAAATCCATAAAGCCTGGCTGGTTACTAATTCGCGGTTCACGTACGACGCGGAAGAGTACGGTAACTGCATTGGGTTGAAACTGCTGAGCTGGGATTATCCCCGAAAAAAGGGTGTCAAAGATTTGGTTGATTATTTAAACCTCTACCCGGTCACCTGCCTGTCAACTCTGACGAAAGAGGAAAAATATCAGATTCTGAACCAGGATATCATTTTTTGCACTCAGATTGCAGACGATAAAACATGCCTTGAAACGGCCGGCATCAACCCAAGGCAGATCAACAGAATTGCCAGGGAGGCTGAAGAGATTAGCAGGTGACCTTTTGCATTTTAATGTATGATTTTATCCGTTTCTCTCAGATATCTCCCCCATTTACATTATGTTTGATTATTCCTTCGTATAATCGGAGCTGAATCAGACCTGATGAAAACTACTGTTTACATACTCTACAGCCCGCTGGTCGATCGCTATTTTGTGGGCAAAACATCAAACCTGGAGAAAAGCCTGGCCCGGCATAATTCCGGTAAAAACAAACACACCAAAACCGGCTTGCCCTGGAATTTAATGTACAGAGAGTCGTTTGATTCGGCTGATGCAGCCCGTGAAAAAGAAGTTCAGATCAAATCGAGCGTCAACCGCGAGCAGCTTATCGGATTTATCCGGAGTGATTCGAATGAACTGAACAATGATAATCCATGATTTAAGTACCTGTAATTTCATATGTTGCTGTGTCTGCCAGACAGCATCGCTTTCATCACCAAACAACACTCACATAATCAAATCGTATGAAAACAATGACATGCAGGGAATTAGGCGGTGCTTGTGATAAGAAGTTCAGCGCCGGCAGCTTTAATGAAATCGCTGAATTAAGCAAATCGCACGGTATGGAGATGATGCAGAAAGGGGACCAGCCGCACATCGATGCCATGAAAAAGATGCAGCAGAAGATGAAATCTCCGGATGCGATGACGGAATGGTTTGAGCAGAAAAAAGAGATGTTCGAAAATCTTCCTGAAGATAAATAGCTGAAATGCACAGCATATAGACCTATCGGCTGCCTGCCGGATTCCCGAGATAAAGCTTAAAACATTGACTGAAATGCCCCCTCAACTTACGATCAGGAAAGAAACAGCCTCGGACATTGCAGAGGTTTACGATGTGAACCGCACGGCGTTTGATCGCGAGGATGAAGCTAACCTTGTGGATGCACTACGAACAAACTCATCTGCCTTTATCCCGGAGCTTTCAATCGTTGCAGCATCAGAGAATGGGATTGCTGGGCACATTCTGTTCACGAAGATATCAATCCATGATGGCGACGGAATAAAACATGACAGCCTCGCGCTTGCCCCGATGGCCGTACGTCCTGATCTGCAGAACCAGGGAATTGGCGGGCGGCTTATACGGCATGGATTTGATGTTGCAAAACATCTCGGTTTTAAATCTGTCATTGTTCTGGGCCACCCTGACTACTATCCAAGGTTTGGATTTGAACCTGCTGGACAATGGGGAATCAAAGCGCCGTTTGATGTTTCTTCAGAAGCGTTTATGGCGATTGAGCTTGGGCCGGGAGGACTCCAACATGTGTCGGGAACCGTTAACTACCCAAAAGAATTTAGTTCTCCATGATAAGGCCAAGGGTGAAAATTTGTTGCATAAGCAGTATTGAGGAAACAGAAATGGCAATTAATCACGGTGCATCGGCGCTGGGACTTGTTAGTCGAATGCCAAGCGGGCCTGGTGTGATCGATGATGAACAAATTCGAATTATAGCTGATGCAGTGCCTCCTCCCATTTCTACGTTTCTTCTGACCAGCGAAACCAATCCAAAAGAGATCGTAAGTCATTACAAGCGGGTTCATACAAACACTATTCAGCTTGTTGATGAGCTTAATAATCGGGATTACGGCTTTCTCCGTGAACAACTTCGGGGAGTAAAGCTGGTGCAGGTCATTCACGTAATGGACAAATCATCGATCAAAGAAGCCGTTGAGATTTCGGAATTCGTGGATGCAATTCTACTTGATAGCGGCAATCCAACAGCATCGGTCAAAGAGCTTGGCGGTACCGGCCGGACCCATAACTGGGACATCAGCAGAAAAATAAGAGAATCCATATCAATCCCCCTGTTCCTCGCAGGTGGACTCACCAAAGAAAATGTTACCGAGGCCATTAAAACCGTTCAGCCTTTTGGTATTGACCTATGCAGCGGCGTTCGGACAAACGGCAAACTTGATGAACAGAAACTGAGAGAGTTTTTTGAGGCAGTCAATTCGTCAATTTAAATTGAATCAATTGACCTGATACTGTTATTGTAAGTTTGCGGTTCGAGGATAAGGACGGTGGTGTATACGAGATCCGCAATGTCTCAATGAGACATTGCGGATCTATCTCTTATGGATCATTTCATTGCCTCATTCAAGTTTCAAATGATTGATGGTATCAAACTCATCTTCTTGTATATGTTGATGAAACCTTTTGAATTGGCCGGGACCTCCGAACCATTCAAATACTTCTCTTCTGCTTACAGAACTCCGTTTATCTGCGTAGTAGTAAGTATGAATAGAATTAAATTTCCATTTTTCCGGAGTGTCTGCAAATCCATGGAGCACAGGATTGAAATGAATATAGCGGATCATATTTGTGAAATACTCATCGTCGCGAATAGAGATGCGTTCAATATTATCCAGAAAAAGGCTCCCCCGCCTGTTATACATGCTATTAAATGACTTTGAATAGGAGATCAGCATATTTTTGAACTGCCTCGACACCAGATCCGCAATGTCTTTTTGAGACATTGCGGATCTTCTTTCTTTCGGATATAGCTCTTCAAAATAACTACCCAACTTTTCTTCATTCCTAATCCTCAATAAAAAATGGAAGTGATTGGGCATTAAACAGTAGGCATAAATTTTTGCAACCGGGCTCATGTACTTCCTGAATCGCTCAAGAAAAAAGCGATAGTTTTTATCCTCTTTGAAGATCAGGTCATTGCCATTTCCATGATTATAAACATGGTAAATAGTGTCTGGTTCAAAAGGCTCTCTTGGATTAGCCATGTTTCTCCGATTAGTTGCTTGGATCTTTCTTTAGTAAAGTGACTTTTAACAAGATCCGCAATGTCTCATTGAGACATTGCGGATCTTCTTTCCTTCGGATATAGCTCTTCAAAATAACTACCCAACTTTTCTTCATTCCTAATCCTCAATAAAAAATGGAAGTGATTGGGCATTAAACAGTAGGCATAAATTTTTGCAACCGGGCTCATGTACTTCCTGAATCGCTCAAGAAAAAAGCGATAGTTTTTATCCTCTTTGAAGATCAGGTCATTGCCATTTCCATGATTATAAACATGGTAAATAGTGTCTGGTTCAAAAGGCTCTCTTGGATTAGCCATGTTTCTCCGATTATGTGCTTGAATCTTACTTTAAAAAAGTGACCTTTAACAAGATCCGCAATGTCTTTTTGAGACATTGCGGATCTGTGCTTAATCCATAAGCAATCATCTGGATCATTTTCAATCCTTGTTGTCAGTTGTCATGGGATAGTGTCAGGAAGATTGTTGAAAAGATTTGTTACCAGAATGCGACTGATTTTTTTTCAGATTTGAGTAACGGTTAAGTCATAAAATGAGTGAATATACTCTAAAAAAGCAAAGGGCAAAGGGTTGACAAACTCATCCGATGACTATTCATTAGAAAGTATTTCATTTTTATACATTCAAGTTACATATTAAATCAAGTATTGATAATCCGAGTGTTTTTTTAACTGCCACTTTAAAGCCAGCGAACTATGAAAAAGGACCAATACACCCGAAAGCAATTCATAAAATCAACCGGAGTAGCAGTAGGAGGAGCTTTATTGGCAGGGCCAGCATTCTCCAGAGCAGGAGGCATCAATAATTTATTTAATAAAAGAAGAGTGGTTCTTGTGGGGACCGGAATTCGCGGAATTACATTTTGGGGACGACGTTTGCAGGAGAGATATAATGACGTGATTGAATTCGTTGGTTTATGTGACATCAACCCCGGCCGGCTGGATTATGGAAAAGGGTTTATTGGAGCCGATTGCCCCACCTTCACCGATTTTGATGAGATGCTGGATACTGCGAAACCGGACCTGTTGATTGTGACCACTGTGGATGCGACGCATCATCAGTTCATCATAAAAGGGCTCGAACGGAATATCGATGTAATCACGGAGAAACCGATGACTACCGATGAGTACAAATGTCAAGCTATCCTGGATGCTGAGAAAGAATCAGATGCCGAATTAATTGTTGGATTTAACTACCGCTACAGCCCACATCACACTAAAATCAAAGAACTTCTGATGAATCAGCGTGTGGGTAAAATTACATCTGTGGATTTTCATTGGTACCTGAATGTCTATCATGGCGCTTCCTATTTTCGCCGGTGGCACGGCATTGAAGCGAGTGGCGGGACGCTTTTGGTTCACAAAGCCACGCATCATTTTGATCTGTTGAATTGGTGGCTGAATTCAGATCCGGTTGAAGTCTATGCGAAAGGCTCGCTGGAGCATTATGGAAGTAATAATCCCTTCAGAGGGAATAAATGCCGAACCTGTCCGTACCAAAGTAGTTGTGATTTTTACTGGGACATCACTGAAAATGATACGTACATGGATCTCTATGTAGCCAATGAAAATCATGATGGCTACCTGCGTGATAACTGTCTCTGGAGACATGAGATTGATATTTACGATAAAATGTCTGTCCAGGTGAAATACGCGAATGATGTCCAGGTAAATTATTCTCTAACCACATATTCCCCTTATGAAGGAATGAAGATCGGCTTCAACGGATTTGATGGACGGATTGATGCATGGCATGGAATTCCATGGAGAGAACAGGAGAAGATTAACCAAAGTGAATTGCATGCCCAGGAGATGTCGCAGGAAGAAATTGACGAAGCCACTGATTTCGAAGAAATTATGGTAATGGATAACTTTACTGCTGATTATGAACATATTAAAGTAACTCAAAGCGGCGGCGGGCATGGCGGCGGAGATGAACGACTCCAGAATCAAATCTTCCGTGATACGGAAACCCATGACCCTCTGAATCTTGCCGCCGGGAGCCGGGATGGGGCCATGTCAATCCTGATCGGAATTGCCGCTCGTAATAGTATTGAATCCGGGAAGCCAGTGAAAATTGAGGATTTAACCTCGCTGAAACCTCACCCGACGAGGATGCTTTAGGAAAAAGTTTCCAAATATCCACACAGTGTATGTGCATCGAACGTGTGAAGTCAAATTTCTGGGTATCGGATAATGGTATGGGGTATAGTCACAGGCTCCTTGATATTTTTGAAGATCCGCAATGTCTCAATGAGACATTGCGGATCTGACATATAGGTAACCCTAAAAACTCCCCAGCAAGTAATCCACACGATTCCGGGCCGGCTCCCATCCCACTGCAATGCCAATATCCAGCTGTAGGTTGCCGATCTTAAATTTCGACCGGATGCCTGCGCCCAGAATTGTTCGGGCTGATGACTGAACCCGGTCTAAATCGGCTACTGTTTGTGAGAAAAGCACCATATAAATATTGGACAGGTAAACCGGCAGCAGTAAGCCACCGTCATCGGGATAGATCAGCGGAATGGTGTAGCGGGTGTCCAGAACCCCGAACTCTGTAGCGCCGCGGGTCACGCCGGTTTCGAAAAGGTTAGACACAACCGACTCGGTATCAAATACAAGACCGCTGGTTTGTGTAAATCCCTGGGCCGACACTCTCAG
Organism: Rhodohalobacter sp. 8-1; assembly: GCF_038150125.1. Taxonomy (NCBI): domain Bacteria; kingdom Pseudomonadati; phylum Balneolota; class Balneolia; order Balneolales; family Balneolaceae; genus Rhodohalobacter; species Rhodohalobacter sp. 8-1. The sequence goes on along the minus strand of NZ_JBBVMF010000003.1, from coordinate 46,973 downwards.
CGACTGGTTGAAGCGGCTCAGCGGAGCCACATACCACACCGCGCCGGCACGAAATCCACTTCGCCGCCGGATGGGGTTTGTGGATGTGCCCCCCGGTAGCGGAATTGTGTACTCGCTTGAGTTGAGGCCAATTCGCGATTGCGTGAATAACTGAAGGCCGCTATTGGGCTGCACATCACGCGTATACTGACGCAGCCCAAGATTCAGCGTTGTATTCAGCCCGAGCGTGTAAATCGGCTGTTCGTATTCAGATATCGCCTGTGAGGCATCATCAAAGTTCATAAACCGAACCTGCCTCAGTGAAAACTCAGGCTCTGCGAGAAATGATGAAAAACGTGTGTTTTGTTCCAGTCTGTACCGAAATGGTAAGGAAAACGTGCTGCCTCGCTGCTGAGCAATCGTAGGAAGAAACCGGGTTTGTTCATTTTCACCTTCAAAACTGAATGTAAACACGGATGGCCGGTTAAACACATCGAGCTCAAAACCCGGCCACTTGCCTTTATACCGGTAGGTCCCATCAAACCAAAACGCGCTCCTGAAATAGGTTAACTCCATTGAGTATGCGTTTTGGCTGAGGAGGTCAACACTTTCCAGCGACACACCAAGCCGGTCCAGGTCATCAATTTCGCTTTCTGCTACCGGGAGCCACAATCGTGGTTTCAGCCAGCCGAGACCAGTGGAGTAGCCAGACTCCTCCCAATTATTTTCGCGAAGTGATCTTTGCGCGTTCTGGTCGTTCAGCAGCGGCCTGTCGAGCATCTCACTTACGTGTTCTGTGACTCCCCACTCTTCGCCTGACAACTGCTGATCATAGAAATCAGACGAATTCAGTATTACCGGAAGCTGTTCATTTTTTTTCTGATTGATGTAGGCCAGTCGATTTCCATCAGGTGAAACAGAGCTTTCCATAGCAATATATCTGCTATCGGTGATCCTGCGGACGGTTTCTGTTTCGATATCAAATTCATAAATATTCATAGCACCACCTTTGTCCGCCGAAAAGTACAGCACATCGCCTGCTTCATTCCAGGCCGGATCAAAAATGGATGCACCCTCAAATACAATGTCAGGCTTTCGATTGAACAGGGTGTTTACCGCGGTAAGATCCTCTAACCAAATTGCCTGAACACCATGTTTTTTTCCGAGAATTGCGGTAAGGTTATTTGGCTTTGGCGCCGTGCTAATCACCGTAGCGTTTTCAGCATTTTGATATGTTCGCAACTCCTCGCCTGACCTGGAATCAAGAACGACTAAACGACGCGTCTGGCCATCTGCCTGGGCTGCAAGGATGTTTTCATTCCAGTACGACGGGGAGGTTACCCGCAATTTATTCGTGATCCTTCTGCCCTCACCGGTTTCAAGCGATAACTCATGCACATCAGCAAGAAAACTGTTGTCATATATTGGATCTGTATGGAAGCGCGAATAAACCAGCGAAGATTTATCGCCTGACAGTGAGTAATGAAAATCTCCGGTAATGCTAACCTCGTGAAACAACTCCGTGGCCTGCTTGACGGTATTGTGAATATAAAAACCTGTTTGGCGGTTGCAGGATCGCCCGTAAAAAAGTATTTCAGTATTGCTGATCCATACCGGCCGGCTTGCGCGACGGCATGTGGCGTTAAATGGCAATTCCTCTGAGCTCAGGTCCGTATCGGCGTTCAGATCATCCATTTTTTTACTAAACAATTCTCTCTGCTCCTCAATAAACTCATCGTAGAGCTCGCCCGGCCACTGACCGGTCGTTCGCCGCACTGCAACACCGAAACCCAGAAATGGCAGCTGATAATGACGACGGATTGATCCCCGCATCGCATCTTCTCCGTAGCCATCCTGAAGCCAGTGAACAAACCTATAACCGCCGATATAGTGCCGGTTAAATGGCGGCGTGTAGGCTGATGTCTGCACAAGCTGGCCCATTGACCAGGGATCATCGGCTCCAATCATTGACAGGAACTGATTATTGAAGTACGGGTAATTGCCCCGTCCGGCTCCATCCATCACACCGTGGCTTTCATGTTCAACGGCAATGCCTTCGATAAATCCAAAAGGTGTTGCAGCGTGGATTGACCGCCGCAAGTCTGGAGAGAACAGTCCCAACGGACGTACAATAGATGGCGGATTCACGCTGAAATGCATCGCATGAACAAGCTCATGTGGTACCACTGTTTCGAGCCAATTACCTGAGCTTGGGCTCAGGGATTTGCCCAAAAACGGGGCGATCTCAATTTCCGACCTGAAATTAAACGGCGAGACAAATCCGTTCGAGCGGTCATTGGCAGGGTTAAGAATGACCGGAAAATCTTGAAGGTTACCGCCTACAAGCTGCTGAATATTGGCGTATTCAAGCTCCAGTATTGCCATCGTTTCCTTCGCCAGGGAGTCATAGCGGGCGGGATAAATCACCCGGAACCGGTCGGTTTGGAGCTGTCGCCAATCCTGGCCTGGCATTCGATATTGCGTGCCGTAAACCTGAGCTCTAACCTGACCAAACTGAGCGTTGGCCTCACCGATCAGGGCAGTTGCGAGTAACAGTAGCAGAAAATATGACTTCATCATGCGTTTGGGGTCAAATACCTATCATCCAGTATATATAAAACAGAGCAAAGCCGGTTAAAAAGAACAGGCCGCAAATAGCAAGATAATGCAACCATCCCGGCGGATGAAATTCAGGATCCACATCGCTGTGAAAAATAAGCCGGTAGTTAATGTAGGCCAGGACGGGCGCCGTTAAAAATGAGAGAGTTGTTGCAAGATCAATCAGCAGCCGGAACCGGTCACCCATCAAAAAAAGAAGAGCAACAGACGTTGCGGTGATTCCAACCAGCAGAACCCTATACTGGAGATTGCCGCGGTCAATTGTTTCGGGGGTTCGAAGATTCAATAGCTCGCTGCAAACCCTTGGGTAGGTATCCGTAACTGTAAACGTGGTGCTGAACATTGTTGAAAACGCGCAGGCTGAGATAAACAGGTAGGCCCAATCACCCAGAGTGACGGTATAGAGATTGATCAGCTGCTGAGAAAACTGCACGCCGCTGGCAGCAAAGGCTTCACCTGAGCCAAACATTACCTCGGCACCCAGTACAAGAAAGCCAAGGGCAAACAGTGCCGCCCCAATGTAGCCAATGTTAAAATCGATGAGTGATTCCCGTAGTTTCGGCGTGTAGCGGGTCTGCTTGATACGCTCCAGCGTCCAGATAGAGTGCCATACTGATGCGTCTATTGGAATAGGCATCCAGCCCATAAGAGCTATTAAAAACGCCACGCCCGACACCGTCCATATCTCTGGAGCAACCAATATGGGCTCCTGGGCTCCACCCGTTGACTGAAACACCGCCGCAACAACGGCAACCAGTGTTGATACAGCCAGAACAATCATAAACAGCTTGATCACCGAGTCAAGTACCGCATAGCTGTTTTTAATGAGTAAAAGGATGCAGAGGCCCAGAATAATAGCGCTCCACAGGCCGGCGTTCAGCTGTATGCCGGTCAGTTCTGCAGCCAGGCTTGCGGTCACAATTGTAACGGCCGCCTGAATGGCAAACATTGTTCCCACGGTAAAAAGTATATACGCCCAAAGTGCCCATCGGCCAAGTTTTGCATACCCGTGGATCATATGCTTACCGGTTGCAATGGCATAGCGCGAGCCAAATTCCAGGAACGGGTATTTAAACAGGTTAGCCAGCATAATGGCCCAGACCAGTGCATACCCAAACTCAGCCCCTGCCCGGGTAGACTGTACAAGGTGAGAAACTCCGATCGCCGCCGCAGCCATTACAAGCCCCGGCCCAATGCTTTTTTTTAAGCCTGTGCCCATTTAATTTAATCTATCTTCCGTATCATTCTATTGGAACCATTATAGCAAAGATTTTTTTGTTATAATAGTAGATGAATAGAACCATAACCCCAAGAAACACATGAGGTAAAGCATGGTAAGTGATAAAACAGTTGAAGAGATTATCGAAAAAGATGGCAACCCACTGATCTCCATAACGATGCCCACCCACCGAGTGGGCGAAGAAATTAAACAAGATCCTATTCGGTTAAAAAATCTATTAACTGATGTTTCTGATACACTCACTGACCGGGGAATGAAGCAGCCAGAAATTGATGAGATTTTAAAACCTGCAAAAGAATTGCTGGAACAACCAATATTTTGGTCTCATCAGGATTCCGGACTGGTGGTTTACCTTGCAAAAGGGTATTTCAATTATTTTCAGCTTCCCTTTAGTGTGCAGGAGAAAGCGTATGTAAATACTCACTTTCTGATCACACCTATACTGCCGATGGTAAGCCTTGACGGCAGGTTCAATGTACTGGCCATTAGCAGAAAAGACGCAAGGCTCCTTCGGTGCACTCGCAATGAGGCCACAGATATAACACCCGATTCCGCAACTACAAATATTGATGATTACCAGGAAGTTGTGCAGGAAAAACAGCTCCAGTTTCACTCAGGGGCCAATCGGGATAAGACAATGTTCTTTGGCCACGGCAATAGAGAGGATAATCACCGGGGCATCATTGAAGCCTACTTTCGAGAATTGGAAAAAGACATCACAACTGAACTGAAAAAGGAGAATAACCCGCTTGTTCTTGTTGGCTTAGAAGATAACCTGGGATACTACAAGTCTATCAACAGCTACAAGAGAACGGTTGATGATGCTGTTAACGCTAATCCTGATGACATGAAAGAGCACGATCTGAAGGAGACAGGCTGGGAGAAAATCCAGAACTTCTTTCTGAAAGACATGTACAATTCGCTCGATCAGTTTACGGAACAGACCAGCGCAAAGGTGTCCAACAACTTATCTGAAGTCATTGAATCTACAGTGATGGGGAAATCTAAAAACATTTTCATCTCCATGAACGAAGACCGCTGGGGACATTATGATGAAGACAATCATGAAGTTCACCTGACGGACGAGCCATCAAACGAAGACGTAGACTTGTTAAACTGGCTGGCTGTTAAAGGCATTGAAACCGGCAGTAACGTTTACATTCTGCCGCGTGACGAGATGCCGATGAAATCAACTGTGGCGGCAGAGTTTAGGTTTTAATGCTCCGTCTGCGGGCCAATGGTTTAATGTCTCTTTTTAGAGTTATAAAACCTTAAATCAGAAACTTATAAAACAAGGCTGTTTGATGTGATTCATTGAAATCCGCATCAGCAGCCTTTTTTTATTTGAATGATCTTTCCAATCTGCTGACGCTGTGTGTTCAAAACAGATTGCGGAATGATTGTTCGACGCGAATTCAGAAAGAATTACCGATGACAGATTAAAGTTGAAATATGTAGGAAGCTTTCAAATCCCATCTCGAGAGGGACAGAAACACAAAACAACGAGTAGCGTCCGTTTTGGGATTCAGGGGTGTGTTCTGTGAAGGCATGGAGCAGAATCACGGAACTTATCCATTTCCAGACAACGAAACCCACCCCTCGTTACACTCATCCGGCGTTGCCGTTTCGTTTAAACTTTTCCCCTTTCGACATGGAATTCTATTTTCTGTCACTTCTCAATTGATGTTGCCCGTTTTTGGGCATAATTAGAAGCTACAAATAACAGATTGTAAATTAATTGTAACCTGAGTTCGATTGTAAATCGGGGCAAGAATACTCCCCTCCTGTGTAAGGAGGGGCAGGGGGTGGTAGCTTTAGGTTTCGAGCTCAAATTAGACTCAAAAAATACTGTTATTCCAGGGATGGCCAAGGCAAAACCACCCCTAAATCCCCTCCTTGAGAAAGGAGGGGACTTTTTGACCACATTTAATGAGATTAATAATCGAACTCAGGTTTGTATGATATGCCTGAATTATAACGGCTGTGAGTCAGATCTCCCCTTCGAGGGGAGGTCATCCTGTTCGTTTAGAACAGGGTGCGAGGGGTGTTCAAAAGCATGATGACGACGTCTGAGTCTGGTGTTCGGTTTTGTAATAAATCCGTTAGACACCACTCCCTCCGCAAGCCGGAGTACTCCCCTTCCCTTTCCCGAAGAGATCCCTAGCGGGGCGAGAATTGTTCATGTGACCTCCCAAATGGTATTACAGCGTTATTGGAGCATGATTAGCGGCTATCGATGACTAATAAACCGGCAGCGACGTATCAATCTCTTTGGCCCAGGCGTTTACGCCGCCCACAAGATTTGAGACATTTTTGAACCCTTTCTCCTCGAGTAATTTCACGGCATTAGCGCTGCGGGCACCCGAGCGGCACATCACTACTATCTCTTTATCCTGATCCAGCTCATCGGTCCGAGCGGGCAGATCGTCCAGCGGAATCAATGTGCCGTCGATATTTGAGATGTGAAACTCGTGAGGTTCACGCACATCCAATAGGATAAAATCGTCGTTTCGGTCTTTCTTTTTTTTGAGTTCCTGTACGGTTGTTTCTTTCATGCAAATGTTGGTTTAAAGATGAGTTCAATTTAAAATAAGGGTAAAACCGACTCCCCTCCTGTGTAAGGAGGGGACTTTTATTGAACAAAGTGAATATTTTAAATTTGAATTAAATTACTGATAGCGATCTAATTTAAACTGCCGCCCCAGGTAGAGCTCCCGTGCTTCTTCATCATCGGCCAGCGTTTCGCCGGTTCCTTCACGCAAAATCCGCCCTTCAAACATCAGGTAGGCTCGATCGGTAATGGCTAATGTTTCGTGCACATTATGATCCGTGATGAAAATTCCAATATTTCGTTTCCCAAGGTCCGACACAATCTCCTGGATATCCTCAACGGCAATGGGATCAACTCCGGCAAATGGTTCATCAAGCAATATAAATTTCGGATCAGTGATAAGCGCCCGGGCAATTTCAGTACGCCGCCGCTCGCCGCCTGATAAACTGATTCCCTTGCTGTTCACAACTTTTTGAAGGCCAAACTCTTCAATCAACTGATCAGCTTTCTGTTTAATTTCTTTCTTTGGCACCTTGTGAAACTCAAGGATAGACTCCAGGTTTTCACGGACCGTCAGATTCCTGAATACGCTTGCCTCCTGTGAAAGATACCCAATACCAAGGCGTGCCCGCTGGTACATTGGTTTCTTAGTTAGGCGTTTGTCGTTCAGGTAAATGTTTCCTTTATTCGGGCGAATCACACCCGTAAACATATAAAAAGTAGTGGTTTTACCGGCTCCGTTTGGTCCGAGCAGGCCCACAATTTCACCCTGCTTCACATTGATGGATACCTCATCCACCACCTTGCGGCCGCGGTAGCTTTTTACAAGTTTATCACTGTGAAGTTTGAGCATTTAGGTGAGGGGATTAGTCCCGTTCGGGTTTATAATCTCCAATCGATTCAATTGTGGCGGCCGCAAGTTCAATACCGGCCTCCACATCTGATCTCGAAACGGTTTCAACCGTACTGTGTATATATCGTGTTGGAGTGGAAATACAAGTTACATAACTACCAATTCCCACCAGATATTGCATCCCCGACGTATCAGTACCGCCAGCGGTCAGCACTTCACGCTGATGTGCTATGTTCTTTTCTTCTGCCAGTCCTTCGAGATGAGCGACAAGCCCCGGCGTACAAATCACACTTTTGTCCATCACTTTTATGGCTGTGCCGTCTCCAAGTTTTGTACACGATTCGTGATCTCCCGATCCCGGCAGGTCGTTGGCAATTGTGGTATCGAGGGCGATGCCGATCTCCGGCTGAATGGCCTGGGCAGCCACGCGAGCTCCCCGAATGCCCACTTCTTCCTGAACGGTAAACACAGCATGCAGGTCAGAGTTACAGGATGCAGCTTTTTTCAAGGCTTCTATCAAAATATAAACGGAAATCCTGTTATCCAGCGATTTGCCCGTCAGGCAGTCGCCCAGCTCTATCAGTTCACCCATACGGGTCACAACGGATCCATCCTTCACAATCTCTTTCACCTTATCACCCGGCACGCCGGTATCGATAAACAGCTCTTTTAGTTTTGTTTTTGATTTCTTCTGCTCATCTGATTGAGTATGAATCGGTTTTCCGCCAATCACGCCGGGAACCGTTTCTGAACCGTGCACCCATACTCTCTGGTTCACCAGTGTTTCGGGATCGAAGCCACCGAGTGTTGAAAACCGGATAAATCCTTTATCGTCCACGTGGGTGGTTATCAGTGAAATTTCATCCATATGCGCGGCCATCATCACGGTGGGGCCGTCGCCTTTGACACGTGCCACCAGGTTACCGATAGAATCGGTATAGACTTCATCAACGTGAGGCTCAACCTGTTCGCGAATAAACGCCCTGATGGGCGTTTCGTGGCCTGGAGCTCCGGGAAGTTCAACGATTTTTTTCAGAAGGGAAAAATCCATTTATCAGGCGATCTGGAGTTCATCAAATAGTGAATCAAACAGCAGTTTACCGTCTGTGTTTCCAAGAATAGGCTCCATTGCACGCTCGGGGTGGGGCATCATGCCAAGCACATTTCCCTGTTCATTCAGAATTCCGGCAATTGAATCTACGGAGCCGTTAAAATTTGCTTCTTCCGTCAGGTTGCCGTCCGCATCACAATAGCGAAACAATACCTGTTCCTGGTCATTAAGTTTCTTCAGGCCGTCAGCATCAATAAAATAATTCCCCTCGCCATGAGATACCGGAATCGACAACACCTGGCCTTTTTCGAGGTGTAATGTAAACTGGGAATCGCCTCGCTCTACCCTGATGTATGTATTCTTGCACACAAACCGCAGTTTTTCATTGTGCAGCATGGCACCGGGAAGAAGGTTGGCTTCCAGCAATATCTGGAAGCCGTTACAGATTCCCATCACCGGCCGGCCGGCGTTTACATAGTGTACAACAGACTGCATGACCGGTGAAAAACGCGCGATGGCGCCTGAGCGCAGATAATCGCCATAGGAAAATCCGCCGGGCACAATCAGGAGATCAATGCCGGTTAGATCGGTATCTTTATGCCATATAAATGTGGTATCGGCCCCCATAATCTTGCCCATGGCATGATAGGCATCGTGGTCGCAGTTGGAGCCGGGAAATACGAGTACGCCAATTTTTTTTGACACGTGTTTTATCCTTTAATTTCGGTGACTAATTGAATTTCCTGCAGTACTGAGTTGACTTTGAGGCACTCCTCAAATGAGCCCTCTTTTGCCGTAGCTTTTCCTTCATTGTGTACTTTTAGGGTGATCTCTTCCGCCTTCTCTACGGAGCAGCCCAAGGCTTTAAGCAGCTGGTTGATCACTTCCTCAAAGGTGTGAATATCGTCATCATACAATATGACACGCCATGGTGTGTCTTCAGCTTCATCTTCTTCGGGCAGATCCAGCACCTCCGTTTCGGGGCCTCTCTGGGGAGCCTGCTCCTCCATCTGCATCTGTACGCTGTGAAGCAATTTTGTCATCCCTTTTCAGTTTCCAGCTTTAAAATCTCAATTTCATAATCTTCCATTACCTCGTTGGCCAGGAGCTGTGCGCACGCAGAATCAGCGATGTCGGCAGCCTCCTTCTCGGAAGCAGCATCAATATCTAGTTCGATAAACTTACCGATACGAACGTTTTCCACGCTCGTCAGACCCAGGTTATGCAGCGCATGGTGAGCCGCCTTCCCTTTCGGATCAAGTATTGATTTTCGAAGTGTTATATGAACGTTTGCTTTGTACATAGTGGTCGTTTTCAGCGTTAAAAAGAGAAATTTAAAGTTAACCTTTATTCATGTCAGCCGCTACCTGTTGTTGAATCGTTTCCAGAAGGTCGGCACGGCTGTTTTCAGAACAGCTGAGCCACGTTAAAAACGGCCAGCGACGCAGCCATGTTATCTGCCGTTTGGCATACCGGCGGGTTGCCGTTTTAAAATCTTTCTCCATCTGTTCGCGGGTAATTTCTCCTTTCAAATACTGAATCACCTGTCGGTAGCCCACGGTTTGAAGCGCCTGAAGGTCGGGAGAATAGCCGGACTCCAGTAGCTGACGGGTCTCTTCAATCAGTCCGTTTTCCAGCATCTCATCACACCGCTTTTCAATTCGCTGATGCAGCATTTTGCGCGGCCAGTGCGTGGCAAAGACGCTCATATTCTCTGGCTGCTCGAACGGTTTATCATTATGAAAATGAGAAAAAGGCTTTCCCGTCTGCATCCAAACGTCCAGCGCCCGGATGATACGCCGCGGATTTCTGTCGTTCATCCCTGAGGCATAGTCCGGGTCAACCTGCTTCAGCTTTTTAAACAGTACGTCTGCTCCCTCATTTTCCATCGTGGTTTCAAGCTCCCGAATGTTCTCATCGCTTGATGAGGGCATATCATCAAGCGACCGCACCAGGCTTTGCAGATGGAGCGTACTTCCGCCGCAAAAAATAACGGTTCTGCCTCGCCCTTCAATCTCCTCTGCCCACTGCATCGCCCGCCTATGGAATGCCATTGCAGAATCCTCCTCGCTAAGGTCGAGATTAGAAATGTTGTGGTGCGGCACATCGCGAAGCTGCTTTTCGGTGGGTTTTGCCGTCCCAACATTAATTTGGCGATAGCACTGGCGTGAGTCGACGGAGATAATCTCACCGTTAATCCATTTCGCGAGCATCACGGCGAGAGAGCTTTTGCCTGACGCCGTTGGTCCCGCAATCATTATGCGATGGTTCATGGTGTTGGTTTGGTTTGTTTGGTCAATTACGGATAAAGGTGCTGTCGATTCGATTTTTTGATTGATATTTAAATCCTGCTTAAGAATAGATTTTACATCACTAATGGGAGATGCCGCATCGGAGTGCGGCATGACTCAGTGGCATTTGAGTTAGCCCTTCAAATGGCTCAAATTGTTACACGAAGGGAGATCCTGTGAGTCACACCCAGTGATGTGGCGCCGCCGCCAAAGTTTGCAAAGCCGTAATCAACAAACACATTTTTCAAATGAATGCCTGCACCAAGTGTTGGAGAGATATAGACGCTGTTTCGCGTATCGGTCGTTACATCTGTAAGTCCCGCCCTGAGGCTGAGCCGCTCTTTGTACGTTCCTTCGATTCCTGCATGTGGCTCGAAGCTCACACGGCCAAGGTTGATAAAAAACGCCTGCCGGTTCTCAAATCGCATATCCACATCAAACGCCCCTGTCATCAGAAAATCGCCGAACTGGCGGGTGTGACCCAAACCTACTTTCAGCGTCGGCAGCACGCGCTCGTTCTGGCCTGATGGAATCTCGTCGCCAAAGTTCTCCTCAAAATCACCGAACTCAGATTCGTTAACTGACCAGAATTTCATCATCGTGGTGAGATCCATCACGTGAACACCAAACTGAGTGTTGCCCATTCGGTACATTGCGCCGGCATCAATGGAGTAGCCCCAGGCATCGGCAAACGGACCTAACCTGTGATTAACAATCTTTGCGTTCAAACCCCAGGAGAGCTGCTCACTTTCCCGGGTGGCATACGAAAAGATAAATGCCATATCGGCCACGCTGAACTGTTCTATATAATCCTCCGGGTTTTCACGAGGCAGGTTTCGTTCTCGATCCCAGGCATTAAGAGTATTCGCAATATTATCCACGCCCTGCCGGAACATGCTCACGGCAATAGTGCTCTCTGAATTTTTTAACGGATAGGCTACAGCACCGTAGTCGTAGCTTACAATCCCGGCAAACCGTTCCGAGTGCATATACGCGATATCGAGTGATTCCACATCGGCCAGGCCAGCGGGATTCCAATAAGCCGATGTTACATCATTTGTGATGGCGGCATGTGCACTTCCCATGCCGAGCGCCCTTGCCCCGGCTCCAACGGATAAAAAATCGCCACCGTATTTTGCATTTGTAAAAGATTGGCCAGACGCACCAGCCGATAGCAGGACGAGCGGTACCAGGAAAAGTAAAAACCTCATATAAAACGATTTCATTGAGTGCGCAATATACCCTTTATAAAGGGCAGACAAAAAGGTAATGGTGGTGTGCAGAATATCATACTATTAATTTTTCATGGTCCCGGTTTTTGTATACTCTGTTTATGTCAGCACTTAATTCATCATTAAAGAGAACGCTTAAAACACCATGAATTTAGCGTCTTTATTGGTTGCGGTAAGAGGCAAGATTTCTTAGTATACACAGTCTGAAATTAAGGCGTTTGTGAAGCTATAACACCATTATTACCGATCAACTTTTTGACTCCCGAGTATGAAATTTAATGTATCCAGCAGTGACTTAAACGCAGGCCTCTCAGCAGTTATTGGTGCTGTTCCAACAAAAGCGACGCTCCCCATTCTCGAAACTATTCTGTTCGAAAGTGAAGATGGCCGGCTGAAACTAACCGCTACCGATCTTGAGATTTCAATTGTAGAATACATAAGTGCTGACATTGAGGAAGAAGGAGCCGTTGCCATTCCTGCTAAGCGACTGCAGGAAACACTCCGTCAGCTGCCGAATATCCCTGTTTTATTTGAGGTTGATGAAAATCACAATGTGCAGTTTCGAACTGACAAAGGGAAATACAAGCTTGTTGGCGAAGACTTCGATGATTACCCGGAAATCCCGAATATGGACGAAGGTGTTAAGCTAAGTACCGACACCGACCTGATCGTGAATGCCATTCAGCGCACGATGTTTGCAGTTTCGACTGACGATCTTCGCCCCGCTATGATGGGGGTCTATTTCGACATTGGAACAGGCGGCAGTAAATTTGTTGCGACCGACGGTCATCGGCTGGTCCGGTTTGTAAATTCAAACCTTACGTCCGAAACACCACTCAATTTCATTGTTCCCGAAAAAGCACTCAACCTGGTCTCCAAAGCGCTTGATGATGCCGATTGCGATCTGACTATTTCTGACGATCACGTTCAGTTCAAGAGCGGCAACACTATTATCATCACGCGGTTGATTAACGAGCAGTATCCTAACTATGAATCGGTGATACCACGTGACAACGATAAGATTTTGCGCATCGATAAAGACCAGATGCTCTCTACCGTAAAACGGGTTGCTGTTTTCTCGAGCACAACCACGCGCCAAATTCGCCTTCAACTCGGTCCCGACAAAATCACAATCCGCGCCGAGGATATCGACATGAGCAGTGAAGCAAAGGAAACAATCAGCTGCGAATATGATGCCGGTGAAATGGAGATCGGATTTAACGCAAAATATCTCGCTGATATCCTCAGCAACGTCGACGGCGACGAAGCCACATTTGAATTCTCTACTCCTAACCGGGCCGGTATCGTAAAACCGTCTGATGAAGAGGAAGAGGAAGAAATGCTGATGCTCGTCATGCCCGTGATGTTGAACAGCTATGCCTGATTAATGCCTTCACTCATAACTCTTACAACAGATTTTGGTGTTAAGGATCACTATGTAGGAGTTCTGAAAGCCGTGCTGCTCTCAATCGCTCCTGATACGCGTCTTGTCGATATTTCTCACCAGATACCGCCCCAGGATATTATGGCCGGCGCCTGGGTCGTGCGAAATTCTGCTATGCTCTTTCCGCCCGGGAGTGTCCACCTTGTCGTGGTTGATCCCGGTGTGGGAACACAGCGAAAGCCAATCGCGATAAAAATTGAAGACCAATATTTTGTCGGGCCCGATAACGGAACCTTCTCATTAATCGCTGACCAGTACGATTACAAAGGTATTGAACTGACGAACTCCAAATTCTGGCGACCAAATCCATCCCAAACTTTTCATGGGCGTGATATTTTCGCGCCAGTTGCGGCACATCTTGCAAATGGCGTTGATTTTTCCGAGCTCGGCCAACCCATTGAAAAACTCGAAACATATCGCTGGGCCGTACCCATTTCCGATAAAGATGGCGTGCAGGGCTGGATCGTCCATATCGATCATTTTGGGAACCTCATATCCAACATCCCGGAGTCTATGATCCGCGAAGCCGGCGCGGGATCCGATCTTAAAATCTATGTGGGTAATACTATCTTCGACACTATTGTGAATACATTCGGCGATGTTCCCGATGGTGAGCCGGCTGCATATATTGGCAGTTCCGGGGTGTTAGAAATTGCCATCAACAAAGGCGACGCCCGGGAAATGCTCGGTGTAGAAAAAGGCGCTCAGATCTCGATTGTAGTGCAAAAATAGCTCTCATCAATTAATTAAGAATTTGATTTTCCAAAAGAGCATCATTCCGCGCTTCCAGATGAGTTAGGAGATCACCATCCGTTGTTAGTGGTAACCACTAATTTTTCCAAGAAATCTTGCACTACAAAGATTTAACATAGTTTTGCTGGCAACACCTTTTTGTTGGTAATAGGATAAAAATCCCATCTCGAGAGGGGAAAAGTTTAAAGGAAACGGCAACGCCGGATGAGTGTAACGAGGGGTGTGTTTATGAAGGCAACGAACATTAATTTAAGCACATTAACAACACTTTACCCAAGCTGTCACTTACAGAATTTTACGGATCTGAGCCCGGCATGACTACCTGCCTGACGCTACTGTAGACCCACGCTATTTTTCAACCCGTTTCGCTTACAAGGATTCGGCAGTAAATATCAATCAGAACTCCTGTAACACCTTTTCTGTTTTGACGTACCTTCTAACACTTGTCAATATCTAAATCTGAATCATGGATCTTAAACTACGCGCGCCAGACAGCGATCAACACTCGATACTTCTACCCGGCCAGGTATCAGATCTTTCAAGCCGTTACACCGGAACGCTCTCCTCGGGAAAGGGACGGGAATATAAAATTGAAGGCAATATCGCTGATTTGATGAGTAACGGACATGACTACTCCATTGCAAATTGGAGCAACCACCTGAGCGTAACGGCCGCTGTTTACGAAGATGTCTGGCGAAACCGGTCACTGGATATACTTACAGGCGAATCATTTCCAATCGAGAAAGAAAAAGAACTCCTGGTCGACTGGCTGGAACCCATCAAAGACAAACTCTACCTTGATGTGGGCTGCTCAACCGCGCTCTATGCGCGAACGGTAAAACAGGCCGAAAAAAAATCCGTTGCGGTGGCGATCGACATATCTGAGGCTATGCTTAAAGAGGCACGAAAAAAAGCATCAAATGAAGATTGCGACCTGTTCCTGATTCGTGCCGATGCGCGAACCATGCCGTTTTATGCAGGCATGTTCGACGGGCTGATGATGGGCGGCACGCTGAATGAGCTCACCGATGAGCTGAAAGCACTGTACGAATGCCGGCGTGTTATCAAGAAGGGAGGCACTTTTTTTATGATGCACCTTCTCAAAGCCGACTCCATCGCTGGAAAACTCTTGCAGGGGCCGGCCGGATGGGGGGGCGTGAAATTCTGGACTCTTAAACAAAGCAACGAATTGTTTGAACGTGCTGGCTTTAAAGTAGCCGACCAATTTAACGTTGGTATCGTCTGTTTTTCAAAACTGATTGCTGTTTGAGTGATTAGTTTATGAGGTAAATGGTTGATTGGTTATTGGGTCAAATACTGCAATGGCACTTCTTAATCGAAGAATGACAACTAAAAAATCAGGATTGTCTTTCGATTCATTTTCTAAGGATAATTCAGTTATGAAGAGACAAATGATTTATAGATTTTACTCTTTCTTTTCGAATAACCACTTTTCGCCTTGATAGATTTTGATCTACTGACCACAATCGATGCTCTCGGCACGTTTGCCTTTGCTGTTTCAGGTGCCACTGCGGCTATTCGAAGCCGCTACGATATCTTTGGAATATTGGTCCTCGCATTTGTTACAGCGATTAGCGGCGGCACTCTTCGTGATCTGCTGATCGGCAATACGCCTGTCAACTGGCTTACGGATACCATCACAATTTGGTCTGCTTTAACGGGGTTTGGTTTCGCTCTTATCTTCTACAGAAGAATAACTAAATGGGAGGGCTGGCTCTTCTATTTTGACGCCGTTGGCCTGGGACTCTTTACAGTCACCGGTACCCAAATTGCCCTTAATTCAGGAATGAGTGTCGGAATTTCCGTTGCCCTTGGAACCGTCACCGGCTGTTTCGGCGGGGTGATCCGCGATGTGCTGGCCGCCATCAAACCGCTGATATTCAGAAAAGAGATTTACGCATCTGCTGCGGTGTTGGGCGGAGTCGTTTTTGCTGCTACACAATTTCTTTCCGGCTCCCTGGTCACGGCCCAGCTTGCAGGTATTTTAAGCACGCCCCTCTTTCGCATCATTGCCGTTCGGTTTCATCTTGAGCTGCCGAAGCTGTACAGCAGCACAAACTGATTTTCACTCACCGGTAAACAGCTGCAACACCTGCTGCCATTCACCTGTCCACGGGGCTGTCATTTCATAATGGCCGGCGTCGGTTTGAAGGATAAGCTCCGATGTACCGCCTGAATCAGTGACGGCTATCGAAAACTCGCGACCAAGAAACGCCGGGACAGGACGATCGAACGCAGCGACCACCTCGTAATGTGTTGCGGAAAATGGAAGCAGTTTCGCGGGAGACGTATTGCTGTAGGCGCCATCACCACGTTCGTCAAGCGAGACCAGTTTCTCTACTGTTTGATCGCCGCACGGTGATGAACCAAATTCTGCATACTTCTCCAGGTCATTTATACCCGCCAGTGAAATCACTTTACCAACAGGTAGCGGATGTTCATCATAAAGATCGCTATCCGGACTGATATTTTTCCGGGCGGCAAGCCATGTTGCGAGATGCCCCCCGGCGGAGTGTCCCGCGGCAATCACATTGCTCAAATCCAGGTTGTATTTATCAGATATTTCAGCCAGGTAATCTGCTGCGTTTGCCACATCCAGAAATGTACCTGGGTATCCCCCGCCATCGTGACCAAGCCGGCGATACTCCATATTCCAGACGGCAAATCCCTGTTCCGACAGCGCTTCCGCCATCGGATGTGTGAGCGCCACTCCGGGATACATCCCCAGCCAGCAGCCACCGTGAATCAGCACGACAACCGGATACGGGCCGGAGCCATGGTCATCAGGCAGCCACAGGTCGGCAAACTGAAGCGAATCGGGGCCCACCTGAATTCTCTCATATGAATGGGTAACATCTGCGCTTAGTAAATCCCGCCAGTTAACAAGGTCCTGGCCATGAAGGTCGGCAGAACCAAAAACAATCAAACAGAAAAAAAGTGCTTTTAGCATTTTAGTAATTTTATAAATTTGACGTGAACTCTTGGGGCGCATAATGTTTTATTATAATGATCTTAAAACGCTAATAGAACTTGAAATTATGGGAGCAGAAATAAAAACACCAGAGAACGGAATAAAAACTTCATTGACGGAGAGATCCGATGTTTTGGATCATTTTTTTGATGTACGATCTTTTACAATGGAACTTGTGGAGCCTTTAAAAACGGAAGATTTCATTATTCAAATTGTGGAACACGCCAGCCCTGCAAAATGGCATCTGGCTCATACAAGTTGGTTTTTTGAGGCATTTTTTCTCGAAAAGGCAATGGATGATTATAAAACAAAACATCCCAAATATGGATATCTCTTTAATTCATACTATTTGCAAACAGGCGAACCGCACTGCCGAAATAAACGAGGCAATCTTTCCCGTCCAACTGTACAGGAAGTGCTCGATTACAGGAAATATGTAAACGAACACGTGCAGGACTTTTTAGAAACTTGCAGCGAAGAGGAGTTTGAGAAATGGCGATCCGTTATTGAAGTCGGTCTCAATCACGAGCAGCAGCACCAGGAGCTTTTAGTCACTGATCTAAAAATTATGTTTGGCCAAAATCCGCTTCATCCTGTGTACACAGCAGAAAAACGGCCGTCGGCTGATCCCCAGCCTGAGTTAACATGGCACTCTTATGATGAAGGAGTCTATGAAATTGGTCACCCCGGCGGAGAGTTCGGCTATGACAATGAGTTCCCACGCCACAAAACATACATTCATGATTTTCAGCTCGCCAACCGGCTTATTACTAATGGAGAGTATCTTGAATTTATGAACGATGGAGGATATAAAGATCCAAAATTCTGGCTTGATGAAGGCTATGCCACAGTTGTTGACGATGAATGGAATGCACCGCTTTACTGGAAAAAACAAGACGGCAACTGGCATCATTTTACGCTAAACGGTCTGGAACCCATCGACATGAATGAGCCGGTTACCCACGTGAGCTATTTTGAAGCCGATGCCTATGCACGCTGGGCAGGCTGCCGCTTACCTACCGAGTTTGAGTGGGAACTGGCATCAGAACCGCTGCCGCTGGAAGGCAATTTTGTAGATAAAAAATATTTCCATCCTGCCCCGGCTCAACCATCAAAACCGGGGTTGCAACAAATGTTCGGCGACGCCTGGCAGTGGACCCGGAGTTCCTATGCCGCCTATCCCGGCTATGAAACATTCCCGGGTGCACTGGGCGAATATAACGGCAAGTTTATGTGCAATCAATATGTATTGAGAGGCGGATCATGCGCCACGTCTAAATCACACTACCGGAAGACCTACCGGAATTTCTTTCATGCGAAATTCAGGTGGCAGTTTACCAGTATTCGTCTTGCTAAATAGAGATGATTTTCGCAGTGAAAAATGTGCCAAATCAAATGCTTTATAAACAAAAAGTTTTAGTATGAAAGACATCGTAGTGAGTGACAAAGTATCAGAGTTCAACCGTGACGTTCTGGAAGGGCTGACAAGCGGCCAAAAATATTTGCCCAGTAAATATTTTTATAATGAAAGAGGCTCTGATCTTTTTGAACAAATTTGCGGATTGGACGAGTACTATCCCACCGACAGTGAAGTCAGTATTATGCAGCACGAGATCGACGAGATCACAGAATACATTGATGACCACGTTCAGCTGATTGAACTTGGCAGTGGGAGCAGTATGAAAACCCGCCTGTTGCTGGATCACTGCAAAGACCTCGAGATGTATGTTCCGGTGGATATATCCGAAACTTTTCTGAATGAAACCGCAAGAAAGCTCCAGGCTGATTATCCCGACCTCGATATTAGGCCTGTTGCAGCCGATTACACGACTCCCTTTGACGTCCCTGAATCGGACGCCATCAAAAAAAGAGTTGTCTACTTTCCGGGATCCACAATCGGAAATTTCACCCGCGGACGGGCGTCGGTTTTTCTCGAAACGGTGGGTGAAAACGTTTCGCCCGGCGACGGCTTACTTATTGGTGTAGATTCAAAAAAAGATGTGGGTGTGTTGGAAGCCGCTTACAACGACAGCAAAGGAATTACAGCTGAATTCAACAAAAATATCCTTGTCCGGATTAACAGGGAATTGGACGCCAACTTTGATTTAGATCATTTCCAGCATCGCGCTTTTTATAATGTCCGGGAAGGCCGTATCGAGATGCATCTTGAAAGCCTGAAAAATCAAGCCGTCTACATCAACGGTAATCGAATATCATTCGAAAAAGGTGAAACTATTCACACCGAAAACTCTCACAAATACACGGTTGAAGAGTTTGAGGATATCGCCGGAAACTATTTCGAGCGCAAAAAAACCTGGACTGATGATCGGGAGTATTTTAGCGTGCATTATTTTGAGCGGGTTTAATAGCTCATTTGAGAAGGTTCGGAAATCGGAAATCGGAACGTCTTACAAATCGGAAATCAATAGCACCTTAGTTCATCCATCAATATGTTAAAAACTTAGAGATATGCGATTTGTGAGATTTGCGATGTCCGATATTCGATTGGGTGTCCTTTGCCTAGTTATCAGTAAATATTAGATCGGAAATCAATAGCGTATTCTTGCTCGCTAATCACCTTTCAAGGACATGGGATTTACCATGACCGATGAATTAATTAGATTTTTTCTGTAAGGCTTGATAAAAATATTGCTCATATAACTGAACAATAATTTCATTAAGGAAAAAAATGGATAGAATTGAACTTGAAGAAAGGCTCATTGATTTTGCAGTTTTAACTGCTGATATAATTAATGAGATGCCGAACAATAAATTTGCTAACAATCTTGCGAACCAACTTGCACGCTCCTGTACTTCCCTGCGTTAAATTATGGAGAAACTCAAAGTGCTATTTCAAAAAGGGATTTTATTAACAAGATGAACATCGTGTTGAGAGAATTACGAGAATCCCTTACATGTCTGACCATTATTAAACGATTATTAAACGATCCCGTTCTTGCTCATTAAAATTAGCAATGGAAAAAGCGATAATTGAGTGTGATGAACTAGTCTCGATATTTTATAGAAGCGTAGAAACAGCCTCCAGAAATTAAAAATTAAAACCATCAGTCCCAATTGGATTTTATATTCGTATCTAAACATCGGAAATCGGAAATCGCAACGTCTTACAAATCGGAAATCAATAGTACCTTAGTTCATCCATCAATATGTTAAAAACTTAGAGATCTGCGATTTGTAAGATTTGCGATGGCCGATATTCGATTTTCGATTTTATCACTCCCACATACTTCTTTGATTCCCATGAGCGGGCATGCCGTTGTTATCGGTGAGCATGCGGGCGGTATGGAGCAGGTTCCATGTCATGAAGGTGGTGTTACGATTTGTGAAGTCGTTTTCGGGCCCTCCGGATCCTTCATCGGCGTAAGATTTACCGGGCCCTACTTCACCAATCCATCCTGCATCAGCCTGGGGCGGTATTGTGTAGCCAATGTGCTGAAGTCCGTAGAGTACACTCATGGAACAATGTTTCACGCCGTCCTCATTGCCAGTGACGATGCATCCGCCGGTTCTGCCGTAATAGGAATACTGCCCGTGCTCATTAGTTTTCCCTGAATAGCTGTAGAGCCGCTCTGTCACCATGGTTGCCACAGAGGATTTTTCGCCAAGCCAGATCGGTGTACCAATGATTAGAATATCGGCATCCATCACCTTCTTTTGAATTTGTGGCCACTCATCCTTTTCCCAGCCATGCTCGCTCATATCAGGATACACGCCAAAGGCAACATCATAATCCACCGGACGCAGCATGTCGGTTTCGACGTCCACAGCATTCATGATTTTTTGGGAGAGCTGCATGAGTTGTTCAGTATGAGATAGCTCGGGTGTTTTTTTGAGAGTGCAGTTCAGAAATAGTGCCTTCAGATCTGAAAAATCGTATGGGTTCTCTTCAATCCACTTTTTCTGTATATCGTTAAGCGCATGCTCCATTCGTTGGCCTGTTTAGGTTCCTGTTATCAGATGCGTTAACATACTTTTTTAAACACTGGAGTGTGTAAAAAAATGATCACGTTTTTTGGATTGAGTTTGAACGTATATCTGCTTAAAAGTATTCATGTAAATGAATAACAAACACCAACTTAAAACACAATTATTATGCCAGTACGAATTGGAGAAGCGGTATGGAAAGGAGATTTAAAGAAAGGCAGCGGATCGCTTAAGGTTGAAAGCGGCACATTTGAAGCCGACTACAATTTTGCATCACGGTTTGAAACCGGCAGCAAAACAAATCCAGAGGAGCTGATTGGAGCAGCACATGCAGCATGCTTTTCGATGGCTCTCTCGAATGAGCTGGCGAGTGCAGGTCACGATCCACATTCAGTTGAAACTAAAGCTGAAGTAACACTTGACCTGAGCGGCGATGATCCGGAAATAACCCATATAAAACTTGTTTCTGAGGCGCACGTTCCCGGAATCGACAAAGATACATTTATGGAAATTGCCAATGGAGCAAAAGAAGGCTGCCCGGTATCGAAGGTATTGGCCGGCGCAAAGATTACGCTAGATATAGAGCTAAAAAGCTAACCAAAGCTCCGGTATCTGACGGATTGCCTCAAACAATCCGATAATTTGTGTAATACCTAAGCCACTCTTAATCGGAGTGGCTTTTTTTATTGATTAACGTTTTACCCTAAATCTACCGCGCCAGCTTCGCGTTTGAAAATGTTGATTAAAGAGAGAAAATCACGAATCTGTGTTCTGTATAACGTTTCTCTAACACGCACAACTCCATGTACTTACGAATCGTTGAGGGAATAAATCAACAATTATTCACCTATGCTGCAAAATTTTCAAAAGCCAACTGCGAGTTTATTCTCTCTCATTATACTCACCCTTTTATTTACCTGGCCCACGCACGCTCAAATCTGTAGCTGTGCCGGCGCCCCTTTGCTGGGCACGCAAAGTTCGGGGGCTTCCGAGGCCGGAAATGTACTGATTGGTGTCACCTATGAATTTAATCAAATTACCAATCTGTATACCGGTTCTGAACAGATCACAAACGACAGCGCTAATCGAAATACCCAGTCTGCCCTGATCGAAATCAACTACGGGATAACCGACCGCCTATCGGCCTCCGGCACATTCTCATACGTGCGTAAACAGAGAACAAGCGGCATAGGAACTCCGGGGGAGACGCAAACATCCACCACAGCAGGTATTGGCGATGGAATAGCTCTGCTAAGATATACCTTACTGCCACAGTCGCTTTGGAACAGATATTACATAGCTGCTGGCGGTGGTGTAAAAGCACCTATTGGCAGCACTACTCTAAACAACCCCAATGGTCGCCGGTTTAATGCAGATATGCAGCCGGGCACAGTAGCCACGGATGGCGTACTCTGGAGTAACCTGGGCTTAAATTTTTTACCGATAAGTACCATTAATCTTTCATTGACAAACAGTTATCGCCTTACAGGAACAAACGAGCGATTTGTGGAAGGAGATGACTACCGGTTCGGAAATGAATTTATAAGCATCCTGGGTTTAAGTGATACAATTACGGATCGTATCTCTTATAAACTTAAAGCCCGATACCGGTCTACTTCCTCTGATGAACGCAACGACAACGTTCTGCCTAACACCGGCGGCAAGTGGATCACTCTTATTCCCGATCTCTACATTACCACCTCCGACCAGACCTCAATAAAGTTATCCGGCCAAATTCCGCTTTACCACGAGCTCAACGGCTTACAGCCGTCTACAACGTATGCTGTGTCCGCGTCCTTTTTTATAAACATCAACAGTTCACAAAACACCTTCATCCATGCAAATAACTAACCTTGTACATAAATCATACACTAATATCGTGTTTTTATTCGCGGCTATTTCACTGACAATCACCGGCTGTAATGTGTCCAACTCCTCAGGATCCGGAGGCCTTGAGGTTGATGAGTGGCTCATCAATGAAAATGAAGTTATGGATGGCGGGCCGGGAATCGATGGCATTCCCTCTATCGAAAACCCGAATTTTGCGACCGCATCCGATATCACTGATTTCCAGGACAGCCGCAGAGTCGCTGCGCTAAGAATCGATGATGAACTCAGAGCCTATCCGCATCAAATAATGGACCAGCACGAAATTGTAAATCACCAGGTTGATAGGCGATCGGTGACTTTGTCGTTTTGCCCGCTCACGGGAACATCAATAGGCATCGACAGGCAGCAAACCGGCGGCGGTTTTGAATTTGGAGTATCCGGCCTGCTGTTCCGGAATAACCTGATTATGTATGATCGTGAAACCAGAAGCACGTGGTCGCAAATGCAGCTCAGAAGTGTTGGAGGGGAATTTTCAGGTACAGATGCAGAAACCATCCTGGTGATTGAAACAACCTGGGGACAGTGGAAAGAGATGTATCCCGATTCTGACGCAATGACGAAGAATACAGGATTCGATAATAATTATGACATCTTCGTATATGGCAGCGATTATACCACAAACGACAGCAGCATTCTATTTCCGATCCGGAACGAGGATAACAGGCTGCAGCGAAAAGACCGTGTTCACGCACTGCTGCCGGCCGGCGCAAATGAAGAGTCTGACGTAAAAGCGTATCCACTAAGTGGTTTTGAAACAGGTATGACAATCATAAAAGATCAGTTTATGGGAGAGAGTTTTGTATTGGTGGGAAGCCACGAGATTGATCTCGTAAGCTCATTTAAACTTGTAACACAGTTTGAGAACAACCTTGAGCTTGAACCGGTTAATGGTCAGCTGCCTATTGTAATGAGAGATCAGCACGGAAACGGATGGGACATTTTCGGCTACGCTCTCGAAGGTCCCAACGCCGGTGAGAGATTGACTGCCGCCCGCGGATACACCGGGTACTGGTTTGCACTGTCTGATTTCTACCCTGGTATTGAGCTTTACCAGGAAGGAGAGTAATATCTTGAAAAGGGCGCTGCAAAACCCTCTTTAAACGCCTCCGGTGGCTGAATCTTTTAATGATTGATTAAATCACGATTGGCCCCGGACTTTATTATCTGCCGCCTTCAAACTCCTCAAACGGCACTTCATGGAATCGATCGGAGTTGACATATGCCAGCAACCGCTGAAGCTCTTCAATACCGATAAATCCGACCTGCCTTCCCAGCTCTTTCCCTGATGAATCAAAGAAAATTGTAGTTGGGGTACCCGAAACATTCATTTCCCTGGCAAAATCTCGTTCTGTCATTTCATTCCCATTGAAGAGGATAGGTTTTTTTGAATCCAGGTCGATCATAACGGGATGATAGTCAGCGCTGAGTTTATCACGGATTCGCTGATTCGATTACATTTTGAAGCATCCTCTTGCAGATGCCGCACCATTCTGCTTCAACAAACACGAAGAGAGGCTTGCCGTCTTCCATTGATTTTTGCTGAGCCTCCTCCATCGTTAACCAGGATAAAGTAGCGGGGGTATTGGCATGAAATGCAAAACCCATTGTTATACCAGAGATTGATACTGCAATGCAGATAAGGGATAAGATCTTCAATGTTCTCATATCGGGTGCTTTATTTACTGCAAACTTACTCATCCAGGCGCTAAATGATTGTTTCATTTGTATCACTCTTTTCTTTCGTAACTATAAAATTTAATCAGGCTTATATCATGCCCTTTATATTACCAGCTAATGACCTGCAAAATGCTGAAGTTTGCCAACCAAAATTACCGAGATCCGTTTATAATTAAGAAGCGCTTCCATATTATATCATTCTTTTTGCTGAACCGTCAATTAGTGATTACAGGAGCCTGAAATGGAGGTCATGCATTATTTTGATCTAAAGCCGATTATTCTGATCTTTCAGCGATATAAAACTATATAGAAACATCACGTTTCTGATAACACGCTAAAGTAAAAAATATACCATGGCAAAGGTCGAAGTGGTAATGCCCCAAATGGGCGAATCGGTAATGGAAGGAACGGTTATTGAATGGTTAAAGAGTGTAGGAGATACCGTTGAGGTGGATGAAACCCTCCTTGAAATTGCCACTGATAAGGTGGATACCGAAGTCCCTTCGCCTGAGGCCGGCACACTTGTGGAAATCTTGGTTGAAGCCGATGAAACCGTAGAAGTGGGTCAACCTATTGCTATTATTGATACTGAAGGCGGAGAGCCCGAGTCATCATCTGAAAGCGGTGATGAAGAATCAAAAGAAGAAGTAGAAGAAGAGACAGAATCTGAAGAGCAGGAATCTGCCGAAGAAACCGACGATCAGCCTGAGGAAAAACCTGAGCCCTCAGAAGCATCGGCCACATCAAACGGCGCGGCTTCTACAGATAAGGATAAAGGTGAGGAAGGCGGTGAGCGTATTGAAGTTGTGATGCCTCAGATGGGTGAATCCGTGATGGAAGGCGAAGTGATCGAATGGATTAAAAGCGTGGGTGATTCTGTAGAGGTAGATGAACCGCTGCTTGAAATTGCCACCGATAAAGTAGACACGGAAGTACCGTCGCCCGAAGCCGGTACACTCGCAGAAATTCTCGTTGAAGCGGGTGATACAGTTGAAGTGGGTCAGCCCATCGCAATTATCGCAACGGGCAAAGCAGCATCTGGCGGTGGCGGGGCGTCGAAAAGTGACGGAGGAAGCAAAGAAAAATCTGAAAAGGCCGAAGCTAAATCCACAGAATCATCTTCAGAAGAAAAGCAGCCACCATCAGAAGGCAAAGGCTCCGAGCCACAGCGTATTGGAAGCGATGGACGATTCTTCTCTCCGCTTGTGCGATCCATCGCCAAAGAGGAAGGTATTTCACAAGAAGAGCTTGAATCTATTGAAGGCAGCGGTAAGGAAGGACGCGTTTCAAAAGAGGATGTTATGAACTATTTGGAAGACCGCAAAGCAGGAAAGGTTGAAAAACCAGCCGAAGAGAAAAGCACCGGTGGCCTTCAGAAACCGACATCCCAGCCACAGGCTCGTCAGGGGTCTGAAAGCGGCAAAATTTCTGCCGGTGAACTGAACGTCTCACGACCTCAAGAAAATGTAGAACGAATTAAAATGGACCGTATGCGCAAAATGATTGCGGAGCATATGGTTCGGTCCAAACAGACTTCAGCCCATGTTACCACATTCAGCGAAGTGGATGTGACCAACATCGTAAAATGGAGAAATAAGAATAAAGCAAAATTTCAGGATCAGACCGGCATCAAGCTAACCTTCACGCCAATCTTTATTGAGGCGTTTATTAAGGCAATCGGCGAATTCCCGCTGATCAACAGCTCTGTTGACGGTGATGAGATTATTCTGAAAAAAGATATCAACTTTGGCCTTGCCGTTGCTCTCGGTGAAGGCGGCCAGGGCGGCTTGATTGTTCCCGTTATCAAACAGGCCCAGGATAAAAACCTTGCAGGCATTGCAAAATCAGTAAGCGACCTAGCCGCAAAAGCACGTAATAAGGAGCTGAGCCCCGACGATCTTGTGGGTGGCACTATCACGCTGACAAACTACGGCAGTGTAGGCAACCTGATGGGAACCCCAATCATCAACCAACCTCAAGTTGCTATCTTGGGAACAGGCGTGATCGAAAAACGACCTGTGGTTCGCGAAACATCCGAAGGTGATGTGATTGCCATCCGGCATATGATGTTCCTGTCGATGAGCTATGATCACAGAATTATCGATGGTGCCCACGGCGGAGCTTTTACCACCCGCGTGAAAGAGCTCCTCGAAGATTTCGACCCTGATCGCGCTATCTGATCAGATTCACTAAATTTTTAAAAGGCGGGATTGAGAAAATCGGTCCCGCTTCTTTTTTCTCCACACTATGAGTAAAGACACAGTTTTTCCGGATCCTGCCGATACTCTTACCGTCTGTACGTCGGTTGATGAGCTGAAAAAAGCTATCCGCAACATTCGGGCCGGCAATCAAACCATTGGTTTTGTTCCAACAATGGGCGCCCTCCACGAAGGACATTTTTCACTGATTGATATTGCCAAACAAAAAACCGATGCGGTTATAGTGTCCATTTTTGTGAATCCGGCACAGTTTGGACCAAATGAGGATTTTGACAGCTATCCGAGACAACTTCAAGAGGATGTCGATGCATGCAAAAAAGCCGGCGTAGATATTGTCTTTGCCCCCGACCGCGATGAGATGTACGATGACTCGACTTACCTCTCCATCAAAATTGACACCCTGAACGACTATATGTGCGGGGCCAGCAGGCCCGGTTTTTTTGAAGGGATTCTTTTAATCGTCAATAAGCTCTTTAACTTGATTGAGCCCGATGTTGCCGTTTTTGGCCAAAAGGATATACAGCAGATACAGATCATTCGGCAGATGGTGAAGGAGTTTAATCACGGTGTTGAAATTGTAGCTGCACCCATCCAAAGAGCCAACGACGGACTTGCTCTGAGCAGCCGGAACACTTATTTAACGCGTGATCAGCGAACAGTAGCGCCCGGCTTGTTTAGATCGCTGCAATACATTGAGCAACAAATTATATCTGGTGTGAATGAGCCTAAGCTTCTCATTGAACATCAGAAAGATGAGCTTGAAGCAAAAGGGTTCGAAATTGATTATCTTAACGTGTTTACGGAAAAAACGCTCAGTCCGGTAACAACGTTATCAAAGGATGAGCGTTACATCCTCGCCGGCGCGGCTTATCTCGGCAAAACCCGGCTGATCGACAATATCTTGATTGAATTATAAGCGACACTGATTATGAAACTGACGATGTTTAAATCAAAGCTGCACCAGATGCGGGTCACCGAAGCCAACCTGATGTACGAGGGAAGCATCACGATTGATGAAGATCTGCTTGAAATGGCCAATATCTTGCCCTATGAAAAAGTGCAGGTCGTAAACATCACGAATGGATCCCGCCTTGAAACCTATACCATTCCCGGTGAGAGAGGTAGCCGGATCTGCTGTATGAATGGTGCCGCCGCCCGCCTGACACAGGTTGACGATCGTGTAATTGTGATGGCCTATGCCGAAATGGAGCCCGAAGAAGCAAGAGAGCATCAGCCTACCGTTGTTGTGGTAGACGAAGAGAACAACCCGAAAGATATTCTGGACAATGTGACGCACGGACAGAAATATGGGCTGGAAAATGGCCTGGTCGAAGAGAACTGAGATTTCTTTGGTGTGAACTATTTGATTGATTGAGAAAAATCTTCTCCTTTGGCAAGTAAGTTTATAGTTGCAGATTCTGGACATATTTTAAATTCCATCTCAGGAATTTTTAACTTTTGCATATGATTATCTGTAAAGCATGTTTTTAGTAGAACCTGAATTTATTTTTGAACTTCTCACTTTAAGGGTGGGCAAAAAAGCAACTCCCGGACAATTATCCACCCCATAAAAGGGTTTTTATATTTGATCAAGTATACGTGTGAAAACATCTATTTCTGTAATTGTTTTCTTACACATTGGATAGTAAATCAATATTTCACATTTTTAATCATATTGCATCCACATTCTTCAAAAAGCTGGTAATAATTATGCGTTCAATAAAAATTGATATTATCAATGATAAGGCCATGAATCTGTTGCGGGATTTGGAAAAACTGAAACTGATTCGATTGCGTGAGGACAAGAAAGAGCGTAACGTGACTTCAAGGGATTGGAGTAAATACAAAGGAGCTATGACTAAACAGCCTTTGAATGAGATTGATCAACAATTAAAAGAATTACGTAACGAATGGGAGTAAAATATCTATGGGATACCCATACCGTTATTTACTATCTTCAGCAACAGTTTCCTCCATCATCTGAGAAATTTATTGATAAAATTTTGGATCAGTCTGAACCGGCTATCTCAGCCATTACCGAAATTGAATTACTCTGCTGGAACGCGCCTAAAGAAAATGATATGGTCGTAATCCAAAACTTTATAGATGACTCTCTCGTATTTGAACTTGAAAAAAACATCAAGTTAGAGACTGCAAAGGTTCGGAAAGCTTCAAAAATCAAGCTACCAGATGCAATCATTGCCGCAACAGCTATTTTATATGATCTTACTCTTCTAACGAGGAATGTCAGTGATTTTAAGAATATTAACCAGCTTAATTTGATCAATCCGCATAAACAGTAAATCTTCATTAAAGAAAAGCCATCTTTGACTATCATCCGCTATAGGTTATATCCCTTCATTCTACTTGGGTATGCTTAAGCGAAATTTTAAATGGGTTCTTACGACAACTCTGCCATATCGGAGCAGAATCTTAGGTTGACGTATCCGCAACTCTGCCAAATACTCACTCTGTTCGCGGTCCTGCAGGTTGCTTATTGAAACGCAATTTTCCGTTTGGCAGATGCTTTTTTACATTGCAAGAAAATCAGGCCGTGGGTGATGTCCTAACCAAACTCCACCCAATCCAAAGTGTGCCCCCCACAATCGCCGCTGTTGCAACAAACGGGATTCCAAAATAGACGGCAAAGAGCGCGCCGCCCCAGGTTGGGCCGATCATTCGGCCGAGACCCGACATTCCCTGGGCTGTTCCCATCACGGCGCCCACATGTTCCTCTTCGGCTTCCTGGGAAATCAGGCTGGTGATAGTTGGCGTGTTGAGGCTTTTACCAACCGCCATTAAACAAAGCGCCATCGCAAGCTGAAATGTATCGGCAGCAAGGGGAATTGATGCCAAACCGAGTATCATCAAAACGTTGCCAACAAGAAAAATCTTCTCCTCGGCAAAACGGTTAGTCAGCGGTTTGATGAGAAACCCCTGGATGATGACGGCCACAATCCCGATGTAAAAAAACTGAATACCAACCTGCTCTGCTGTGAGATTCAGCTCCTGTTCTGCAAACAGCGGAAAGGCGCTGTAGAGGCTCGACTCACCAAACGACAGCAGGAAGAATCCGATAATCAGCGGAATCAAAAAGCCGCGGGAGGTCGTACTTTTTTGCTTTGATAGCTGTCGCCAAAAGCGGGGCGTAAACACACTTGGGCGACTCATTCCTGCAGGCTTCTCCTTTGATGTATCCACGGTTTCGGGAAGCTTCAGGAGCACCATCAAAAAGCTGCAAAAACTCAGGAAAGCGGCGAAGAATCCCGGCAAGGCAAATTTATTTGTTCGCATCCAGTCGGCAAACTCAATCAACCCGATACTCCCCACAAAATCGTGAAATGAGGAGTGAATCAGCAGCGTAGCAGATGCCGGGCCTACTACAAAGCCAATCCCGAATGCGGCTCCGATCAAACCCATCCCTTTTGCACGATTCTCCTTGTCGGTCACATCGGCGATATAGGCTTGTGCAGTTGAGATGTTGCCACCCATTACGCCGGCAATGATACGGGAGAAGAACAGGACGCCCAATGTTTCCGCAAGGCCAAAGATAATGTACGCCAGAACAGCACCAAATGTGCTCAACAGCATGATCGGGCGGCGGCCAATCCTATCGGACAAACTTCCCCAGATTGGCGAAAAGATGAGCTGCATAAACGAATAGACGCTGTAGAGCAGCCCGATCGTTACAGCGGAGGCGGCAAATTCCTGCGCGTAAAACGGAAGCAGCGGCAACACGATCCCAAACCCGAGCAGGTCTATCATCACCACTAAAAATACAGTCGCAAGAGCCGGTTTATTCATGAATTTGGTCGGGGATTGAAAGACTGACTAAGATAGGTGCTTTCAATGAACATTTCATGAACTCAATTTGTGTTTTGACGAAGTCTCTTTTTCCAGAAATTACTTGTATGCACTGTTTACCCTTTGTTCGAAGCCATTGTATAGTTCTTCCTGATGTTCCGACGGAAATACCTGTGTCATCAAAACAACCGAGCTGTTCCTTGCGGGATCAATCCAGAAGTGGGTTTGAAAGAGTCCGCCCCATTGAAGCCTGCCCGGCTGCCGCATATTAATCAGCTCGCCATCCGGAAGTGTGACACAAAAACCGTAGCTGAACCCATCCCGGCCAAGGCGAATGTCATCAATTTGACTTTCCATCAGCCATTGTGCCGTCTCATCACTGAAAATTCTTGTACCACCAAAGGCACCGCCATTCAGGATGGTCTGCAGAAAAACCTGGTAATCTTGCACCGTCCCCATCAGGCCTGAGCCTCCTGAAAAATAAGTAATCTCGGGAAGCTGTTCGCTATCCATGTCCAATGAATCCGATCCTTCAATAGAAAGCCGGGAAACCCTTGAAAGAGTGTTTTCGTCCGGATTTCTGTAGAGCGCCACAATCTCATCCTGCATCTCTGCCGGGATATTGAATCCAGTACTGTCCATTCCCAGCGGTTCAAAAATTTCATCGAGGAAAAATTGATCAAGAGGCTTGCCTGATGCTATCTCCACAACGCGGCCGAGCACATCCGTACTCAAGCCATATGTCCAGTTTATACCCGGCTCATGTTTAAGCGGCAAATCTGCCAGTGCCGGCATCGTTTCTGCAATTGTTCGGCCGTCCATAACCGTTCCGTCAGGCACATTGCCTTTGGTATAAATTGCGCCCAGCTGTTCATCGATAAATCCATACGCAATGCCTGATGTATGCGTGAGCAAGTGATGAATGGTGACCGGTGTATCAACCGGCTCAGATGACCACGTAGTATCGGCCATGTCTACGCTGCCAAGCACACGAATATCAGAAAATTCTGGAATGTAGTCCGCTACCGGATCATTAACGCTTAGCGAATCCCATTCGGCAAGCATCAGAACAGCAACCGACGTTACCGGTTTTGTCATGGATGCCAGCCTAAAAATGTGATCCGTTTCCATATCTTCACCTTCCTCAATATCTGCCATGCCAACCGCTTGGTTATACACGATGGCTCCGTCTTTCACGATCATCGCCACAGCGCCTGGAATTTTGTTTGAATCAACGGCAGCTTGTAAAAATTCTGTAACGGCCTGTAGAGAATCGGCATAGACTCCGGCTTCAGCTGGGTCAGCTGTATCAAACGACAAATGCGATGGCTGATCGCTGGTTGTGCTGCATCCATATATCACAATCAATAATAGAAGCGTACTTAAGAAGCGTTTCATAAAGTGGCAGGATTTATCGTTTAGGTTGGTCCGGAAAGTATAGTGGAAATGAATCATAAAAGCAGAATTTTCATTCACTGTGTCGATTTCACAGGAAACCGTGGAGAATAGCATCGGAACAATTTCTTTGTTATGGGTACAAACATCCTGCTATCAAATTAATATATTGCAGAGATTTGAACCCCAAAGAATAATACCAATGAAAAAGCACTTACTTCCGGCTTTTCTGATGTTGATGCTGACTATACTATCCTCTTGTGCTGCATTGCGCGATGCTGCAGACATCCAGGAACCGACCGTCCGATTTTCTAACATGTCTATCCAAACGATAAACTTCGACGGAGTCACACTCCTGTTCGATTTTGATGTGACGAACCCGAATCGGCTCGACGTTTCTGCCAACAGATACAACTACGAATTTTTCATCAATGGCCAGTCGTTTATTTCAGGAACGCAGGAAGAACGACTTGAAATTGGCAGGGAATCCACCTCCACGGTCCAGGTGCCGGTATCTATGACGTTTTCAAACCTGTATGAATCATTTCGATCAGTCCTGCGTCAGGACTCCGTCTCATACCGGATGGATACCGCCGTTTCATTTTCACTTCCTGTGATCGGCTCCCGAACCGTACCGGTGCAGGCCGAAGGTGTACTTCCTATCCCAAAAATACCCCGTATTCAGTTTGGAGATTTTGAAATGAAACGCCTCTCATTTTCAGGAGCAGAAATTGAATTATCATTCCGTGTAAGCAATCCAAATGCGTTTGGCATTACCCTTGCCGGAGCCGATTATGCTCTCCAGGTAAACGGAAAAGAGTGGCTGGACACACGGCTCGGCGAATCAATCCGGGTAGACGGTTCTGACACGAGAGAGATTACGATCCCGGTGCAGCTCAGTGCATCTCAAATGGGATCTGCACTCGTTGAAATGATGGGTGGACGAAAAGAGTTTGAGTATAGACTGACAGGTCAGGCTCGCGTTTCAGCTGACCTCGAAGGATTTACAGAAGAACAGAGCGTTCCCTTCGATCTCGAAGGCATATTTAATATTGATGACTTTTAACACCCGGCAATTCAAGATTTAGGCATATTTTACTGTTTAGCCGTAGTTTACCTTTGTTAACATATTATGAATTACATCATTTAATCAATTCTAAATCTTTTAAATTTAAAATATAAAGCTTCATAT
This sequence comes from Rhodohalobacter sp. 8-1, assembly GCF_038150125.1. Taxonomy (NCBI): domain Bacteria; kingdom Pseudomonadati; phylum Balneolota; class Balneolia; order Balneolales; family Balneolaceae; genus Rhodohalobacter; species Rhodohalobacter sp. 8-1. Next base: position 13,846 of record NZ_JBBVMF010000003.1, on the reverse strand, counting down.
GATATTAAGGAATCAACTACTCTTACTTATCACACTTTTTTTTGGTGTGGTGGCTAGTTCATGTCAGACAAATAGCGACTCACTGTATGTTCAATATTTTGCTGAACCGGGTGAACCCACTGAGATTATTCAAACCGAAGAACACTCCGTATTCGTGGAAAATGTTGTGGAGGGACTTGGCGTGCCATGGGGAGTTGCGTTTTTGCCCAACGGATCTGTTCTGATCACTGAAAGAGATGGCACCGTTCGCATTGTTGAAGATGGAATGTTGAGGGATCAGCCGCTCTCGGGAACACCTGAAGTAGTTGCCGAAGGCCAGGGAGGAATGTTTGATCTCGCCCTTCATCCTGATTATGAGGATAACGGATGGATTTACCTGAGCTTTGCCAAGCCGGGACCTGATGGCGGAACCGTCACATCACTAGAGCGTATGCGGCTTGATGGTTACGAGCTTGTCGACAGGGAAGAGATTTATACCGGGAATGAATTCACGAGCATTGGCCGCCACTTCGGAGGCAGAATTGCCTTTGGCGGTGATGGCTACCTCTATTTTACAATCGGTGACCGGGGTGAAAGAAATAAGGCCCAGGATTTGTCGCTTTCAAACGGCAACGTGTTCCGGTTCAATCCTGACGGGAGTATACCTGATGACAACCCCTTTGTGGGCGAAAACGGACTTGATGAAATTTATTCGTATGGACATCGGAATATCCAGGGGATGGCCGTTCACCCGGAAACAGGTGAAATCTGGACCAACGAACACGGCGCACGAGGTGGTGACGAGCTTAACAACCCACAAATGGGTAATAACTACGGCTGGCCGGAAATTACACACGGCGTTAATTATGACGGTACAGAAATCACGCCTGACACGGCAAAAGCAGGTATGGAACAGCCCGTGATGCACTGGACACCGTCAATCGCCCCTTCGGGTATGGCCTTTGTCACAGGCAACCGCTACCCGAACTGGACAGGCGACATTATGAATGGAGCTCTTAAATTTCAACTGATCTCTCGTGTTGTGATTGAAGATGGCGAATACGTTCATGAAGAGCGATTCCTTGATGGAATAGGCAGAATCAGGGAAGTTGAGATGGGGCCTGATGGTTACATCTACTTTACCAATGAGTCGGAAGGGACTCTTAGCAGAATCGTGCCTGTGGAATAATAAACTGATAGATATTTTTTAAATCTATTGAACCCGGTCGGATCATTGCTGTCCGGGTTTTTTATGGCTATACTATACCTTATTTGAAGAAATTATATCTAATTATTGTCTGGAAGACCGTTATCATGTCATCCTAAATCTGTCAGGTTTGAAGTATTAGTTACTTTAAGTAAGTTGAAATCTCAAAAATCTGACAGGTTTTATTCAACATTTATCGTTAGCTAAATGCCCTCCTTTTAATCCAGTTCTTTAACCGCCTTAGATAACTCCTGCAAAGATTTTTTCGCATCCCCAAAGAACATCTGGTTTTTATCACTGTAAAAGAGTTCGTTGTCGATGCCGGCATATCCCGGGCTGAGGCTCCGCTTAAAAATTATTGTGCGCTTGGCTTCATCAACATTTAGAATTGGCATGCCGTAAATCGGGCTTCCGGGTGAGGTTTTAGCAGCGGGATTTACCACATCATTTGCTCCAATTACCAGAACTACATCTGTATTTTTAAACTGCGGGTTGATTTCATCCATATCATACAGCTGGTCATACGGAACGTCAGCTTCAGCCAGCAGCACGTTCATGTGCCCCGGCATTCGTCCCGCAACCGGGTGAATGCCATACGCAACCTCGACACCTTTTTCTTCAAGCAAATTGGCTACTTCTTTCAATACGTGCTGAGCCTGCGCTACGGCAAGTCCGTAGCCAGGTACAATAATCACTTTATTGGCGTAAGAACATTGAATGGCAACATCATCAGCAAATGTCTTTTGAACCGATTTATCACTGTCACCTGTATCGCCGGGCCCGCCCTCGTCACCGCCTCCAAATGCGCCAAACAGTACATTGACCAATGACCGATTCATGGCTTTGCACATCACGTTGGTGAGGATCAAGCCAGCGGCTCCCACAAGCGCACCACTGATGATTAGCAAATTGTTACCTAATACAAATCCGGCCATAGATGCTGCAATTCCCGAATATGAATTCAACAATGAAATTACAACAGGCATATCAGCCCCGCCAATGGGCAGAACCGTGAGCACGCCAATCAGCAGCGCAAGCCCGAACAGCGACCAAAACACCACCTGGTAAGCAGGGTCAATCGTAAACCAGCCGACCAGGCCGAGTGCTACAGCCGTCAGCACCAGGTTTATTATATTCTGTCCCGGCAGTGCAATGCGTCCGCCGTCAATAAACCCTTTGAGTTTGCCAAAGGCGATAAAGCTACCGGTAAACGTGATGGACCCGATAAGAATACTCAGCCCGGTGGTTATCAAGCCGTCTACTGCAATGAGTGTCGGGTCAACCCGGGCAAACTCACCCCAGGCTACCAGCGCTGACGCTCCGCCACCAAACCCGTTGAAAATAGCAACCATTTCGGGCATGGCGGTCATTTGCACTTTTTTGGCCGCAACAATACCAATAAGAGCGCCGATAACAACACCTGCAATGATAAGCTCAAAACTGATAATTTCCTGGTCGAAAAGCGTCACGGCTACTCCAATCAGCATCCCAAAAGACGCCATCTGGTTTCCTGAGCGGGCCGTTGCCGGTGACCCAAGGCGTTTAATTCCTACGATAAAAAAACCTGTCGCCAGCAAGTAGAAAAGCTGGATAATATTTGGGAGTGCAGATTGAATTGCTTCCGGTAAAAATTGACTCATCAGTTATCCTCCTTTTTCTTGAACATCTCCAGCATACGGTCGGTCACCATAAATCCGCCCACCACATTTATGGTGGCAAACACAATAGCTGCGAATCCGATCCACTGTGCATACGGCGAGTCGGAACCGCCTGTGATAATCAATGCACCAATAAGGGTGATACCGGAAATGGCATTTGCACCCGACATCAGGGGTGTATGAAGTGTTGGAGGCACTTTCGTTATCAGCTCAAACCCCACGAATGAGGCGAGCACGAATATGAAAAGGTTAAATATCAGATCTTCCATAGATGTTTATCGTGAGTCTTGGGTTATATGAGTGACCGGGTATGACCGGCCGGCGACGTGGCAGACATCGTATCAAAAAAATATAAGCGAAATCATTGCCGGGCATCAGAGTACATGGTTGGTTTTTTCCGCTACATGTTCTCCTTCACAAATGGAGAGATGAGCTCTCCTTCATGCGTTACGGTAGTGTTGACAATGATCTCATCATCAAAATTAAAATTGGGTTTTCCGTCTTCCAGCAACAGATCAAGAAGCGACAGCAGGTTTTTCGAATAGAGTTTACTCGCGTGATACGCCAGCATCGACGGCATATTAAGCGGCCCCAAAATGAGTACGCCTTTATGATTTACTGTTTCGCCGGGCTTTGTAAGCTCACAGTTTCCGCCCTGTTCTGCGGCTATATCAACAATCACAGAGCCGGCCTGCATATCGTCCACCATCTCTTTTGGAATGAGCTTAGGCGCCGGGCGGCCGGGAACGAGTGCTGTTGTAATAACGATATCGGATTTCGCGACATGTTCGTGAACCAGCTTCTGCTGTTTCTCCCTATCGCTTTCGGTTTGTTCTTTGGCGTAGCCGCTTTTTGTTTCTGATGATTCATCCGCGTCATCTTCGGATTCAGCTTCCACAAATTTCGCACCCAGACTTTCCACCTGTTCTTTTACGGCCGGACGAATATCAAACGCTTCGACAACGGCCCCAAGGCGCTTGGCTGTTGCGATTGCCTGGAGACCTGCTACGCCGGCACCGAGCACTAACACTTTGGCCGGAGGAATTGTCCCTGCGGCAGTCATCATCATCGGGAGATACTTGTCGAGCGTATTGGCGCCAAGCAATGCGGCTTTATAACCTGCGATGTTGCTCATAGACGATAGCGCATCCATAGACTGTGCCCGGCTGATCCTTGGCACGGTATCCATAGCCAGTCCTGAAATCTTATTCTTCTTCAGGACCTCCACATAATCTTCGTTCTGAAGCGGCCATATAAAGCTGATGAGCACACTGCCCTCTTTCATTTTACCGAGATCCTCAGCGGCGGGAGCCTGAACAGCTAACAAAATGTCGCAATCGGTTAATACCTTTGTACGATCGTTAACAATTTCAGCACCTGCATCAGTATAATCATCATCAGAATAACTGGATGCTGTACCTGCCCCGGATTCAATGATAATATCCTGACCGGTATCTTTTAATTTTTTTACCCCTTCCGGTGTAAGAGCTACCCGGCTTTCATTTTTACCCGTTTCTTTACAAACCCCAATCATGTAATTATTTCCTCCAACATAAGAATTTCCATAAACTTATAGATTTTTAGGATGTTTGCAATATAAACTTTCCCATGGAAACGGTTCCATCAAAAGAAATAAGAAAAATGTTATCCAAAAGCTATATAACCGATAGACAAGATTGACTAAATAGAGCCATAAAATTTGTTACCTTTAGCCAAAATAAATAAACAAACTATACACGCATGAAAGATATTGAAGGAAAGACATTTGACGTTATTGTCATCGGCAGCGGCCCTGCAGGTTTCACTGCAGCACTTTACGCAGCACGGGCTGACCTGAAGCCACTTGTTTTTGAAGGACCTGAGCCCGGCGGACAGCTCATGCAAACAACTGATGTAGATAATTTTCCAGGCTATCCCGAAGGTGTAATGGGGCCAAAAATGATGGACGATTTCAGGGAGCAGGCTAAACGCTTTGGTGCCGATTGCCGCTATGGATTTGTAAATAATATAGAGTTTGGCGAACTGCCATATAAACTCACTGTTGATGAGGAAACCACTGTGTTTGCAAATTCTATAATCATTGCCACAGGAGCCTCTGCAAAATGGCTTGGAATTGAAAGTGAGCAAAAACTGCGCGGTAAAGGTGTGAGCGCCTGTGCCACATGCGACGGGGCATTTTTCCGAAATGAGCACGTTGTGATTGTAGGCGGGGGAGATACCGCCATGGAAGAAGCCACATTCCTAACTAAGTTCGCCAGCAAAGTGTCGGTCATTCACCGGCGCGAAGAACTACGTGCGTCCAAAGCGATGCAGAACCGCGCGTTTAATAACGAAAAGATTGAATTTATCTGGAATTCAGAACTGGTTGAAGTTCTTGGAGATAAAGTCGTTGAAGGTGTAAAAATAAAGAATACCGAGACTGAAGAAGAGTCTGTCCTTGATGATGTTACCGGCGTATTTATTGCAATCGGCCACAAGCCCAATACCGACCTGTTCAAAGACGTTCTTACGATGGATGATGTAGGTTATATCCAAACCAAAGGGCAATCTACCGAAACCGATCTGCCGGGCATTTTTGCCAGCGGAGATGCAATGGATCCCATTTATCGCCAGGCCGTTACCGCTGCCGGAACAGGATGCCGCGCCGCCCTTGACGCCGAACGATTCCTGGCCGAAGCTGAGAGCGAAGAAGCTATTGCGCAGTCGCACTGGAAATAGTACCGCGGCGTCGCTGACCCGCGGATGAGCCCAAGCCTGCATCAATATTGAATTTCAGGCTGTATTCTCAGTTTTATCACACTCTGTACTTAATTCTTTTTCTGTTTTTCAATAATATCCAATGGCTTGAGCTCCGTTCAGAAGAGTTCCTCAATTATATCCAAGAATCCTTATCTCACCCGTCAGACGAAAAAGACAATCGTCAGACGGGGCCCTCATCTGTATGCTGTTTCTGCTTCATAGGAGTTCCTGCGGGACAGGCTGACGAGTTCAATGGCTTTTTCATAAACATGGCATGTCTATTGCTATTGAAACGCTTGGATCCAGTTATAAAACTTGCTTAGGCAACCGAGTGCAGATCCCTTCCGAGACATGCCATGTTTGGCTGACCGAGGAGCCTCAACCTACCTGCCCGTCAGACGAAAAAGACAATCGTCAGACGGGGATTATTAAGACGGATCTAAAATATTATCAATCCGCTCTGAAATATCCTGCAGATGAATTCGGGTCATCCAGTCGGGTGTACTCCCGACTGAATCATCTATTTGATCACCCAGAATTCGCAGCTCATCACGAAGCATTGGTTTGATGTCGCTAATATTCACATCTGAGCCATCGCTTTCCATAAGGCCGCGAACTGCATCTATATACGTACGTTGCAAATTTCTGCGATAAGGATCAATCGTTTCGCTACCAGCAAGTTCACTCCAGATTCCGATTCGCACATCCTCAAGCATTTCAGCAAGGGTATACGCCTCGTCTCCGCGAAACGATTCGCCTTCAATAATCCTGTTCATTCGCTCAGGTTCCATCACCTCAGACAGATGTCGACCCTGCAGCCGCTTGATCCGCTCAATAGCGCCGGCGTGTTCAATATTTCTCAGAATGCTCTCTTCAAGCAGCCAGTAAGGGGTTGTAAACGCATGATCAACCATAAACTGCATCGATTCTTCCTGCACTTCCTTGGGAACCGGCCTGAAGACGCGGCCATCCTGGTCAGATGTAATGCGTTCGAGGTACACGCCGCCGATATTGGTAATTACATGTCCCACATACCGGCTCCACTGTCCTATCAGCTCACCGTAAAGCTCCTCAAGGTCATCATAATCCTTACCCGGTGCTGTTGTCCACTCAACAAGATTCGGGGTAACCGCCTTCAGATTCATCATGCCGTACGTTGAGGCCATAACAGGATCGTCAGAAAGTGCCTCTCGCTGCGCTGACGGGTCGTACCCGGTGGATGTGCCAAAGCGATACATCGGATCGTCTTGTTTTTCGAGAATCCACTGGTCGAGCGTCGGGATTTCCTCTTCGGCTGTCTCTGCACCAGGGATTACGCGGTAACCCCAATTCACGGAATATTTGTCGTACGGCCCGATTTTCCTGATGAATCGCTCTACACCATCACCGGGCTGGGCAATGTAATTTTGCCTTGCATAGTCCATCACCGACGCCGACACACCGTATTCCTCGGTAAATGTTGGCGACCGCAATGAATCAACCGGGTAAGACGAGTTTGCTTTCATATTGTGAGGCAAACCGATTGCGTGGCCAATTTCGTGAGCTATAACTTGGCGGATTGCTGTTCCAAGGTACTCTTCATCAATTGGAAGCGATCGCGCATCGGAATTAGCAGCGCCCGTTTCCAGCATCAAACGGTTACGGTATGAGCGGATGTGATTATGATACCAGATAATATCACTGGCAATAATTTCACCGGTCCGGGGATCGGTTGTACTTGGGCCAACGGCATTCCGGGTGGTGTTGGCGATCCATCTCACCATGTTGTACCGAATATCTTCCGGCTCAAAATTGGGATCTTCCTCTTCAGTAGGGGGAAGCTTGGCCTGGATGGCGTTTTTAAAACCGGCCTCCTCGAACGCCACATTCCAGTCTTCCACACCGTTAATCACATTTTGGCGATATCTTTCAGGCGTTGCCGGATCCAGGTAATAAATGATAGGTTTCACAGGCTCAACCAGTTCGCCACGAGCATACGCTTCGGGATTGGACGGCTCAAGTTTCCAACGGCGAATAAGCGTTCTCGTATCCGCTTTTTGTGCATCTGAACTGAAATTTAATTGGTTGACGGTAAAATAGCCCACACGGTAATCGGCGTGACGTGGCATCATCGGCTCTTTTGGAAGCAGAATCATGCTCTGGTTCATCAGAACAGAAATAGTGTTTGTTCCCCGGGCTGATGGCGACTCCATCGCTTCGTATGTCATTACGTGGCGGGCTTCCACATTCTGGGGATATGTCCGGACAGTATCAATATAACTTCGGTTACTGTCGAGGCGGCGTACCTGGTAAATATTCCGCAGAAAACCGACTAACCCTGTTATAGCCGGCACATCGTTTTCAAAGAAGTCGTTGATTTGTATGACAGATGTAGTACTATCTGGCCCTCGCGCCTCAATATCAAACGTAGCGATGATGGGTTCATAATTATTAGCCTGTACAGATTTATAAATCGGGAGTGTGTCTGCTGCAACGCTGTTATAGGAGCGCTGCCGGATGTTGATCTTATCTTTCGTTTTTTCGAAAGCAAATACCTGTTCTGCCGTCTTGCTTCCGCTGCTGATGAACCCAAAAAAGTTGCCAGGCACTTTTGCCACGCGGCTCACCATCAGAAAATCTCGCCCAATAAGGGAGTCAGGAATCTCGTAGTAAATCTTGTCATCAACATAATGAACATCCAGCACGCCCTCAGTCGTTACTGCATCGCCGGTAATGACGCTGCTGTAACTGTTTGATGAAGGGCCGGACGATCGGACCGGGCCATCACTCGAAGCCGTACGGAACAGGCTGCAAGACGTTAGAAAGATCAGAGGCAATAAAAGAAAAGGCAGAAAACGACTCATAAAATAAATTTCTGAATGATGGATTGTGTGATATTATCAATAGTGATTATTGCAATTCAATTGGGACGGATCTTTTATGGTCTGTCTCAGTATTAACTGCGTAAAACATGTTACACCTTTAGCATGTTGCAAACGACTTGCTCAAAGAAATAAAAGTTACGAACTGCAGACTTTAAAATATTGCAAAACTTTCCTGTTTCGGTATTAAGCATTGTGGTCACATTTTTTGATCATCATGCCCCACTCGCACATTTGGAACTACCATTCCGGCGCTATCTATTATCGGGTGAACTTTGTATCATTCAGTCTTAATTAAGATCACTTTTTTATGAGCAAACCGAACGTAATCGTCGCATTTGGCGGTGTGTCACCTGAACATGAAGTTTCAGTATTAACGGCCATGCAGGTGCTTGCCGCCCTTGAAGATTCTTCATACCGGGCGATCCCCCTATACATTTCAAAATCGGGTCAGTGGTACACAGGAGAGATTCTGCGCGATCTAAAAAACTACAAGGATTTAAATAAACTTACGGCCACCGCTTCGCCTTGCGTCTTCACCCGGCTTAGCGACGGACGCCCTGTGCTTAAAACCTTGGTATCAGGCATTTTTTCGCGTTCCGAAGAAGTCCCGATCTACGCGGTGCTTCCGGCCTTTCACGGATCAGCCGGCGAAAACGGATCATTCCAGGGCATCTGCGAAGTTTACAACATTCCATATACCGGCAGCGGTGTGATGGGGTCCGCTATCGGTATGAACAAAGTCATTGCTAAACAGCTCTGTAAATCGGCGGGCATTCCCGTGGTGAATGGCATCAGTTTTAGTGAAAATCGCTGGGTGGACGAGCGTGATCAGATTTTAGGACAGATTAAAGAGCTCGGAGAATCCGCAATAGTGAAGCCTGTGTCTCTCGGCAGCAGCATCGGCGTTGAAATTGTAAAAAATACAGAGGAAGCAGAAACAGCTATTGAAACAGCTTTTCGCTATGATTCCCACCTGATGGTTGAACAAGCAATTACCCCCCTTGTTGAAATCAATTGCTCTGTTCTCGGAACACCTGAAAAGAATCGCGTAAGCGTTTGTGAGCGTCCCATGGGCCGGGAAGAGCTTTTAAGCTTTGCCGATAAATATCAGCAGGATGAGGGCGCTAAGGGTATGGCTTCCGCCGACCGGGTCATCCCTGCCGATATTGCCCCTGAATTGGCCGAAAGCATTCAGGATACGGCAAAAAAAGTTTTTTCGACGATACAGGCATCCGGCCTGGCACGGCTTGACTTTCTTGTGGATGGCGAGACGAATCAGTTTTATTTTAATGAGATAAACACCATCCCGGGCTCATTCTCATTTTACCTGTGGAAAGAGAGCAACATCAGCTTCAATAATCTGATGGAGGAACTGCTTAGCATTGCTGTTGATCAGCATCAGAAAAAAAATGGGCGGGTCCAAAGCTATGAAACAAACTTACTTAGCCAGAAAGCCGTTAAAGGAATGAAAGGACTAAAAACCTCAAAATAATTGATGAACACACTCAATCGATACTACAGCCTGTTTCTCATAACAACTTTTACTTTTTTGGCAGCCTGTGGTTCAGGTGAGCAGGTTCGGGTTGTTGATGATTCCCCGCAAAACATCGCCCAAAGAGGGCCTGCAAAAGCCGACACTGTCGAGACCTTCATGCAGCTTAACGTGGGTTTAATAGAACCCGTGGATAACATGGACCCGCTCTTTATCAACAATCTTAGTTCCAAACGGGTGCTCTCGCTTATTTACGATGGATTATTCACTGTTGATGAAAGCGGCAGCGTCACACAGGCCATTGCAAGAAATGTCACTGTTTCCGACGACAGCCTTTCATATACATTTAATATCAATACCGATATTTTTTACCACGATAGTGACGTTTTTATCAGCGGCATCGGGCGGCGTGTTCAGGCGGCAGACATCAAGTGGGCGTTTGAAAGAACAGCGCGGGCAACCGTTCCTGATAATGCATCTGAACTTCTTATGAATGTAGAAGGATACCAGGATTACTTTGAAGATCAGCGCTACATCTATGATTCCGAGAGACGGGCAATCGAAGGTGTGTCCGGAATTCAGGTTGTCAATTCACAGACAGTGCGCTTCCGCCTGATTGAACCAGATCCGAATTTCACAAAAAAGCTTGCGTCTCCCTATCTCGCCATCTATCCGCGCGAAGCACTTCAAATACAAGGTAAAACTCTTAAAACATCCCCGGTAGGTACCGGTGCATTGCGGTTCCAGGAGCGAAACGACAATACACTCATTTTAATCCGTGATGAGTCCCGTTCAAACGGGAAACGCCTCTCATCACCACGCCTCAACAGAATAGATTTCACTTACTTTCCCCGGGAAAGCCAGCTCTTTCAGGCATTTGCCGCAAACGATCTGGACTGGATTCCAGAAATTGGCCCTGAAACAAAACGCGTTGCCCTGGAAGGCAATAATTCGCTCTCCCCCGGATATAACAGCCAGTACACTCTCCATCAAAATGGCGAGCGACGCGTACACGTCTATTTTAATGACACCCGGCGGGCAAACATGGCCTGGCTTAAAAACCGGCTATCGGCCGTCACACTCGATTCTATAGCTACCTCGGGAGATCTATCGATCCCCAATCCGATTGAGGCAGCAGATTCAGCTGGCAGAGGCGCCGACGAGCAATATTATGTTACATATACAACTGACCCCTATGCACGGATGTTACTAACCAGCATCCAGCAAAAATACATGGTACCCGATTCAGAATTTGCTCTGACTGATATCAGAACACCCATCTCAAGAACCGCAGTTTATACGTTTTCGAATGATACATACCACAACAAATTATCTCCCTTAAAATCAGGTGCATGGCTGCAGATGGTCACTTCCGGATACGGACTCTCACATTTGAGCGTGAGCGGAATCCCGGATACAGATATAGCGTGGAAATTGTTTGTTGAAAACATCACCGTAAATGAAGAACAAACGGGTACTCCATGAAACTCGGCATTCTTGCCAATCCTGAAAAATATTCTATAAAAGACCCTCTTCAGCAGGTTCTTCACTGGTGTGATGAGAACGGACACACAGTGTTTCTATCCTCTGCTTTTGCCGATTCGGTTGCCGGTATTTCTTTTAACGATACCGTAAAGCTGATGACATCCGAAGAAAAGTGTGTTGTAGAAGCAGATTTTATCATCGCGATTGGAGGGGATGGCACGATGCTTCACGCCGCGCGATATGTTAAACACTCGAATGCACCCGTACTGGGTATTAATACCGGGCGTTTGGGATTCATGGCCAACGTGCAGCCCAATCAGATTACGGAGGCGTTAACCGACCTGGCTGAGGGACAGTTTGAAATTGAAGAACGCGCCATGCTTCATGCCGCCACGAAAGACGGTGATGAGTTTAATGCACTTAACGAATTCCTGTTTACCAAAAAAGATACGTCATCGATGGTAAGCCTCAGGGCCGACTACGATGGCACGCTATTAAACCGGTTTTGGGCCGATGGGCTGCTCATTTCGACGCCCACAGGCTCCACAGCCTACAATTTGTCTGCCGGCGGACCCATTGTGATGCCCGGAACACCAGTGATGATAGTGACCCCCATCAACCCGCATACGCTTACAACACGGCCGCTGGTATTGCCGTCAGACAAAAAACTCGTAATAGAAGTTGAAGAACGGCCCGACCACATCTTATTTTCATCTGACGGCCGTATGTTTGATAAAGCCATCACGACAGTAGAAATACAAAAAAGCCGGCTAAGCATTGGGTTGGTGATGCTCAAAAACCAGACGTATTTTGAGACATTACGAAATAAGCTGATGTGGGGACTCGACAACCGGCGGGGACGAGATGGCCAGTCAGATGACTAATTTTTTTAAATCGAACCAACAACCTAAAAAAACGAACAAATGAAAGTAACTGTAGTAGGAGCTGGCGGAAATGTAGGATCTACCGTGGCGCTCAGCGTCGCACAACGCGATTTCGCAAAAGAAGTCGTAATGGTAGATATCGAGAAGAAAGAGGACGATAAAACGTTTTATCCTTCAAAAGGCCGTGCGCTGGATCAATGGGAGTCATCACCAATTCATGGATTCGACACCCGCCTGAACGGAACCGTTGATTATGAAGACACCGCAAATTCAGATGTTTGTGTGATTACAGCAGGAGTGCCGCGCCGGCCGGGAATGAGCCGTGATGATCTTCTTGAAATAAATGCAAAAATTGTGGATAAGGTAGCCACGGAGCTCGTGAAACACTCTCCCGATACCATCATGATTATTGTATCGAACCCACTTGACGTGATGACATATGTGGCTCACGCCTCATCAGGCCTGGATGATACCAAAGTTATGGGAATGGCCGGGATCCTTGACACGGCACGCTACCGTGCATTTCTTGCAGAAGAGCTCAATGTATCACCTAAAGACATCCAGGCGCTGCTGATGGGTGGCCACGGAGATACAATGGTGCCGCTGCCGCGATACACTACAGTAGCCGGAATCCCGGTCACACAGCTGATTGATGAAAGCAAGCTGGACGATATTGTAGCCCGCACCAAAAAAGGCGGTGGCGAGATTGTTGGCCTGATGGGAACCTCAGCCTGGTATGCCCCCGGAGCTGCAGCCGCGCAAATGGTCGAAGCCATCATGCTCGACCAAAACCGTATTTTTCCGTGTGCCGTAAAACCAAACGGCCAATACGGAATTGATGATATTTTCATCGGCCTGCCCGTTAAACTGGGACACGGTGGCATCAAAGAGATCATTGAGGTTGATTTAGACGAAAAAGAACGCGATCTTTTAGATGAATCAGCTGATGCAGTCCGCTCCACGATGGACGACTTCAAGAAGCTGATGAATAACTAAATCGCAAACAAATGAAGACTGGTTCTTCACTACTTGCACTTAACCCCGCATCGGACTCCGATTCGGGGTTTTTTTATTTTTGGTCTCCCAATCCAACCTCCGGACGTCCGAAGCGAATGCGGAGGATCCCCGAAGCGTTGGGTGGTGGCGCACCAGTTTGAGCTAAGTATGAATAGATTTATGACCTGAGTTCGATTGTAAATCGGGGCAAGAATACTCCCCTCCTGTGTAAGGAGGGGCAGGGGGTGGTAGCTTTAGGTTTCGAGCTCAAATTAGACTCAAAAAATACTGTTATTCCAGGGATGGCCAAGGCAAAACCACCCCTTCATGCCAGCTGGCGGATCCCTTCGGGAAAATCCCTTCTTTGAGAAAGGAGTGGACTTTTTGACCACATTCAATGAGATTAATAATCGAACTCAGGTTTATAAGCTTTTTGCAAAAGTGCCAGCCTCATCAACCCGCCACGATTGGAGGTCCGCCAGCCGAGTCTGTTGCACAACTCCGGGTTGGAAAAACTCATGGTTTCCAAAGGAATCGGCTGA